>JAGPFL010000066.1 GCA_018056545.1 Syntrophobacterales bacterium
CGACGCCATCGACCGCCACCTCCTTCAGGGCAACACCTGGCTCGGCTGGCTGCGCTCCATGATTTTTCCCGGCAGGAGCGATTAGCCCATGCGCGTCGCCGTTATCGCCCCGCCGTACCCCCTTGCCGAGGCCCCCGCCCCGCCTTTGGGGGTAAGTTATGTCGCCGCCGCTTTCCTCGCCGCCGGTGCCGAGGTGCGGATCTTTGATTACATCGTCCGGCAATATACCCCCGCGAAGCTTCATGCCGAGCTGGAAGCCTTTCGTCCCGATGTCGTCGGCGCCACCTCGGTGACCATGAATTTCCCCCAGGCGGCGTCTATCCTGGAAGAGGCCAAGCGGCATATGCCGGAGATCGTCACCGTCATGGGCGGCCCCCATGTCTCCTTCACGGCGGCGGAAACCCTGCAAACCTACCCGGGGATCGATTTGATCGTCATGGGGGAAGGGGAGGACACCATCGAAGAGCTTGTGAACGCCCGGTTCAAGATCGCCCTTCTGCCCCGTATCCGGGGCATCGCCTTCCGAAGCGGAGCGGAAGTGCGGGTGAACGAAGCCCGTCCCTTCATCCCGGAACTGGACAGATTGCCCCTGCCGGCCCGTCATCTGCTGCCCCTTTCCCGCTATCGGGCCCTGGGCTATCCCATCAGCATCATCACCGGACGGGGCTGTCCCTATGAATGTATCTTCTGCCAGGGCCGTCGCATGGTGGGGATGAAGGTCCGCCACCGCTCCGCTTCCCTGGTAGTGGATGAGATCGTCGAGATCATGTCCTATGGGATCGACCGCATCAACATCGCCGACGACCTGTTCGTCTCGGACCGTAAAAAAGTGCGGGAGGTGTGCGGGGAGATCCGACGCCGGGGGTTGAACTTGACCTGGAGTGCCTTTGCGAGGGTAAACACCGTGGATCGGGAGACGCTGGAAATAATGAAAGATGCCGGCTGCGACAGCATCAGCTTTGGCGTCGAATCGGGGAACCCGGAGATGCTCGCCCGGATCAAGAAACGGATCACCCTGGATCAGGTACGTCGGGCGGTGCGTCTGTGCAACGAAGTGGGTATTCTCGCCCACACCTCCTTTGTGGTCGGGCTGCCCGGGGAGTCGCCACAAACGCTGGCGGATACGAAGCGTTTTGCCGCTTCTTTGGGGTCTCTATATGGTTATCATATCCTGGCGCCCTTTCCGGGCACGACGGTGCGGGAACAGGCGACGGACTATGATCTGGAGATTCTGACCGACGACTGGACCCGCTATGACGCCAATCAGGCAGTCACCAGGACATCCCGACTGTCTCCGGGGGAAATCGACGCCTTTGTGGCCGAATTCGAGGCCGAGATCATGGCGGGCTGGGAAAGGCAGGTCCGGAACTACGGTACCGGGGACAATACCCCGGAAGAGGACCTCCATGTGGCCGGTTATTTCCGTACCCAGTTGGTTTACCGCCTGTTTTCGGAGGATCTGATCGAAACCCTGGGGACAGCCGAAGGGATGGAAGAAGAAGGCGCATTCCGGGAACTGCTCTGCCGGCGGGTCGAAAAGGCCACCGGTTTTGACGGCTTGCTGGTGCGCCGGACTCTCGGCGATTTCATTGCCCGGGGTTTCCTTAAGGCTGTCCCCGAAAAAGCAGGTCGGCGCTGGATCTGGACCCATAACAACCGGGTCGACGTTTGGAGTTGATCGTGTCCGGCGGCGGCCTTATCCCTTGTTGAGATCTTCCCAGAGTAGTAATGCCGCGGGTGGGGCGCCGATATCGGGGAGCCGTTGGAGAACGCCCAGGCTGCGGGTCATGGGCAGCTCCCGGAACAGGCCGGAAGCGGCCGCCAGGCGATAGATCGTATGCGGGGCCTGACCCCCGCCGGAGACATTCAAAAAGATATCGTGAATGACGAGAAAACCGCCCGGGAGGATATGGGTCGCCCAGGAGGAATAATCGTTAAAGGCGGCGGCGAAGGTATGGCTGCCGTCGATAAAGACGAGACTCAGCGGGGTGCGCCAGGCGCGGGCGACCAGAACGGAAGGGGCGACAATGGGCACTACGGTGTCTGTGAGCCCCAGTTTTTCCATGGTCCTCCGGAAGAGGGGGAAGGTATCGACGCGACCTTGAGCTTCATCGAAGATTTCCGGATCAAAATACTCCTCTCCCGGTTGCTGCTCCTCCGATCCCCGGTGATGATCGATGGAAAACAACACCGACCGGCGCTGCTGACAGGCCAGGCCGATGAAAGCCGCCGATTTGCCGCAATAGCTGCCGATCTCCAGACACGGTCCAAGACGGCCCGCCTCCCTGGCCGTTTCATATAGGCGCAGGGCTTCCTCGTCGTGGAGGAATCCTTTGATTTCTATGGCCAGCAGGTCCTGAACACTGAGCATTTTCTTCATCGTACACAATCCACAAACGCTTGGGACCAAAAATCAACGTACCGGGCTGAAGACTGTGCCGTCCGGCATGATCTCCACCAGACGATCCTCCTTGGCGACCACCCGTGTGAGGATCGAAGGCACTTTTTTGGCGGCGGCGCCGGTAAGAACCGCCTCGATATTCGGGAAAGCCGCCAATTCCCGGAGGGTCATGATGGTGGGAAGAACCATGGGAAAGCGTTCGGCGGCGTAATCGTCCAACGCCTGGCGAGGAGTGATCCAGACATGGCCGGTCAACTCGACGCCATCCGGGCTGGCGGTTTGGCCATCCGGTGCCCGGGTGACAAAAAAGCGGACATCGTAGCGGTAGGGTAAAAATTCAGGGGTAATCCAATGGGCGAAGTACTCGAGGCGATCCAAGGCCAGCATCAATTCCTCCTCCCGGACCAGCTCCGCAAATGTTTTCTTGCCGGAGAGCAACAGGCGGCGAAAGTGAGCCAGTTTCTCCCCGGAAAACGTCGGTTGCGCAAGGAGGATTCCCGTTTCTTCGAAGGTCTCCCGGATGGCGGCGATCCATGCCCCTAAGGACATGGCGGCATCGGGCATGTCTCCCAGGATTCGCCGGGCCGTTTCGGCGTCACGACCCCGGCAATATGGGACGAGCTCCGGGGTGCAGTCGCCTCCGTCGATGCAACCTCCCGGAAAAACGTAGCATTCCGGCACAAATAGGCTGTCGGGGTGCCGGTGGACCATCAGGACTTCAAAAGGCCCCCGGTCGGCATCCGGTGACGGCCTCATGAGGATGACCGTGGCGGCTTCTTTGGGGATGGCAATGGAGCGCAAAAAAGTATTCCTCCCGGATACTAATCGGAGTGCTTTGCATGACCGTGGTGTTAATCGGCGTCATAGCCTAAAAAGGCCGCACCTGCAATGAAAAGATTGCCGGCGGGGAATTTTCCCTTGACAACGATCCGGAAGAACGAATACTGAAACCGAAATTATCGGCCCTGAAGGCGTCGCCGGCAACGAATCCTAACGCCTTTGAAACCGGGGTTCACGGCGGCAAAGAGTAATGGCCGAGCCGGAAGACAAAAATGGCGATTGTTATGACCACACCGGTACAGCAAAAGATCCGTGACAAAAAGCGCACCCCCCGGCAGATCGTCGACATGGTGAAATCGGGAGACTGGATCCAACCCGGTTCCGTAGGCGGCGATTCCACGGTGTGTATGAAGGAGCTGGCCAAGCATCTCGGTCGCCGGCTGAAGGACATCGAAATCTGGAACTATGCCAATTTCTTCCCCCATCCGGAATTTCAGCAGGTGGACCCCAAGCAGGAATACCACGCCTTCCACGAATTTTTCTTTTTCCCCTGGAACCGCAAGGCCAGGGATATCAACGGCGTCACCAGTTGGGCCAACTGGGGTTGGTCACTGGGGATGTACTTCGCCCACTATCGTTTTGCCCATGCGACAAAGGCGCACCGTGGTTTGGATTGGTGGTTCAATGCCGCCACGGCGCCGGATGAACACGGATTTTTCAACTGGTCCTATGGTACGAACAATTGCCGGACCCTCAGCGAATGCGCCAAGAAAATCGTCGTTGAGGTCCGGGCCGACTATCCCTGGGCGGAGGGGGGACGCTTCAATACCATCGGGATCGACGAGATCGATTACTGGGTGGAAGTGGATGTAGAGAAATACAAGTGGCCCCAGATAAATGAGAGAGCCATCAAACCCAACGAGGAAGAAAAGAAGATCGCCCGGCATGTGCTGACGATCATGCGGGATCGGGACGTGGTACAGCTCGGTATCGGCGGTCTGCCCTCCGCAGTGGCCACGGCCATGACGGACGCGGGCCTGAAAGACCTGGGCATCCATTCGGAGATGTTGAATTACGGTCTTATCAACCTCATCGAATCCGGAATGGTCACCAACAGGTACAAGACCCTGCCGGCCGACAAAGGGAAGAGCGTTTGGACCTTCGCCTTTCCCGTGGATGTGGACTGGTACTACGACACGATTCACCGCAACCAGAATCTGGCGGTGTACGACATCGGTTATACAAACAATTTCCAGACCCTGACCCGCCTGGACAACATGATTGCCATCAACAACTTTGTGGCTGTCGATCTCTTGGGACAGATGTGCTGCGGTTTCTATGAAAAGCGACCGATTTCCAGCACCGGGGGTTTCTTTCAGTTCATCGTCGGCGCTGCCCAGTCCAAAGGCGGACGCGGCGTGGGTTGTGCCACCACGAGAAGCAAACACGGTACCTCCCGGATCGTCCCCTTCCTTCCGGAAGGTTGTTCCGTGGATGTCCCCGCCCAGTTCGTCTCCCATGTCTGCACCGAATACGGCATCGTCAATCTTCGCGGCCTCAACGGATATGAAAGGGCGGCGGCCATCATCTCCATCGCCCACCCTGATGATCGGGAATGGCTGACGAAAGCGGCTTACGAAAACGGACTCCTTCCTCCCAGGTTCCCCGTCTCCATGCTGCCCAAGGAAGGGGGCGCCCGGAGGTACCCGGCGTCCGCGGAGCGACGGAATTACAAGATTCCCGTCAACAGTGACTTCTATGGGTTCGACTGGGATCCCTTCATGTCGGGAAAATAGCGGCGGCAAAATCAAAACCCCGTTTACACCCGGACAGTTATTAAAATATCCATGCCCAGGAGGCTTTAACCATGTCCATGAAACGAAAAGCGGAAAGAAAAAAGGCCCTGGAACTTCAAAAGCAAATAGACAACCTCGCCAAGAGACGCACCTTCAACCGAGGAAATTTTGCCCTCCTCCTGTCCCTGCTCTGGCTCCTGGGGCTTCTGCTCATTGTGGCCAAATACGGCAAGCTCTGGTAGTTAGACAGAGAATTTTCCCTTGACAAGGCGATTTGTGATCTGTTAGCATTCTTCTGCCTTCTTTTTTTATAGAAAAGGCCTGCTTTATTAGCCCGGGGGGAACGATAAAACCAAATCCCGCAGGCAAGTTTCACGATTCATATCCAGACAAACATTTAATAAGTAACATTAAATAAAAGAGAAAGGAGGGATGAAAAAAAGAAGTGCCAAAGGCGGCATCGCTCAGACGTTTTTTGACATTTCAGACAAATTCTTAAAAACAAAAAAGGAGGATTGATTTATGGCGCATGAACACAGTTTTGCAACCCCAGGTCCCGCGGGACTGGGAGCTCTCGCTGTAGCATGTTTTGGATTTGGTGCAGTCTTTCTTGGAAAAGTCGACGTATCCGGCCTTCCCCTGCTGGCCGCCTGGCTTGTCGGCGGCGGCATCGTCCAGTACACCACGGCGGTGATCGAATTGAAAGATCATAACATCACCGGTGGTAACGTTTTCCTCTTCTTCTCGGCATTCTTCATGTTTGCTGCCGCACTCAGTGTGTTTGCCAAGTGGTATTCCATTAATTTCATGTTCGCCCCCAAGGCCACCAAAGAGGCCATGGATGCCGCCGTGGCGGCCGCCGGGGTGGCGGACGTCAAGATGCTCACTCCGGAACAGCTCACCGCCGCCAAGGCGGGAATCGGCAAGGCCGTCGGCGGCATGCTAGCCAAAGCGGTCGTGGTCGAGGGCTGGAACTGGATGGCCGGGGCCGCCTTCCTCACCGCGGTGACCCCTGCCTATGCCAAGAGCGGTCTCTTCTTCCTGGTCGTGGCCATCGATATCGTCCTCTGGATGATCGTCGGCGTCGATACGGGCTGGTACGGCGATCCCAAGACCTTCAAACCCATCATCGGCTACCTGTTGATCTTCTCCGGCTGGTATGGTGTTTACATGGCCGGTGCCGTGGTCTGCAACACCATCTACGGCAAGAAGGTCTACTGGACTCCGCCGCCGCTCATTAAGTAATAAACATACCGTATTAACTTTCAAGGGCAGGTTCGCCAGGACCTGCCCTTTTTTTAAATAAATATTGACTTGGTCTGTCTTCTCAGGCATGTCAAGCGGCAAATCGTGGGGTATTCAAAGAAAAGAAAAACCATGTATTGGTGGATAGCCCTGCCGCTGGGTAAACAAACATTGCGGCAAGGAGAAGAAACGCCCCCGATCTTCGCGAGGACAAAATATGGCACCCCCAACCGGATCGATACTTTTATATGAAAATGTTCGCAAGTACCAGACAATTTACATCTTTTGTTGTGTCCGTGCCGGGCATGGAGGTTGGAAGCAAAGTTGCTGAGGTTGTAAAAAGTTGAAAATAATCGCCAAAATAACTTCCCATTTAGTCATGGCTATTTTTTTTATGGTCATGTTCGACGGTGGGGCTTGGGCCGTCGAATACACCTGGGAGGATCTGTGTCGGATCGCCCTTCAGAGATCCGAAAAGATCAGGATCGCCGAAGAGAATGTGGCCCTCGCCCAGGCCGGGAAGGACAAAAAAAGAGCGGCCCTGATTCCCAAGCTTTCCGCTTACGGATCATACACCGATTATACGGAAAATAAATATTCGCCGTCCAGTGTCATTCCCTCGACCAAATTCACCCTGCCGGGTACGGTGATTCAACCCAACAACGCCGGGGCCTGGGGCGTCCGCCTGGATCATGCCCTTACCCTGAACGGCAGGGAAATCACCGACTTCAATATCGCCCGAGAAAACATCCAACGGCAGAAAAACGAGGCCGATGCCCAAAAAGAGGAATATCTAATGACGGTTTCCGCTGCTTATTACGAGATGTTAAGGGCCCAAAAGGTAATGGAAATCGCCGACGCTACGGTGGCGAGACTGACCGAATATCGCCGGGCGGCGGAAAAGCGGCTCCGGGTCGGCGAGGTGACGAAGACGGTCCTCCTCCGGGCGGACGGGGAACTGTCGGGAGCCGTATCCGACCGAATCAAGGCGAAAAATGCGTTGGATCTGAGCCGGGCGCTGCTGGCCAGAATCGTGGGCATCCCGGAAGATTTTCAACTGAAAGAAATAATAAGGAAAGATGAACCGCTGCCGCCCCTGGAGGAGTATGTCGCTACAGGTTTGGCCAGGAGAGCGGAGATGAAAAGCCTGGAAAGCGAAAAAAAGATGGCCGGCGATCAGATACGGGTGGCAAAAGGTGGTTATTGGCCTGTCTTATCCGTTTCCGGTGTTTATGGACGCATGGATCAGGATCCGGCGCCCAGCACCATCAATCGGGAAAGCGTTTACGGGCAGGCGGCTTTGAATTATCCCTTCTTCGAAGGGGGCCTGCGTCAGGCCGAGGTGAGGGAGGCAATGATCAGGGACCGTCAGGTGGATTTGAAGCTCGCCGATCTGAAGAAAACCATTCGCATGGAAGTGGAAACCACCTATCTGGAATTGAAAAATCAACTGGGCATCATCAAGTCCCTGACGGATCAGCTTCTTTTTGCCAAGGAGAACTATCAGGCGGTGAACAGACAATTTGAAATGGGATTGGCGAACAGCATCGATGTCATGGATGCCAATACCCTCCTGGTTTCCACGGAACGGCAACTGGCCAATGCGGTATATTCCCATCAGGTCTTTCAGCTCCGCATGAAGCGGGTGACGGGGGTCCTGTTGGCGGAAATAACCGGCAATGTCCCCACCAACGGTCAGGCAGTTCCGAAATGAGGCATTGCCCGCGGGGAAAGGAGAACTTAATGGACATTTTTCATGGGCGGAGATTTACCCGGTTGCTGATCGTTTTTCTGGCAACCCTGCCTCTTTTTCTATCCGGTTGTGGCAAGAAGGAGGACAAGGGGCCCAAAGAGCGGATCTTCAACGTCCGGGCCGTTGCCGTCGAGAAACGGGCCCTCCGCCCCTTTGTTGAGGCTATCGGCACCCTGAAGGCCAATGAGGAGGTCATTGTCAGTTCCGAGATCGACGGCATTCTCAAGCGCATTACCGTTGCGGAAGGAGCCAAAGTAGGCCGGGGTATGTTGATCGCCGAAATAAACGAAACGGACTATCGTTTGGAAGTTAAGCGCGCCGAAGCGGCCCTGCGTCAGACCGAGGCCTCCCTGGCCAACACCCGACTGGAATTTGAACGCAAGGAGGCCCTCTACAAGGAGCAGCTCGTAACGCGGCAACAGTATGATGACATAACCGCCCGCCTTGCGGTAGCGGAGGGTGACGTGGAGCGTGCCAAGGCCGCCCTGTTGTTGGCCAAAGAGAAACTGGCCAAGACAAAGATATATGCCCCCATGGCTGGCTCGGTGAAGGAAAAACGTGTCACCGCCGGGGATTACGTTCGCAACGGTACCCCATTGGTTTATCTGATCCAGACCGACCCCCTGAAACTGAGCTTTTCCATCATCGAACGGGATGTGGGCAAGATAAAGTCCGGCCAGGATATTAAGTTTCGGGTGGATTCGTTTCCAGGAAGGGAATTCACCGGTATTCTGAAGAATATCTATCCCCATCTGGAAGAAAAAACGAGAACCCTACAGGCGGAGGCCTTGGTGGCCAATTCCCAGCAATTGCTCAAACCGGGACTTTTTGCCCGGGTCACGCTGTACACCGGAACTCCGCGGGAGGTGGTTGTCGTTCCCATTACCGCACTGCTGTACGAAGGGACGAATGTCAAGGCATTCACTGTGGAGAAGGGGGAGGCGAAGGAAAAGCCCCTCAAGATCGGCCAAAAATACGGCGAGTATGTGGAGATTTTGGAAGGCCTGCAAAACGGTGAACTCCTGGTAACCGTGGGACAGAACAATCTCTCTCCGGGAGTCAAGGTCAATGTGGCTCGCTGACACCTCGATCAAAAGACCTGTTTTTGCCACGATGTTCATCATGGCCCTGGTGATTCTGGGGTTGGTGAGCTATCCGGAAATCGGCGTCGATCTCTTCCCGAGGGTAGAATTCCCCATCGTCAATATCACCACCACCCTCAAAGGGGCCTCGCCGGAGATCATGGATATCGATGTCACGGACAAGATCGAGGAATCCATCAACACCATCAACGGCGTGAAAACGATCACTTCCACCAGTGCCGAAGGGGTTTCGCGGATTGTCGTCGAGTTTGTCCTGGAACGGGATATCGACCTGGCGGTGCAGGATGTGCGGGAAAAGGTGTCGCTGATCCGTTCCAAGCTGCCTACGGACATCCTGGAACCGATCATCCAGAAGGTGGATCCCGACGCCAATCCGGTTT
>JAGPFL010000067.1 GCA_018056545.1 Syntrophobacterales bacterium
CGTTCAGGACCGCCACGGGGATGCTGGTCAGCTCGTCCGTGGCCCGCATCCCGTAACGAATGGGGATCATGACGATAAAAAACCCCAGGACGGCGCACTTGACGAGCATGACGAGGAGATCGAAAAAGTTGCCCGATTCCATGAGGACGGTAATGTAATCGCTTACGGTCATTTCAAAGAAGAATCCGGAGTAGATAAGGCCGCTGGCGAGCACGATGATGGAAAACAGACAGCTCAGCAGGACCACGGAAACGATACCGCAGATAATCCTCGGCAGAAAAAGATAATTGATCATGTCGATCCGGAAGATCGCCAGGGTCTGGAGCTCCTTGTTGACCTTCATCACGGCGATTTCCGCGTTGATTGCCGAACCGGAGCGCAGGGCGATGAGCAGCACCGTCACGAACGGGGCGATCTCCGTGACCACGAAACCCATCAGCATATGGCCGAAAAAGGAGAACAGCCCGATGCTTATGAGATAATTTCCGATGACGCCGATGAAGACGATCCCCAGACAGACGGCGACGGTGAAGAAGAGGGGCAGGATCTGTACCGCGGTAAAGTAGATCTGATTGAGAAGGACCATGCGCACGGCACTGTTGTAAGCCTGGGGTGTGAAGATGCGGGAGAAGATCCGGTAGGCGAAACTCAGGTTGTCCTGAAGGGAGCGAACGGAGAGGATCGCTGTTTTGCCTATGTTTTCCGCAAAGGTATTCATGGTCTCAGTATATCATGTCTACCCTTGGCCCCTCAAGGTGGATTATTTGGCCGTCGCTGAGCCCTTGACGGTGGGAAAGAAACTTCCTATACTCCACCATACCAGCTTATAAGCGAGATGCCAAGATGACGACAGGTCGCTTTTACTCCAAGAGGCGCGGGCGTCGGGCAGCGAAACAATCACAGGGAGGGTGGGTATGAAGATATACCGAGGTCTTGCTGAAGACGGAAAAGTTTATTATGGCTTGTGGCACGCCGACGAGCCGCCGGTTCTTCAGATCCTGGCGGGCGATATCTTTTCAGGACTGACGCCGACGGACGCCTTGGTGCACATCAAAAAACTGCTCCCCCCCTTGGCGCCGCCGAATATCTTCGCCCTGGGACTGAGTTATCGCCGCCATGCCGATGAAACGGGCATCGAGGTTATTTCCGAGCCCCTGGTGTTTCTCAAGGCCTCCACGAGCGTAGTCGGCCCCGAGGATCCCATCGTGCTGCCGGCGGCAGGTCCGGAAAAGGTGGATTACGAAGGCGAACTTGCCGTCGTAATCGGCAGGCGGGGCAAGAACATCCCCGAGACCGAGGCCATGGATTACGTTCTCGGCTATACCTGTGCGAATGACGTGAGCGCCAGAGACTGGCAGTTTGAAAGACAACAGGGACAATGGACCAGGGGAAAGAGTTTCGATACCTTCTGCCCCTTGGGGCCATGCCTGGTGACCAGAGACGAACTGCCCCACCCCAACCGCCTTGCCATCCGTACCGTGCTGAACGAACAGGTGGTGCAGGACGCCTCCACGAGGGGCCTGCTCTATGATATTGCCGCCATCGTAAGCAATCTCAGCCAGTCCCTGACCTTGATGCCGGGAACGGTGATCCTCACCGGCACCCCCGAGGGGGTGGGGTTCACCAGGAAGCCTCCCCTCTTCTTGAAAGAGGGGGATCGCATAGCCGTCGAGATTGAAGGCATCGGCACGCTGCGCAACCCCGTGGTTCTGGAACAAGGATGAACTTCAGGTCGTCGCCGGGTGTCCGCCCCGGTTTTGCCCGACTCGGTTAAGGGGATCAGTATCTATATAAGCATTGAATTCCATCGGCAATTGTGATAGGGCGCGGCACAACAGACGCAATCATCTAACAGTTCCTGACAGGAGGAGAAACCATAGCTTATGGAAGGCAAAAATCGAAAAACTTTCTTCATGTTCTTGCTGGCCTGTCTGATCGGCTTCTTTCTGGTGTCCGTCGTGGAGGTGCTGCGATCCTCTTTTCTCGTTCCCACGGGCACGGACGTAATGCCGGCCTCGGCCGTTTCTCCCGGTGACGGTGGCCGGATGCCCGGTTCCTTTGCCGATCTTACGGAAAAGGTAAAACCTGCCGTGGTCAACATCTCCACCACCAAGGTGCTCAAGGGAGGCGGCTTCCGCTCCCCCTTCGGCGGCGGTACCCCTTTCGACCGTTATTTCGGAGATGAATTCTTCGAGCGGTTTTTCGGTGACTCCCCCCGGCGTGAGTATCGACAGCAGAGTCTCGGCTCGGGATTCATCATCAGCTCCGACGGTTATATCTTCACCAACAATCATGTGGTCGAGCAAGCGGACAAGATCCTCGTCAAGCTTTCCGACGGCCGGGAATATCAGGCCAAGGTCATCGGCAAAGACGCCAAAACCGACATCGCCCTCATCAAGATCAAGGCCGGCGACAATCTGCCGGTGGCGGAGATCGGTGATTCCGAAAAGCTCCGGGTCGGGGACTGGGTCATCGCCATCGGCAACCCCTTCGGGTTGGAGCAGACGGTAACGGCGGGAATTGTCAGCGCCAAGGGAAGGGTCATCGGGGCCGGTCCTTACGATAATTTCATCCAGACGGACGCCTCGATCAATCCCGGCAACAGCGGCGGTCCCCTGTTCAATATGGAGGGAAAGGTCATCGGCATCAACACCGCCATCGTTGCCCAGGGACAGGGGATCGGCTTTGCCATCCCCATCTCCATGGCAAAGAACATCCTTCCCGATCTCAAGGCCAAGGGCAAGGTCACCCGGGGATGGCTGGGGGTTTCGGTGCAGGATATCACGGAGGATATGGCCCGTTCCCTCCAGCTCAAGGACCGGCAAGGCGCCATCATCTCCGAGGTCTTCAAAGGCGATCCCGCCGATCTGGCCGGACTGCGGCCGGGGGATATCGTCACCGCCATCAATGGGAAAAAAATCAAGGACACCCATGAACTGCTGCTGCTTATCGCCTCGTTTCATGTAGGCGACAGGGTGAGCATCACCGTGCTTAGAGACGGGCGGGAGATGACCTTTGCGGTCAAGGTCGCCGAGCGGCCGGACCGTCCGGAAACCGCCCAGTCCCGTCAGGAAGGATATGAGCAGTACGGGATGGTCATCGGGGAGATCACGCCGGAGATCGCCCGTTATCTGGGCATGGCGAAAAAAACGGGGGTGATCGTCGTCCGTGTGCAACCGGGAAGTCCCGCCGATGAGGTGGGCATTCAGCCCCAGGACGTCATCCTCCAAGTCAACAAGGTCAAGATTGCCTCGGTCAAGGATTACCTGCGGGAAGCAAACAAGAAGACGGCCAAGGGTGGAGTCATGCTCCTCATCAAGAGAGGCCAGGCAACCTTTTTTGTCGCCCTACGCAAGTAAGGCGAAAACGAACGGGCACTTTCCGGTGGGACAAAGCCCGGAGAAGGGTCGCTGGATCCTCGATGCCTACGAAGTGCTCAACGAGCATTTCGGCCCCCTCCACTGGTGGCCCGGCGATTCTCCCCTGGAGATAGTCGTCGGGGCCATCCTTACCCAGAATACGGCCTGGCCGAATGTGGAAAAGGCCATCGCCGCCCTCAAGCAACACCGGGTCCTTTCCGTGGAGGCGCTGCTGGAGATTCCGGAGGCGACGCTGGCGGCGCTGATCAGGCCTTCCGGATATTACAACCTCAAGGCCCGGCGGCTGAAATCGTTTTTTTCCTGCTTACAAGAAGATTTTTGCGGTTCCCTGGAGGCATTGCTGGCGGAGGAAGCCGGACCGTTGCGGGAAAAACTCCTGAGTATCAAGGGGATCGGCGCGGAAACGGCGGACAGCATCCTCCTTTATGCCGGGGGGAAGAGGATTTTTGTCGTCGATGCCTACACCCGCCGCCTGCTCATCCGCCACGACATCATCGGCGCCCGGGCCTCGTACGAAGAGATACAGGGATTGTTTATGAACATTCTTCCCGCCGATATCGCCTTGTACAATCAATACCACGCCCTGATCGTGAATACCGGAAAACGCTATTGCCGGAAGGCACCCCTTTGCCCCGCCTGCCCGCTTTATTCCCTTTCTCCTCCTCAACATATTGATCTGACGAGGGAAAAGGGGATTGTTTCACGTGAAACGGGGCGGATACCTCGTCGGGAAAGCAAGCGGCGGCAGAGGGTGCCGTAAAGCGGGCTTCTGATTTCATGCCAGCATTCCGCCGTCCACAGGGATACAGGCCCCGGTGGTATAAGAGGCGCCATCGGACACCAGGTAAAGGACCAGTCCGGCCATTTCTTCCGGCTGTGCCACCCGGCGCAAGGGGATCATGGGGAGGATGATCTTCATGATCTCCGGGCTCTGGATCATGAGGGAGGAAAATTTGGTGTCCGTAAGACCGGGAAGGACGGCGTTGACCCGGATGTTGAACGACGCCAGTTCCTTGGCGAAGGACTTGGTCATGGCGATAACGCCCGCCTTGGTGATGGAATAGATGCCCTGGAACGGGGCCGGCTGGACGGCGGCCACGGACGCTATATTCACGATGGCGCCTCCACCTTGTTCTTTCATGATCTTCGCGGCCTGCTGACTCATGAAGAAATACCCCTTCAGATTGACGTCCACCGTCTTGTCCCAGGCCTTTTCATCGGCGCTGAGAACATCTCCGAAAAAGGGGTTGGTGGCGGCATTGTTGACCAGGATATCCAGCCTCCCGTAATCCTTGCGGATCCGATCAAAAAGGGCGTTGATCTGATTCAGTTCTCCTAAATGACAAGCTACAGGTAAGGCTTCACCGCCCTGGGCGGTAATTTCGCCGGTTATGGGCTGCAGGCCTTCCTCCTTCCGGGCCGTGATGATCAGTCGGGCCCCGTGGGCGGCGAGCATCCGGGCGACGGCGGCACCGATGCCGCGGCTGGCCCCGGTTACCAGGGCGATGCGTCCTTTTAGAGAAAAACAGTCTTCCTTCATTTCTTGACCTCCTGCTGTTGCGATGTCTTCCTTATCCCTTATCCCTTCTCCGCTGCCGACGGTTCGGAATTGCCATGGTCGCTTTATATCTTGCCGGTTTCCATGACCTGCTGCGCCTTTTTTTCCAGGACGTGGACGGCAAAGATCAGCATCCCGAAACGCCGGTCCTGGGTCTGGCCGTGATAGAACCGGTAGTAGATCTGCTGGGCGATGACGGCGAGGCGGAAGAGACCGAAGGTGTAATAGAAATCCATGTTGTCTCCCGGAAAGCCCATCCGGGCGCAATAATAGGCCGCTACTTCGTTCCGGGTCATCATCCCCTCCAGATGGGTGGGCACCAGGCGAATCGCCTGCATCTCCTGGGGATCTTCCCGGTCGATCCAGTAGGCCAGCGCTCCGCCGAGGTCCATCAGCGGGTCGCCGATGGTGGCCATTTCCCAGTCCAGGACGCCGATGATCCGCAGGGGATCGTCGGGCGCCAGGACGACGTTGTCGAAGCGGTAATCGTTATGGATCACCGCGGACGCCGGATGGTCGGCGGGCATCCGTTCCTGAAGCCAGGCCATGACCCCCTCGAAATCCGGGGCATCGGGGGTCCGGGCGGCCCGGTACCGTTCCGACCAGCCGGTGACCTGACGCCGGACATATCCCTCCGGGCGGCCCATGTTCTCCAGATCGCTCCCCCGGTAATCCACCCGGTGCAGCTCCACGAAGACATCGAGGAGCCGCTCGCAGAGCCGCCTGGCGTCGCCGGCGGCAAGTGACATCCCCGTGGGCGGTTCCTTGCGGAGGATGACGCCCTTGAGGCGCTCCATGACGTAAAAGGGACAGCCGAGGATCGCCTCATCTTCCGTATAGGCCAGGGCCTCGGGGCAATAGGGATAAAGAGGGCGCAGCGCCTTGAGAACCCGGTATTCCCGGCCCATGTCGTGGGCGGTTTTTGCCTTGCGGCCGAACGGCGGACGCCGCAGGACGAATTCCCGATCGCCGGCGACGAGGAGATAGGTCAGGTTGGAATGGCCGCTGGGAAACTGGGAAACGGCGATGCCGCCCGTCAATCCGGGGATCGTCTCCCGGAGATAGGCCTCGACCCTCCGAATATCGAGCTCTTCGCCGGCGCGGACGGGTTTGGCTGCATCGATGTTGTTCATGAGGTCCTCTTTAATATTCGCTTGGCCACCGACATCTTGTGGACTTCGTCGGCGCCGTCGTAAATCCGTGCCGCCCGTTCATGGCGGTAGAAAAAGGCCAGGATCGTGTCGTCGGTCATGCCCAGGCCGCCGTGGACCTGGAGGGCCCGATCCACCACCTTCTGAAGCACGTCGGCCACATAGAACTTGATGAGGGAGATGTCGTCACGGGCCGCCTTGGCGCCCAGGGTTTCGATTTTCCAGGCGGCGTGGAGGGTCATCAGCCGGGCGGCCTGGATTTCCGCCGCCGATTCGGCGATCCACGCCTGGACGATCTGGCGCGTGGCCAGGGTCTTGCCGTCCATGGTGATGACCCGCTTTGCGGCCCGGCGGCACATGAGCTCCAGGGCCCGCTGACAGATGCCGATCCAGCGCATACAGTGATGGATCCGCCCCGGTCCCAGTCTTTCCTGGGCGATGACGAAACCCCATCCTTCCGGGCCGAGGAGGTTGGTCTGGGGAACCCGACAGGACTGGTAGAGGATCTCCGCATGACTGAAGTAGTCGCTGCCGGCGTGGCCCATGACGGAGATGTTGCGAACCAGATTGAATCCCGGGGTGTCTGTGGGAACGATGATCATGCTGGCCCGCAGGTGCGGGGGGGCGTCGGGATTGGTCACGGCCATGACGATGGCGAAGGCGGCGCCGTCGGCGGCGGTGCTGTACCACTTCTGGCCGTTGATTACATAATCCCCGCCTTCCTTTACGGCGGTGGTGTCCATCATCACGGGGTTCGATCCCGGCATGTCCACCTCGGTCATGGAGAAGCAGCTACGGATCTCCCCCGCCACCAGCGGCAAGAGATATTTTTCCTTCTGGGCATCAGTGCCGTATTTATGCAGGATCTCCACATTGCCGGCGTCCGGGGCCTGGCAGCCGAAGACGTAGTGTCCCAGGGGGCTGCGCCCCAGGACCTCCGATACGAGGCCGTGTTCCATGAGATTCAGGCCCATGCCGCCGCATTCCCGGGGATGATTGGGGGCCCACAGTTCCATCTGCTTCACCATCCGTCGTTTTTCCGCCAACTCCGGCAGGAGCTCGCGGAATTCCTTCCGTAAAAACTCCGGCTCCAGGGGAATCAGTTCCTTATCCACAAATTCCGTCATCATGGCGATGACGGCCTGCATCTTTTCCGATACCTGGAAATCCATTAGCACTCCTTTTCTCGATGCTTCACCGAGACGTAAAAAAAATATCTTTCCGGCATCCCCGGGGGCAATACACAACCGACCTCCCGGGCTGGCTGGCCGCCATGGAGATCAATCTCCCCAGTGCCGCCGTGGCGACCGGCAGCCTCATCACCGGTAGGTGATCAGCTCCGGATTCCTCTCCAGCTCCAGATGCGGTCGGGCATTGAACGAGGTTAGGCTGAACCGTTCGGCATCGTAGGCAAAGGTCGAGATGGAGGTGTTGACGATATGCCAGACGATGCGCAGGGTGTCGCCATCGGAGATCCTTGTGGCCATCTGAAAGGCCGCGGAGATGGGCCCTCCGGAGGTGAACACCAGCACCGTCTTCCCCCGGGTGTTTTCTTTGCGGACGGTATCGATGCCGCTGGTTACCCGTTTCCGGAAGTCCTGCCAGGAAGTGACGCCGGGAAGCCGGTCGCCGTCCGTGATCCAGCGCCGCACCGCCTTTTCAAACACCCGCTGGAAGGCCCTTCTATCGGTGAAAAATCGGGCCACATCCCCGCGCATGTCCGGATCCGCCGCCGCCATGTCCCTGACTAGGGCCTTGAGGATGCCCTTGGAATCGTACTCGTTGAATTCCGGAAGGATTTGAAGTTCCGGCACCTTCCTGCCCGCCTCCCGATAACGGGAAAGCACCTCTTTAGCCGTGTCGATCTGCCGCTTCATTTGACCGGCATAGACGGCCTCGAATTCCAAACCGATGCGCAGCCAGTATCCCGCCAGCAGCTCCGCCTGGGTGATACCTGTGGCGGAGAGACGATCGTAATCATCCGTTCCGAAGCTGGCCTGGCCATGGCGGATCAGATACAGAGCACTCATGCCGACTTCCGCAAGCTGTCCTGTCGCTCTTCCCGGGCAAGCCAGGCCTGGTACTCCGCCATCTTGGCCAGGGCCTTGACGGCCCGTTCCGGCGTCCGGAAGGCCAGGCCTTTGTAACTGCTGCCCGGAACGTCGGTGACCGTCTTCGTGGTTTCATCCTCGAGAAGAATGACACCCAGGATGGGCTTGCCGTATTTCTCCATCAGGGCGGCGCTCCTTTCGTAAAACGCCTGTTCCCCCTCCCTTTCCTTCGCCAGCGCCATTTCGAGGAGTTCCCGGCCGTAGGTGGGATCGGCGTTGGTGGTGGCCTTCATCATATTGGCGACAAAATACCTTCTGCCCACAACCCCCAGGTGAATGACGGCGTCGCATTGCTCCCATTTGACGAGGGTTTCCAAAACCATAAGCGACTTTTGGATGTCGAACTGTCCGACCAGATCCACGGGGTTGGAGCGGCTCCAGTAGGGGGGGAGGATCTTGTCTATCTCCGCGATTACCTCGGGGGTCAGGTGAGGGGCCTCCAGACCGGATTCGACACAGAGATCGGAGGCCACCACCCCCCAGCCGCCGCCCAGGGTCAGCATGGCCACCCGCCGTCCTTTAGGGAGGGGCAGGGAGGAAAAGGCCGCGGACAGATCGAGGAGATCCATGGGTTGCTCCGCAATGACCACACCGGTCTGGCGGCAGGCGGCATTGAAGATCTTCACATTGGCTGCCATGGCCCCGGTATGGCTGGCGGCGGCCCGGTTACCCGCCTCGGTGCGCCCTCCCTTGAGCATGATTACCGGTTTCTTCCGGGCCACCCGTCGGGCGGCGGTGAAGAAACGCCGCCCTTCCTTGATGCTTTCGATGTAGAGGACCACCGTTTTGGTAAGATCGTCCACTTCAAAGCCGTTGAGATAATCCTCGATGGTGATCATCGCCTCGTTGCCCGAACCGGAGAAGGCCCGGATGCCGATGCCTTCCCGTTCGGCGAAGGCCAGAAGCTGTGTTCCCAGATTGCCCGATTGGGCCACCAGGCCGATCGTTCCGGGCCGAGGCCACACCGGCGTACCGGTGCAGTAAAATTTCCGGTGAGGATTGATGATCCCCATCGTGTTCGGTCCGAGGATGACAATTCCCGCCGCCGCCGCTTCCCGGACCAGTTCCCTTTCCATTTCCCGCCCTTCCGTGCCTACTTCGCTGAACCCGGAGGAAATGAGCAGCATGTACTTTATCCCCTTGGCCTGGAATTGCGGAATGAGATCCT
>JAGPFL010000068.1 GCA_018056545.1 Syntrophobacterales bacterium
AAACAGACGATGGCCCCCACCCCGACTTATGAAAAAGGCAAGCTCTACTATATCTCTATTACTGATTTCCGCCCCGACCCGAACCAACCCCGGCAGGTCTTCGATGAGGCGGCGATGGTAGAACTGACGGACTCCATTAAGAAGCACGGGATCCTCCAGCCCCTCCTGTTTCGCCCGGAAGAGCAAGGCGGGTTGACCATCGTTTCCGGCGAACGGCGTCTTGCCGCCGCCAAGCGGGCGGGATTCCTCGTGGTTCCCGCCATGATGGTTGACGGCGACCCCGCCGAGATCGCCCTGGTGGAAAACCTCATCCGCCAGGACCTAACCGCCGTCGAAGAGGCGGAGGCCCTGCAGCGCCTCATGAAGGAGCGAGGCTACACCCAGGAACAGTTGGCGGCGGTCATCAACAAGGCCCGGACGACCCTCACGGAGATCCTCTCCCTGAATCGCCTTCCCCAGAAGATCCGGGACGAATGTCGGGGCGACCGGACGGTCTCTAAAAATACCCTCATCGAGATCGCCCGGCGGAAGCAGGAGCGGAGCATGGTGACGGCCTGGGAGGCATACAAGGAAAAGGTGGCGCGACATGCGGAAGGACGCAAAAAGGGGGCCAAGGTTCCGCCTACGGCAATGGAGCTGGCAAAGTGGTTTGATAAAACACGGGGGAAGATAACCGAAGCCGACGCGGCGAGCTGGTCCGCCGATGAGCGGAGTGCCGTCAATGAATCCCTGTCGGCGCTTCAGGAAGCGATAGATGCCTTCCTCAATCTCGAGGAGGCAGGAGAAAATCCGCCGTCCCGGGAATTATCCTGAAAAGGATCCGGAGGTATTTTTTGGAGGGCAAATTTTTCCGTGTTGTCTAAAATCAAACAATATCAAATAGATTATGTATGTCGGAGCTCCGACATCCCCCTCTGAAAAAGCTCCGTCAAACTTGCGGGAAAGGTTGTCATGAAAGTTTTTACGATCCTGAAGTAGATATTCTGCGCATTTTCTTTAGTAGTCAGGCTATTGAGGAAAGCGATGAAGACAAACCGGGAGGGATTATTGATTACGACAAGGAAGGCAATATCGGCGGCAGCGAAGTCTGGAGGCATCCAAGCGGGTTAAACTCCCGGACCCTTGAATATGCCGTGGCCGAAGGATACAACTTTCAAGCATATCTTGTATGCTATTATAGAACCGGGCATAAAAACGTAATGAAGAAAGCTAATTATGGCCATCAGTGATTACGACCGACAGAAGATTATTGCGTTAATTCAGGAAGGAAAGTCGTTGCCGGAAATATACAAATCCAAGCTGTTTCCGGCGGATGATCGCGAATACGTCGAATTGACGAAGGTTTACCAGCTTGTCTATCAGGGTAAAAAACGCAAGGAGGATGTCATTGCCGAAACCCTGGAAGCGCCGCTCCAGGAGGTGCGGAGCTTCAATGCGGACAATTCCTGCCCCGATGGCTGGCAAAATATGCTTATCTTCGGTGATAATCTCATGGCCTTGAAGGCGATCTACGAAGACCAGCGGGGACCCGACAAATACGGCACAAGAAATAAAATCAAGCTGGTCTATATCGATCCCCCTTTTGCCACAAAACAGGACTTCATGAAGGACCGGGAAAAGGCCTATCGGGACAAAATCATTGGCGCCCAGTTCATCGAATTCCTGCGGAAACGGCTGATTTTTCTGAGAGAGGTCCTGGCCGATGATGGGAGTATTTATTTACATCTGGACACCAAGAAGATTCATTATGCAAAGATCGTAATGGATGAAGTGTTCGGCGAATTCAATTTCAAGAACGAAATCATCTGGAAGCGTACCTCCGCCCATAGCGATTCAAAAACATATGCCAACGTCCACGATACGATACTTTTCTATTCAAAATCAGATAATGTCTCGTTTATGCCTCAATATAGCCAATACTCCAACACCCACATCGCGGAACGTTACAAGCATATTGATGTTGACGGGAGGCATTTCGCAGATGATAATTTAATCGGTGCTGGCCTTAGGGGGGGCGGGTACGAATATGCTTGGAAAGGCGTTACAAAGATCTGGCGCTGCCCCATTGAAACGATGAGGAGGTACGAAAAAGAAAATCGCCTCTATTATACACAAAAAGGTGTGGCGCGAATTAAAAGATACCTTGATGAATTATCGGGGCAACCGGTTATGGACTTCTGGTCGGATATCTTCCCGGTGAATTCCCAAGCGGTCGAGCGACTTAACTATCCCACTCAAAAACCCGAACAACTTCTTGAGCGGATTATCAACGCCTCCTCCAACGAAGGCGACATCGTCCTCGACGCCTTTGCCGGTTCAGGCACCACTCTCGCTGTGGCGGAAAAGCTCGGCCGCCGCTGGATTGGGATGGATTGCGGGAAACTTGCCGTTTATACGATCCAAAAACGCCTGCTCAATCTAACCACCCAGATCGGCTCCGCCAAGAAAGACGAGCGCAAGCTTCTGGAGCGCGTTGATGATTTCGATAGTCATCTGAAAAATTCCCAGGCCTTTTTTATTGTCAATGAAAAGGCCAAAAAAGGCGAGTTGGAAATAGACGATGCCTTTCTTGATACTCTCCATGCCCTGGTCGTACTGACGCAAAAAAAAGGTAATTTTACGTTGATTTGTCCGGAAGACAAATTCCGGATCAAGACTTTTGAGGAAGACGAAAACGGCCGAAAGATCATCAAAAAAGACTCCATTACCTATATCGTCGCCTTTGTCGAACCAAAAGAGAAAACGGAAAAGGGAAAGCCCCTTGCCGCGAAGGCCTTTACCCTCTTCAATGCGGGAATCTATGATAATCAGGCTATTCTCAATCTCGATTGGCAGGCCTACCGGGAATTTGTCCTGAAACTCTTTGAGGTCCGCGAGGATCGTCATACGATCAATGGCTTTCCCGTGGATGGCTACATCGGGGTCCACAGCACCTATATCTGGGATTATCCGAACTGCAAAAATGAAACCCTGGACATCGGCTACGTGGAATCACTGCATCATGCCCTGGGCGGTAAAGCAGGCGAACGATTTTATCTGATTGCCCCCGTCATCAGCTTTGCCTTCCTTATGGACGAAATCAATTTTGGTGAGACGACCTATGTATTCCTGAAGGTTCCCATTTCCATCCTGACGCGCCTGATGGAGAATAAAGCCCTGGGCGCCTTCCCCCAGCCCTGCGCCGAAGCCGGCGTAAATGAGGTCATTGACGCCGTGGGGTTCGATTTTATCTCCCCGCCCCGGGTGGTTACACTGTACCTGCGGCTGCCCCCCGCCAAACCCGACCTCCTCACCCAAAGCCGTCGTGATTATGTAATCAGAATCAAGGAGTTCCGGTCCGATACCCTGGCTTCCAGCCCCGAAGATTTCGAGAATTTCGAGACCCTTTCGATGGTCCTCCTGGATTTTAATTTCAACGGCAAGGTCTTCGATATGGATGCGGTTTTTTGGGCGGAAGACCTGGTGAACACCGAGTTGAAAAGGAAAGAACGAACGTCAACGGCTGGTTATGGGGAACGGGTCAAGGAGTGCGATTACCTGGATGTTAGAATTCCGGAAGAAAAGGCGTCCGATAATATGATGATCATTTTTGTCGATAAATACGGCAATGAAAAGAAGCAGATCCTAAAGAGAAAGGATTTCAGGGATAATGCCGGAAGTGACTTATAAAAACAGCGATTTCGTGTTGCTCCTGGGCGATGCCGCCCCGGAAGTCATGGAGGTAGTCCACAAATATGACACATTCTTGTCCACGGTTTGCCGGGGTGAATATGCCTTCCAAAAGGATGCGGTCATTCAGGTCATCAAGTTCCTTTTCTCGAAGCGTTATAAACAGCTTGCCGATCTGGCGATGGAAAACTACGGGCAAAACGGCAGGCTGAAACAGAAATATCCTAATCTCGCCGAATATTTAGCCAAATTTCCTTTGAAGAATAAAAAAGCATGCAGCCTGGATTTGGCTACCGGAACGGGCAAAAGTTTTGTGATTTACGCCCTGGCACAGATTTGCCTGGCCGAAGGTCTGGTGGATAAGGTCCTGGTTCTTTGCCCCTCCCTGACTATTGAAGAGGGATTAAAGCAGAAATTCGAAAGGTTGGCCGGTGATCATATCCTGAAACAGATCATTGAGGAGGCCGGTGCCGTCCATAAAAACCCGGCGATAAAAAGTTCCAATGACCCGATTCTGGAGGGCGATATTTGCGTGGAAAATATCCATGCCACCTATGCGCGGACAGGATCATCGGTTGACGACAGCTTCCGGGGAAAAGGCGGCCGGGTCCTGGTCATCAACGATGAGGCCCACCATATCTTCAGCCCCACCGACAACATTACCAAAAAATGGCTTGATTTCCTGGGGGATGATGATTTCGGTTTTCAATATATCGTCAATCTTTCCGGGACGCCCTATATCGGCGATGAGTATTTTCATGACATCCTGTACCGTTTTTCCATTCGTGACGCTATTGATGCCGGCGTCATCAAAAAGGTGGATTATAAATTTGAGGAAGGCTTGCAGATCGACAAGGGTTTTCAGGACAGTTACGAATATCACCGCAAGAATTGGGAAGATTACGGCGGTCATGTTAAACCCATATCCATTGTGGTTACGGAAAAGATCGGTAGTTGCGTCCGGGTCTGGAAGGAACTGGCCGATTTTATTGCCGCTAAGGAAAAGATTCCCCCTGAAGAGGCATATCGGAAGGTTATCTGGGTAGCCTCGGGCGTGCCGGCGGAAAGCACAAAAGACGGTAAAGACATTCGGCGGATCATCACGAAGACGCCTGAAAAAGTACGGAAAGAAAATCTCCAGTTGTTGAAGAGCGTCGATGAACGGGACAATCCGGTGGAATGGATCGTATCTGTAAGTATGCTGACCGAAGGATGGGACGTCAAGAATGTCTTCCAGGTGATTCCCCATGAAAACAGGGCCTTCAATTCCAAATTGCTGATCGCCCAGGTATTGGGCCGGGGTCTGCGCATTCCGGAAAGCTTGAAAGGAAAAGACAAACCGGTCTTGCTCAGGGTCAATAATCACGAGCGTTGGACCTCCCAGATCGAGAATCTGTATCGCGATGTTCTGGAGATTGAAAACCGCCTCTCCTGGGGATATGATCCGGTCCGGTCGAAATACGCCTTTGCTTTGTACAATCTTTCTTACGAACCCGTAAAGACCACCTCGGAAACCAAAAATAAACCGGCCGGGGACCCGAAAACATTCGGTTTCATTCCCCAAAGCAGAAGCTATACAAACGTCGATAAATTTGTCGAATCCGGGGAATACAGCTTTGAAATCTATACCCGGGGGCTCTATGAAATCGAGGCGGCCGCCGCCTATCTCCACGGCTACCTGAAACAACTCGAAAATCAGGATATTGCGGCAAGATGGTCAAAAAAACGGATTAAAAACGCCATTGTCAAGGAATTGAAAGACAAGGGTTATGATGAAACCTTTCTCAGTCATGAAAATTATCTGAAACTTCAACAGGCCTTCGGTCCCCTGATGCGCAAACTGCATGAGGAAAATCCCCGGATGAGCATGAAATCAAATGAGCTTCAAGAATTGCAAATGGAGGAGATGCCGTTGCAGACCTTCCACGAGGGGGCACTAAAAAAAGAGGGGATGATGTTTTATGATGAAGGAAGTGCAACATGGCTGACGGGCGATCAAAAGGCCTTATTTGAGTCTTTGGCGGAGCAAAGCGCGAACTTTGAAAGAGCTTCGGAAGACATGAAGAAATATGGCGTTGATATCAGTGATCTGAGGTATCTTAAAGAAAACATTCATCGTATTGAAGAAAACAATTTCAAGACACCCTTGGGACTTGTCTATGTTTCCCATGTCCCGGAATGCCGGTTCATAAAAAAACTCTTCATTCATGCGGGGGCCATTGATTCCTTCATCAAAAATCCCGATAAATCCTTCTATTCTTTTCCGTACTCCTACAAGCCGGAAACAAGAGCAAAAACGAAGACACGCCAGGAAAATTTCAACCCCGATTTTTTCCTAAAAAAGGGGGATGACATTATCGTTGTGGAAATCAAAAAAGACGGCGACGATTCAAAAAAGAATGCCGCCAAATATCGCGATGGGAAAAGACATTTTGATGAATTGAACAAAGCCCTCGCGGCGAGGGACATTCCGCAGCGATACTGGTTCAAATTTTTAACGCCCACGGATTACGATGATTTTTTTCAGGTCTTGCAAGAGGGCCGCTATCAGTCGTGGCGATCCGAACTGATGAATATGATGGAATAATGCTGTCCTGTGCCGCCGGCAACAATCGTATCAAAGTTAAGATAAAGAGACTCTATCAATTATAACACGAACATCATATGGGCCGGGAAAATCAAGGGAATGAAGCGATGAAACCGATCAGACTTACGCACCATGCCCGAGAGCAATGTGAGGAGCGCGGCGCAAGCGAATATGAAGTAAAACAGGCCGTCATCAACGGTTCCCGTGAGACTGCCAAAAGTGACAGGATCATATGTCGATATAACTTTCCGTTCGGACAATCATGGCACGGAAAGATATATCAAATCAAACAAGTTGCCCCCATTATTAAAGAAACGGCGACAGAAACGATAGTTATTACCGTCTATACGTTTTTCTTTTGAAAGGAGAAAGACATGAAGATCAGTTATGATCCGGAAGTTGATGCCCTTTATATCAGACTAATCGAAGGCAAACACGAATGCCGCACATTAAGATTGAATGAGGAAATTGCTCTGAATATCGGGCCTGGGGAAAAGCTTGTGGGAATAGAAATACTTGATGCTACTGAGGTTTTAGGGAAAGGACGTCTTCCCGATGTTACCCTTGAAAATATTACCCTGGCAAATGCCGCAACATCTGTTCCTGGGTGAATGTATGAAAGGCCTCGCCGGACGGTTCCCCGACCTCCGGGGCTACGGCCCGGGACAAGCTGGCTTCCCTGTTCAAGTAAAGGAAATACTTGAAGGAAAGGGCATCTTATCTCGGGACGCCGCCCTCGGGTCCATCCGCGGGAATGATGTCGGCATAGGCGAACCCGTTGCGTTCAACAATCTCTCCCACGCGGACGGCCAGCGGCGCAGCCAACATGGGACCGGCAACGACCACGGTGTGGATTTCCCCGTTTTCTCCGCAGGGGTCGCAACCGGGGGGGAAGGCCGCGATCAATTCCCGGGACCATTGCCGGCCGGCGAAGCGGGCGGGCAGTTTCTTGAGATCGACGCTGCTGATCAGCGTGACCACCCCAGCGGCGAGCATTTCTTCCGCCAGTATCGCCGTGGAAAGGCCCCACAAGGGGAAAAGGGCCTCCATACCTGTCCCCGCAAGCTGCCTTTCCCGATACGCCCGCAGATCCGCCAGAAAGATGTCGCCAAAGGCCATTCCCCTTATCCCGGCGGCCCAGGCTTCCGTCACGAATCCCCCCAGGGCGGCTTCATACTCCTCGTTGGTGCATACATCCGGCAAGGCGATGGTATGGAGAGGAAGTCCCGCCGCCGCCGCCTGGCGCGCCAGGAGTTCCCGGCGGGTGCTGTGCATGAACACCCGGTCGTGTTCGCTGTTGATGGTGGTGAAGAGCCCGACCACTTCCAGCTCCGGTTCCTGGCGGAGCTGGTGGAGGACCCAGGCGCTGTCCTTCCCGCTGCTCCAACTGATCAGCACCTTCTTTTTTGCCATGGCGCCTCCGGCTTCAAGGGAAAAGCCTTTTCATCCCTGTCCCCGTCATTTCTCATGTCAATTGCCATGTTTTGGCCAACCCCCACAAACGATGAAAGTGGTTCAAGTGAACCGCCCTCTCTTTGACTTTTGGAGAATAAATGAAGTCTCCGACAATACCGGGGCGGTTCACTAAATTTCCGCAGATCTGCGAGTCACAGAGTAAATGACGGCTATTACGAAAACGGCGCAGATGAACATGACGAGCGCCATCGCGCGATACGAGGACATGCTTACGGAAATCACAAAGGCGACGGTAAGACTGCCCAGGGCGGAACTGCCGTGCTGCATGAATCCGAGAAATGCGGCGGCGGCCCCCGCACGGTCCATATAACAGCCCAATGCCTCTTTCGTGACTAATGGATAAATAACCCCGAACCCGAATGCGAAAAGAAAGCTTGTCGCTACAACCGTAGAAACCATGACAAACGCCTTCGGTAGAAATAATATGCCTAAAGCTCCCGCGAGCAGTGTGAATCCGCCGATTTCAAGCGTGCGACGGCTCCCCCGGCTGCTGATGATAACTCCCACGGCGAGATTGCCGGCGCTGAAGCCCGCCACGATAAGCAAAGCAATCAGCCCATAGAAAAAAGGACTCAGACGAAAACCGTCGATAAAAACATAGGGAGAAGCGGTGTAGAAGGCCCCCAACCCTCCAAAGCAAGCTCCGAGGATCAGGACATATCCTGTGTAAACCCGGTTCCCGAGGAATTCCCGATAGGTCTTCGGCATGGAAGCCATTTGAAGAGTGCCGGATCGAGTTGAGCGGAGAGTTTCCGGTAGCGCATAGAGGTTCATCAGCCACATGAGCGCATTGACAATCAGGAGAGCCCAAAATATCCAGCGCCATTCAAGATACTGAACAATGATGCCGCCTATAAAAGGCGCCACCGCCGGAGTGACGGACATCGCGGCTCCCAGCCAGCCCATGAGAATCACGGTGCGTTCCTCCTCGGAGATATCCCGGATGATAGCCTTTCCTACGGCGGGGGCGCAACTGGCGCCGAGAGACTGGAGGAGCCGTCCGGCTAAGAGCATGGCAATATCGTTTGCTGCGGCGCACAGGAAGGTTCCTGCGCAATACACCTCAAGACCGCGGAGGATTATGAAACGTCTGCCCAAGGCATCCGAGCAGGGCCCCGTTACCAGCGTGAAAAAAGCGAACCCCGCAAAATACACGGCGAGAGTCATCGCCATCCACGAGGGTGAAATAGTGAGGGCGTTTCCTATCGCGGGCATTGCCGGAAGGTAAAGATTCACCCCCAATTGTCCTGCCGCAATGGTGACCGCTATCAAAAAAACCAATCTGCCGTTGCCAACGGGCGCAGTCATGTCCTTACGGCACCTCTTGGGCAGGATAATTAATGTGTTCCGCAGCGCCTCTATGCGTATTTGTCGTATTCCAAGGCTTCCCGAATCATAATTTTGACACCCCGGCTTGAGTTAATTCTTTCCCGAATGCCATCTCACTTTGCCGGTCAACCAATTGGGGATTCCGATCCGCTCCTTCACCGCGTCGTAGTAGTATGCGCTTCCCCGAAACGGATCAAACACCTGGATGATAGGGAACTCAATCACTTTTGTACCCTGGAGGGCGATACCGTTTATCACCGCCGTGTTTTTCACGATTTCCCAACAGGC
>JAGPFL010000069.1 GCA_018056545.1 Syntrophobacterales bacterium
ATGGAAACCGCCGTTTTGTCCTTCTCCTGAAATTCCACCTGGAAGACGACCTTGTCGTCCTGCACCGTGGCCGATATGGTTCCCTTGCCGATTTTGACATTCTTCTCGACGTTTTTGGCGTTCATCTCCTTCAGGATAGCCTCGCTCCCTTCCCAAACCTTCTCGAAGGGGTAATCGTAAACGGAGATGACATAGCCGTCGGTGTGGATGAATTGCCCGGACTGGATGGCGACGGTCTTGCTCCCGGCCACGAATCCCCCCTCGCAACCTACCGTCAGGGCCACGCCCACGACCAACGCGATAAGCATCTTCTTCTTGTTCATGATCCTCTCCTCCCCTTTCCCCCGGTTTACCGGAAGTAAGTCATATATTGAAACAGTTGGTAAAAGGCCGTCAGGATGGTCCAGATCAGCAGACCGGCGGTGCCGAGGATGCAGACCAGGCCCAGCAGGCGGTGCATGGCCGTTTCCCGGCGCCGTTCTTCGTAACCGAGGATATAGGCCGTGGCGATGCCGGCCGCCAGACCGCCGCCATGGGCCCAGTTGTTGATTCCCGGCACGAGGAGGCCGAAGAGGACCAGTCCCACCACCCAGCCCATGGCCTGGCGGTACATCGCATCCCCGAAAAAGCCGCCCCGGCTCCGGGAAAAATAGAGAATGGCTCCGATGAGGCCGCAGATGCCGGCGGAGGCGCCGATGGTGAAATGAATCCCCGCCAGATAAGACAGCAGGAAACCGGCGACGCCCGTCACCGTGTAGATGACGGCGAAGCGATAGCGGCCGAATTCGGCCGCTACGAATGGTCCCAGGGCATTGAGGGCCATCATGTTGAAGAAGATATGGAGCAGGCCGCCGTGGAGAAATGAGGCGGTGATCAAGGTCCACCAGCGGTGAAAGTGACCGATGGGCAGGGTTCCCGTGGCGCCCAGGAGAAACAGGCTGCTTTCCGAAGGGGAGAAGAGGAGCAGGGGGTTCATCGTCATGCCCATGCCCTTCGGGTTGATGAGGATGGCCAGGAGGTAGAAGGCGATATTGACATATATGATCAGACGGACCAGATCCAGGTTGCCGCCGATCCAGTTTCCGGAGAAGGAGGCACGCCGGCGGGAACCGGGGTCGGTGAGGCCGCAGTATGGACAGACTGTCTCATCACGACTGATCAATTTCCTACAGTTGGGACAAAGGATGGAATTTCTTTCCCCCGGCATCTTACCCTTTACTTGAAGAAGTGTTTCAGGACCACCGGGATGGCGACCAGGACGCCGGCGGTAGTGGTCAGGTTCACGAACGCCACCAAGATCAGGAGCCTGGTGATCTTGTTGCGGAAAAATCCCCGCACGGAACCGATGTCGTTTTTCAGTTCCAGAAAATCCCGCACCTGGGGCTTGCGCAGCGTCGCTTCGGCAAGCCCCGCCACCCACCCCGTGGCGACCAAGGGGTGGATGGTGGCGATGGGTGCCGATAGGGCCGCGGCGAGGATCGTCAGGGGATGGGACAACATGATCAGGGCACCGAGGCCGGCGCAGACCGCGGTGATGGCCGACCAAGAGGCGATCATGTCCATGCTGGTCCGGCCTCCGGAGGTGAAAAACCCGGCGATGAACAGGATGACGACGGCCGTGGAAAAGCCCCAGCCCGCGTATCGGCCCCAGATCCCGGGCGCCGGGATGGCACTCAGGGCGTCCATGTCCACCGGCCGTCCGAGGTGCCCCTTGATGCCCGGGACATGCCCGGCGCCCACCACGGCGACGATTTTTCTTCCCGCCGCATGGCTGATCGTGTGGGAGAGGTATTGATCCCGCTCGTCGATGAGGGTCGTCTTCAGGGTGGGCAGCTTCTCCCCGAAGGTCTGGAGGGCCACCTCCAGTACGTCCTGCTGTTTGAGTTTCTCCACCTCTTCGGCCGTGACCTCTTCGGTGTAGAAGAGGGAAACGATCATCTCGGGCAGGACCCGGATCTTGGTCCAGAAGCCCATCCTGCGCCAGGCTCGCAGGAGGGTGACCCGGATCTCCCGGTCGGCGAGAACCACTTCCGCCCCCTGTTCCTCCGCCCTGGCCACGGCCCGGATCATCTCCTCGCCGGGGGTGATGCCGAGTTTTTCGGCGATCTTCTTCTGAAAAGAGGCCAAAAGCAACTGAAAGAGCAGCACCGAGGTCCGCTTTTCCCGGATGACCTTGACGATATCCGTTTCCTGCCATTTTTCCCGCTGTTTGATGGCCTCGTAGCGGGACCGGCAAAGCTCCACGCATACCGTGTCGGGGGCCTCGGCGGCGATGACGGCCTCGGCGAGTTCGGCGCTTTCCCGGGAAACATGGGCCGTGCCCACGAGAACAAGCTCTTTGCCCTCGTACCGCAGACGGTGGATGTTGGGATGATCCAATGGTTTACACTCCATAAACAGGGGGGTTGCAAGCGCGTCATTAGCAGTAAAAGGGGGGATTGTAAAGGGAAAGAAAAACGATCGCCGGTGGTTAATTATTAGTTGCTTTATGCTGGTTTTCAGGTAAAGTGGAAGCTGAAAAAGCCTTCTTATATAGCTTGGATATGAAAACGACGGGCGAGGATTTCCAAGGAAGACCTTTTTTTGAACCCGTCGCCCCTTGGTTTTCCACACAGGGCTTGCAAAAAAAGCATGAAATTTGATGAACTCGTAAAAAGTCATCATTTGGACAACGAAGTAAAAAAGCTCCAGAGGCAAGGCGCGCGAATCCTGAGGAATGAGGCGTACTTGGGCGTACGTCGCAATTACGAAGGATGAAGCGCAACGCCGCATATGGACTTTTTACGATGTCGTCAAATTTTAAAAAGAATCTTTCTTTGGAGAGTACGGCATGACCAAATTAATGCTCTGGAGCCTGCGCAATGCCAAGCTCGTCATCATCATAAACGTCGTCATTACGCTCGTCTTCGGGTGGTATGCCCTGCAGATCAGGGTGGATTCCTCCACGGAAGGGATGATGATCAGCGGCGATCCGGCCAAGGATTACCACCAGGACACGGTGAGAAAGTTCGGCAGCGACAACATCACCGTCGTCTTTGTCCGGGACAAAAATCTCTTTACCCCGGAAAAACTCAAGGATGTGGAGAAATTATACTACGACCTGAAGGACATCAAGTTCGAACCGAAGGATCCCGAGGAATACGTCCGGGCCAAGGATCCCGAGGAGTATCTGAAGATCAGATATCCCGCCGTATATGAAAAACTCTCCGCCAATCCGGAGGAATACACCAAGCTCGCCAAGAACCGCGAAGAGTACAATAAACTGGTCTATGACCCCGAGACCTATCTGAAGCACAAATTTCCCGATAACTATAAGGAGCTCCTCAAGGGCAAGACTCAGCCTTCCCAGGCCGAGTTGAAACAGCAATTCGTCGAGGCGGTGGAGAGAATCGGAAAGCCCGGCGTGGGGCGTTGCGAGAGTCTCTTCTCGGTGACGAACTTCAAGGGCGTGGGCGGGGGTCTGGAGACCAACCCTCTGATGGACCGCGCCCCCGATACCCAGGAAGACGCCGAGCGTATTAAAGCCGACGCCCTTAAGAGCCCGCTGTTCATGAACAGCCTGATCGACAAGGACGGTCAGATGACCGCCATTAACCTTTATGTCGATGTGGATCCCACGGAACCGGAATTTCACACCTTCTTTTCCCGGAAGGTGGATGAGGTGGCGGGAAAATATGAAAAACTCTTCGACCGGGTCTTCCAGTTCGGCAATTCCTACGGCCGCCGCAATATCGGCGAGAACATCATCAAGGACCAGGCCCGGATCGTTCCTTTGGCCTGCGCGGTATTGATCATGACGATCATCATTGCCTTGCGCAACATCGGGGCCGGCCTCATGCCCATGATCACCGCCGGGGCCGGGGTCATCTGGACCTTCGGCTTCATGGTCGTAGCCGGGATACCCCTGAATGTCCTCACCGTCATCGTCCCTTCCATTCTCCTCGTCATCGGGTCGGCGGAAGACCTGCATATGATGCACGAATACCTGGAGGGGATCGAGGAAACCAACGGCGACCGGGACGGCTCCATCAAACTCATGGCGGGCAAGTTGGGCCTGGCGGTCCTCATGACCTCGATCACGACGGTTGTCGGCTTTGCCTCCATCATGTACAACGACATCTCCATGCTGATCCAGTTCGGCCAGGTGGCCACCTTCGCCCTCACCGCCAACTCGCTGAGCACCTTCACCTTCGGTCCCGCCCTCCTCCATTTGTTCGGTCCCAGGAAAGTCCGGAAACACGAGGAGAAGAAGCACATCGTCGACGCTTTCTTCCACGGCATCGCCGTAGGCACCCTGAAGCTGGTCAATCACCCGAGGCGGAAGATTATCATCATCGTGGTCCTTTCGGCGCTGACTCTGGCGATGTTCGGCGCCACCTTCCTCGTCAAGGTGAACAACGACTTCATGGCCTACTTCAAGGCGGGATCCGATATCAGGAAACGGAGCGACACCCTTCATAAAGAGCTGGCGGGGGCCCAGACCTTCTTTATACGCATCAATAGCGGCATACCGGAAACCTTCAAACAATCCGAATACCTCTCCCAGGTGGCGGCCCTCCAGCAGTACATGGCCCAAAAGGGCTGGTTCGACAAGACGGAATCCCTGGCGGACCGGGTTGCCCTGATCCATCGGGAGATGAACAACGGCGACAAGAAGTTTTTCGGCATCCCCGGGGATTCCAACCTGATCTCCCAATACCTCCTCTTCTTCCAGCGCGACGAGATCTCCCGGTTCGTAACCCCGGACTTCAGCGAGGTGAGCATCATGGTCCGCCACAACGTCACGGCGAGCTATGAGATCCAGCAGATCCTTGAGGAATTGCGGCAGTATATGCGGAAGAACGTCAACCCCAATTTCAAGTATGAGTTCACCGGGGAGTATATCCTCATCAACAAGGCGGCGGAAAGCCTGGCCATCAATTCCGTAACTTCCCTTGCCCTGACCCTCTTTATCGTCTTTCTGTGTATGTACTTTCTCTTCTGGTCTTTTAAGGCCGGGACGATCTCCCTGGTTCCGAATATCTTCCCTATTATCTCCATTTACGGGATCATGGGGCTCCTCGATGTACCCTTAAATGTCGGCACGGCCATGGTGGCCGATATCGCCATCGGCATCGCCGTGGATGACACGATCCACTTTATGAACCGCTACAATCAGGCTATGCGGGAACTCCAGGACCGGGAGGCCGCGGTAGCCGTGGCGGTCCACGACGAGGTCCGGCCCGTGGTCTGCAGCTCCATCGCCCTGGCCGGCGGCTTCGCCATCTGCGCGGTTTCCCAGTTCGTTCCCGTCATCCAATTCGGCCTCCTTTCCGCGGCGGTCATGCTCATCGCCATCGTGGGCGAACTCCTCATCACCCCCATCCTCCTCCAGTCCACACAGCTCATCACCCTGTGGGATATGATCGGTTTGAAACTTCAGGATGCGGTGGTCAAGACCTCTCCCTTCTTCGAGGGTCTCCGTCCCTGGTCCCGGCGGAAGGTCTGTCTTCTGGGCCGAATGGTGGAAAAGGGCGCCGGGGAAAAGGCAGTAGTCCAGGGAGAGTTCGGCAAGAGCATGTACCTCCTCCTGGAGGGCAAGGCCGAAGCGGTGGGCGTGGATCCCAAGACCGGCAAGGAGATTGTCTTTGCCACCATCAACCCCGGGGACATCTTCGGCGAGATCGCCCTGGTGAACCCCGGCCCCCGGTCCGCCGACGTCCGGGCCCTGGAGCCCATCAAATACCTGGAGATCGACTGGGAGGGCCTCAAGAGGATCAAGAAGATATACCCACGCATCGGCGGGCAGTTGTTCCTCAACCTCTCCCGGATCCTCGGCGAGAAGCTCGTTCACACCAACGAGATGCTCTTCGGGAAGGCCTGACGGGCATTTTCTGGCGACGACGGGACATGCGGCAATGGCAAAATGTGCGGTGCGGGGGCAGTGGTTATCTGCACCGCATTACAAATCAATGGGGCGAGCATGGGCGACTTCACCGGAAAAGCGAATCATGCCGCTGTAGGTGGCCCTGCCTCATGAAGAGATGACAGCCATGAACAAGCAGTATGTGCCAGCCGTCCTTTTGGCGGTCCTGTTTTTGACGGGATGCGCCGGATTGACCATCCAGGCGCCGGCCGTATCCCTGGCCGACATCAGGATTGTCGAGGTCGGTCTGCTGGAACAGCGGTTTGCCTTCAAGTTGCGTATTCAAAACCCCAACAACGTGGAGCTGGCCATCACCGGCCTGAGCTTCGAGGTGGAAATCAACGGCCGGCCCTTTGCCAAAGGGGTGAGCAGCAAGGCGGTGACCATTCCCCGTCTGGAGGAAAGGCTCCTGGAGGTGACCGCCGTAAGCAACCTGGCCGGTATACTGGGTCAGGTGCAGGAATTTCTCTATGGCCGGAACAGAACCCTGACCTGGCGGGTCAAGGGAAGATTGTTGACCGATGTCTTCGGAGCCCTGGATTTCGACGAAAGCGGCAAACTGGCGCCGCCCCGGCCGGGGCCCGAAAAAGAATCCCTGACCCTCTGAGATCCTTCCCATGACGGCCAGCTTTTTACTGCTCAGTGCCGGAATCATCCTCTTCCTCTTCGGAATGATGAAGCTCAGCGCCGTGATCCAGCAGCTCTTCACCGCCCGGGTCCGGGATTACATCAAATATGCGGTTCAGCGTCCCTTTTTCGGCCTTCTCACAGGCGTGGCGGCCACGGTGCTTTTTCAGAGCAGCTCCGCCACCACCGTCATCGCAGTGGGGATGGTCAGCGCGGGGCTGATCAGCTTCTATTCCTCCCTGGCCATCGTCCTGGGCGCCGATCTGGGCACCACGGTGATCGTGCAATTGGTCGTCTGGAAGATCACCGACGCCTCCCCCATCTTCGTCATCATCGGCGGGATCGTCTGGTTTACCGCCAAAGAGCGGCGGAAGAACCTGGGGGAGGCCGTTTTCTACTTCGGCCTCCTGTTCTTCGGCTTGAACCTGGTGGGGACGGCGACGGCCCCGCTGCAGCAGCATCCGGAGATCATCGGCTTTTTCCGCGAGACGACGCATCCCCTGATGGGCTTCACCCTTTCCGCCCTCTTTACGGCCCTGATTCACGCCTCGGCCATTCCCATCAGCATCCTGGCCATCCTGGCCCAGCAGGACCTGGTCAGCCTCGATAACGCCCTGCCCATGGTCATCGGGGCCAACGTCGGCACGACCATCACGGCCCTCATGGCCGGCATGGTCTCCGGGGTGGGCGGCAAACGGGCCGCCTGTTCCCACTTCTTCTTCAAGGCGGCAGGGGCGGCGATCTGCCTGGCCGCCCTGCCGCTGCTGCTGGGGCTGCTCCGGGGTTTGTCGCCGTCCGTCGCCCAGCAGATCGCCCTGGGCCATCTCCTCTTCAATCTGATTATCGTGTTGATTTTTTTCCCATTCCTGCACTTAGTATCCCGTCTGCTCGTCCGGATTCTCCCCGGGGAGGAAAAGGTCCTGCCCCTCTGGCCGGAGTTCCTGCAAACGGCGCTCCTGGACAATCCCGCCGCGGCCCTGGATACCGTGGCGAAAGAACTGGAGCGGCAGGTCGTCATTGCGGAAGAGATGTACCGCCAGGCGACGCCCCTGCGGAGGGCCTACCAGGATGGAAGGCGACGGGATGTCCTGTATGTGGAAATGGTGATCAATCACCTCCGGGAAGAGATCGTCTCGTACCTGCGGAGAATTTCCGGCAACGATCTTTCCCCCGCCCTTTCCCAGCGCCTCTTCGCTTATACGGCCATGGCGGACGACATCGAGCGGCTGGCCAATCACATCGTCAGTCTGGTTTCCCTGTCCCGGGAAAAGGCGCTCCGGAAGATTGCCTTCACGGTTTTCGCCGATGCGGAGCTGGAGGAAATCGAGAGATTGGTGGGGTTGAACATTACCGATGCAGTGTATCTGATCCGACACGGGAACGGCGACCGGAGCGCCACTGTTGCCCGGCGGGAAAATGAAATTGACGCCGCCGTCAAAGCGGCAAGGGAGCGGCATCTGGTCCGCTTCCACAAACGCCTCTGTCAGGCCGAGGCCGGACCGGTTTTCATCGAGATGCTCATCCATCTGGAACGTATCTCCGACCATTGCCAAAATATCGCCGAGCATGTGGCCGGCCTGGAGCAGACCGAAGCGCCTTGACCTGCTCCGAAAAAAGGTGATAATTTCTCTCCGGAATTTGTTGATGGCCCTGATGTGAATGTAAACGCCCAAAGAAAGGAGATGCTTATGAAAGACCGTTTGAATGCCTTGGAGGTGGCCCTGAACAACGAGTTGCGGGAGCACGAGTTCTACCGGAAGCACGCCGAGCGGACCAGGAACCCCGTCGGCAAGGCCATGTTCCTGCAGATCGCCGTGGAGGAACTGGAGCATCATGAACGCCTCAAACAACTTTACGAACAATGGGCCAAGGATAACAAATGGCCCGAGACGATTCCCCTGCAGGTCAAAGAGACCAAGGTGCGGGATGTCTTGAAGGACGTCGTCAGGGAGGCGGGGAAGGCGCCGGTCGGGGATGCGGACGATCTCAAGGCCCTGGAGACGGCCATTGATTTCGAGGGCGAGGGGGCGACATATTACGCCCGCCTAAGGGACAATGTCACGGACCCTAGGGAAAAGGCCTTCTTCGAGCTGCTGGCCAACATCGAACACGAACATTACGTTTCTCTGAAGGATACGGAGGAATATCTCCGGGATCCGGCGGCCTGGTTCCGGAGGAAGGAGCGTTCGGGTCTCGACGGGGCGTGACGGTTGTTTCACCGGGGCAGGTGGGCGGTGAGATAATCGAGGGTCATGGGCAGATTCAGCCTGAGCTGCTGGATGAACTGGATGCCGATCTCGATTCTCGCCGTCCGGCAGGTGTGGAGATGCCCCCCGTATTGCCGGTCCGCCGTGAGAAAGTGGAGGTGAAACCCGGGAAAATTGAGGGAACGGATGAACTTGGGCGTATAAAAGCCCGCGAGAACGCCGGCGATGTTCTCGTAGGTCAGGGCGGGGCGGTTGTGATCGTCCTCGTTGAGAGGCTGATAGTTTTCCTGACGGGAGACCGACCATACCTGGACTTCCTTGAAAAAACCTTCCACCCGGATGGCGTACAGCATGTTGTCCGATGGAAGCAGCCGTCCCAGGAGGGCATTGAAGGCGTCATAGTCCAGATCGCCGTCGAACTCCTCGGTTACGGTGGGTCGCCAGTGGGTCACGCAGGCGAAGGGGGTCTGCACCTCATCCGCCACGGGGTAGGTCCTGCCGTCGGCGCGGAGCCGGTAGATTATACCGTCGAGCATCACCATCTCGCCGTCGAGGTTGTTGAAGGTGCCGAGACC
>JAGPFL010000070.1 GCA_018056545.1 Syntrophobacterales bacterium
GAATCCGCCCTCCCTGGATGATGTAGATCCCCGTCTGGGTGGCGTCGGCTATGGTCCGGTACTGTTCCTCCCGTTCCTTCCGCTCCATGACGTCCCGAACCACCCCCCGAAAACCCCGCCGGTGCCCCGCCGCGTCCCTGATGAGGGAGGCGGAGAACTCGATTGCCCGGACCTGTCCGTTCTTCGTCAAGATTCCACATTCAAACCGTTTTACGGGCTTCCCGGTGCGGAACATCTCGTTGTAGGCCTCGTAAACCGTCTCCGCCGTTGTCGTCGAGGCGGCGAAGCGACGGTAGTTGGCCCCGAGGATCTCCTCGCGGCTGTAACCTAAGATCCGGCAGAAGGAATCGTTGACGAAGGTGAAGTTGCCCTGGAGGTCTACCTCGTGATACCCCTCCTCCATCTCTTCGAGGATCGTACGGTAGCGCTCTTCGCTCTCCCGCAGGGCCGCATCCATCTTCACGGTTTCCGTGACATCCCAGAATTGGGAAAGGATGACGGCTGCGGTACCTTCGAAACCGACGATTTCGGTGGAGCAGCGGGTCTCCCTTATCCTCCCGTCTTTGGTCCGCAGGTGGACCGTTTCGTCCCGGAAGGAACCCCTTTCGAGGTACTTCGCCATGAGGGCCTGCCGCTCTTCCATGTCGGCCCAGATATTCAATTCCGAGGCTGTTTTCCCGAGAAGTTCCTCCCGGCGGTACCCCACCATATCGCACCACCGGTCGTTCACGTCGAGGTAGCGGCCTTCGACCACGGTGCTGATGATGGCCGGAGCGGGACTGGCCCGAAAGGCTTTCTGGAACCGTTCCTCCATCTCCCTGAGGGAAGCCTCCAGGGAGCGGTGTTCCGTTATGTCCCTGATGACGCCGCAAACCGTCTCTTTGCCGGCAAAGGTCAGGAAGGATACGGACGCCTCGACAAGGAGGCGGACTCCCTCCCCTGTCAAGGCGGTGAAGGTAAAGGCATCCGCCGACTTCCCGACACCGTCCGGGGCTTGATGGCGAACCGTCACAAGGTCCCTGCTCTCCGGCGCCACCAACTCCATGAAATCGAAATCCGGAGCCCGGACACGCTCTGCCCCTATGCGGAAAAGTTCCAGAAACCGCCTGTTGACATAGGCCGTTCTCCCTCCGACGAGGAGATAAACGGCGTCTTTGGAGAGTTCGGCCAGGACGGCGAACAAGACACGATCAACGGAATCCTTTCCCCCCTGCTGGTTCATGATCTTCCTCCGACCTCAAAAGGAAACGGCGCCCACGAATGGAGATGCGATAGCTTCACCAAACCATACATACTTTTATAACCTTTTGCCAGGGGAAAAGCACCCTGTTGCTTCCCGGATAATTCCCCCGCCCAAGACCACCTCGCCGTCATAGACCACCACGGATTGCCCGGGGGTGATGGCCTCCTGCGGGGCATCGAAGCGGACGGTCATCGTTTCTTCCCCCCAGATGATGGTGCAGGGCGCGGCCCGATGAGCGTAGCGGATCTTCGCCGTCGCCCTTGCCGGCAGCTCGTCCGCCAGGATGTTGAGGGAATCGGCAACAAGTCCCGTGGCCCGTACTTCTTCCTTTTCCCCGACAACCAGCCGGTTGCCGGGAACGTCCAGGGCCAGGACATACAGCGGCACGGGATTGCTGATCCCCAGACCGCTTCGCTGTCCCACGGTATAAAAGGGGAGCCCCCGGTGGCGGCCCAAAACCTTTCCGTTCCGGGTGACGATGTCGCCGCCGGCGAGCTCCGTATGCCCGTAATGTCGAAGGAGAGAGGCCAGATCGCCTTCGGGAAGGAAGCAGATGTCCTGGCTTTCCGGCCTTTCCGCCACGGGCAGTTCTGCCGCCGCGGCTAATGCCCGTACCTCTTCCTTCAGATAGGGGGCCAAGGGAAACAGGACCCGGGGCAGTTGCTCCCGACCAAGAGCGTAGAGAAAATAGGTCTGATCCTTCCGGGTATCCCGGGGTTTCCGGAGGCGGAAACCTTCGGAGCGGTGTTCCACCCTTGCGTAGTGTCCCGTAGCCAGGAAATCACAACCCAGTTCCTGTACACGACGGAGAAGACTTCCGAACTTGAGGGAACGATTGCATTCCACGCAGGGATTGGGGGTTCGGCCCCGGAGGTATTCGGCGACGAACGGGTGAATCACCAACGCCTCGAGGTCACCGGCAAAGTCGAGGACGTAGTGGGGAATCCCCAGCTTTTGACATACCCGGCGGGCGTCTTCGTTATCCCGGGACCGGCAGCGCCCTTCGCGTTCCGCCGTTGTGGGCGGGAGGCCCAGGTCCATGGTGACGCCGTACACCTCATGCCCCTGTTCTTTCAGCAGCCAAGCGGCCACGGAGGAATCCACGCCGCCGCTCAGGGCCACGGCCACCTTTATAGCCATGATTTGTTCCGCCTTTTTGAAAAATTCGCCACCCTTTCCCTTATCAGGATGCCGGACAAAAGGCAATTTGTCCGCTTGTTACCATCATGTTTCGGGATATTCGCGTTTCCCTTGGTCAAGGGGTTATCATGCGGCCGGATTCTCTGTTGCGTTGTTTCATGATAAAGAATATTGACATCCCCGACGCGGCGGTTTTATATATCGTGGGTGGACAAAGAGATATGCTCATCAAAAACACCAGGAGGCATATATGAAGAAGAAGTGGCATTTGTGGTTGCTGGCGGCGGCGCTGATCTTTGCTTTTGTGCAGACGGGCATGGCGGCGGAGGCAAAAAAAGACGCCCGGAAGGATTCAAAGACGGACGGGATCGTCATTACGGAAACCGTCCAGCTCAAGGCGAAGGTGGAGGATGTCGATGGGGTGAAACGCACCGTCACCCTGAAGGGCCCCCGGGGGAACACCGTAACCCTGAAGGCGGACGCCTCCATAAGGAATTTCGACCAGATCAAGAAGGGTGACCGGGTGGTGGCGACCTATGTGGAATCCCTCGCCGTGTTTATCGCCAAGGCAGGCGATGAGCCGGGTGCGGGGGAGGTCGAGGTCGTGAAGGCGGCCCCCCAGGGCGACAAACCGGCCATCATTGACGTGGACACGGTCCAGGAAACCCTGGCCGTTACCAATATTGATTACAAAAAAAGGAAGATCACCCTGAAATGGCCCGACGGCAAGACCAAGACGGTGAAGATTCACAAAAGCGTCAAGGGCTTCGACAAGATCAAGAAAGGTGACACCATTGTGGTGCGCCTGACGGAGGCCGTGGCCGTGGCGGTCAAGACGCCCTGATTCTTGATGCCGGCAGGCGGAGAACAAGATCATGCCCGGAGGCAGGCAGCGGAAAAGTCTTTTGCCTCCGGGCATTTTTCTTACGTGAAGGTCCCCGGCGCGCCTCCGATTGTGCTTGACAAACGGGAGGCGATATTTGACGATGCGGCTGGCGGCGAAGAACAGACGGTAGCCGGAGGGATCGGGAGACAGTTCTGGAACTCATGGATAGCCAAAATCGCAAGGAAAGGGTAGCGCTCCTTTCTGTCGCTTCCAATGCCATGCTGGTGATCGGGAAGCTGGTCGTCGGTCTGCTCATCGGCTCCGTCTCCATCATCTCCGAGGCCATCCACTCCGGGGTCGATCTCCTGGCGGCGGGAATCGCCCTATTTTCCGTGAAAACCGCCAACATTCCCGCGGACAGCAAACACCCCTTCGGCCACGGAAAGATAGAGAATATTTCCGGAACCGTCGAGGCTCTGCTGATCTTCATCGCCGCGGTCTGGATCATCGTCGAGGCGGTGAAAAAGCTTGCCCAACCGGAACCGATCGCCTATCTCGGTTGGGGCGTGGGGGTGATGCTGGTTTCCGCAGCGGTGAATTTAGGCGTTTCGAAAATGCTCTTCAAGGTGGGGCGGGAGGAAGACTCCATTGCCCTTCAAGCCGACGCCTGGCATCTCCGGACGGACGTCTATACCTCCGCGGGGGTCATGGCCGGCCTGGCCCTGATCTGGATTGCCGAAGGACTGTTTCCGGGCCGGGATTTTTACTGGCTGGATCCGGTGGTGGCGTTGGGGGTGGCCCTGTTGATTATGAAGGCCGCCTATGACCTAACGACCCAGGCGGCCAAGGACCTCCTCGATGTGCATCTGCCCCGGGTGGAGGTGGAGTGGATCCGTCAGGCCATACACGATCGGGGCTCGGTCGTTCACGGGTTCCACGATCTGCGGACCCGGAAGGCGGGACATTTCCGTTTCGTGGAGTTTCACCTGAAGGTGGAGCCCCAGATGACGGTCCTGGAATCCCACGCCATTGCCAAGGAACTTTCCCGCCGGATCAAGGAACAATTTCCCCACACGACGGTGACGATCCATATCGAGCCTTGTGACGGGGAGTGTCTGGAAAAGTGTGTGGCGGGATGCCTCCTGACGGAGGAGAAACGCCGCCGTATCAGGGAGGACAAGAAGCAATGACGGCACCCGCAAGTCGGGAGCAGGGCTCATCCCGGCGGAAATCTTGCGACACGCCGCCGGCGGAAGGCGGGAACTCAGGAGTGATGGGAAAACCTTGGCGGTTGCAGACGATCAATTGACCATATCGAGGTGGGAGGTGTCATATGGAATTAGGTGCAGCGATCAGGGGTCGGCGGAGCATCAGGAAATTCAGACCCGACGCCGTTCCCCGGGGGGTGGTGGAAGAGATCCTGGAAGAGGCGCGTTGGTCGCCGTCTTGGGGCAACACCCAACCCTGGGAGTTCTATATCCTTACCGGGAAGCCCCTGGCGGACTTCAAACGGCGGAATTATGAGAGAACCCTGAGCGGTGCCATGCCGACACCCGATGTGCCCATGCCGGAGAAATGGACAGCGGCGATGAAAGGCCGTTACGGAGAGTTGGGGCGGATCGTCCTGGAGACCCTGGGGATCCCTCGGGAAGACAAGGAGGCCCGCAACCGTTACTATCTGGGGATGACGGGCCTCTTTGACGCGCCGTGTCTGCTGGTGGCCTGTGTCCCCCGGGAGCTGCGGGTGGAGTACGCCATGCTCGACATCGGTCTGATCACCCAAACGATCTGCCTTTCGGCCTACGACCGGGGTCTGGGGACCTGCATCATGGCGGCCGCCGTCGTTTATGCCGACCTTCTTCGGGAGACGGCGGGCATTCCCCATGACCGGCGGGTGGTCGTGGGGGTGGCACTGGGCTATCCGGACGAGTCCTATCCCCTCAACAATTTTCCGCGCCCCCGGGCGGCACGGGAAGAGTTCACCCATTGGGTGGAATAGGGATCACCGGAAGAAACAAGGGGCGACGGACCAAATAGGCGACCCACGCCGCCGTGGCGGCACTTTATCGGCAAGTGAATCCGGGGAACTAACCCACAGGGCGGCGGTGTGTGGGCCTCCGGGGGTATCGCCCGTGCTTGTGATCCGGCTGTTTGCCCGCCGCCATGGGCATTGGCCGCCCTTGACTTTGCAGTGAGAATGGTTAATGTCTTGTAAAATTAAACCGAGGAGGTGGATGATGGCTCAAAAAGGTCGGGAGGGGAGGAAGGCAAAGGTCATCGAGGTTCTGAACAAGGCCCGGGCCATGGAATTGCAGGCGATTCATCAGTACATGAATCAGCATTACAACCTTGACGACATGGACTACGGGGAACTGGCGGCCAACGTCAAGCTCATCGCCATCGACGAGATGCGTCATGCGGAGATGTTCGCCGAGCGGATCAAGGAACTGGGGGGGGAGCCCACGACAGAGCCCGCCGCCAAGGTTGTCAGGGGGCAGAAGGTGGAGGAGATCTTTCCCTTCGATGCCGGTCTGGAGGATGACACGATGGATGTTTACAACCGGTTTGTCCTCGTCTGTCGGGAAAACGGCGACAGCGCCACCATGAAACTCTTCGAGACGATCATCGACGAGGAGCAGGCTCACTTCAACTACTTCGACAATGTGGGCGAACACCTGGCCAAACTGGGGGCCGCCTATCTGGCCCGCATCGCCGGCACACCTGCGGATACTGGTGCCCCCTCCAAGGGTTTTGTCACCGGCGGCGCGGGCGGCGCGGCGTGAGACGGCCTATCGGCTAAGCAAGGGGATCTTTAGCTTTAAGCCGCCATGGCGAGAAAACATAGCGGCTTAAAGCAGTTACATGGCCTACGAGGGGCGGCCTGAATCCGCCGTTTGATGCCGTTGTCCCCGTTGGTTACCCGGCGATAGCACCCCACTTGTGGCGGCAGCCAAGACGGCAACGGCACCTCCGCCGTTGGGGATGCTATCGGGGAAGGGTGTCGATGGCCGCGGCGATCTCCCGGCTCAGCCTTGCCAGCGCCCGGCTCTGGGCGGCCACATAGTTTTCGTAGTCCGGCCCGGCCGTCTTTTCGGAAATCTCCGTGCGCCTGACCAAGGCGGTCTTCGTCCCGTCGTCCGTCATCACGGCCCAGTTGGCCTTCAGGAGCAACTCTCCGCCGAGGCGGCCTTCCATCCGGATGATGTCGATGGCGATCTGCCGGTCCAGCTGCAGCCGCCTCCCCCAAGGATAGGAGACCACCCGGCAGGACGGCAGGAGGTGGGAGAGGTTTTCCGCCACGGTACGGGATACCTCTTCCCGCAGCGATCCCGACCAGCGGTCGAACTCCGCGAGGATGATCTCGTTTTCACCGGTGCGGCTGAGGAGTTGGGGACGATCCAGCCGGTCCGGGATGGCGACGGGGCCGAGACCGATGATCAGGGCGTTGCCGGTCCCGGGCGCGGGGGGTGTTCCCGGGGGTTGGGCGAGAGGGCTCAAGGCATAGAAGCGGGGGGCCTGCGACACCCCGCATCCCGAAAGGATCATCGCCGCCAGCAGGATAGTCATCCATCCTCTTTTCATCGTTTTTCTCCTTCTCTCTGCTTTTTGCCGGTCATGACCGCCTCGGGGTGCATCTCCAGATAGTCCGTCAGGATGCGGAGCGAGCGGGCGATGCCCGAGAATTCCCGGAGGGTGTCCTCCAGTTGGTAGGCCACCGCCGTGTTCCCCTGGGTGAACCTCTTCAGGGCGGCGAGATTGTCGTCGATCTTCTTCAGGGTGGCCCGGGTCTGCGTCAGGGTGTCGCCGGCCTGGGCGGCCAGTTTTCCGGGAACCCCTTCCGACATGGCCAGGGTTTTCTCCGCCTGCTGGAAGGCGCCCCGGGCCGCGGCGGAGGTCGTCTTCAACTCCGCCAGCACCGGTCCTATTTGTTCGTTCATCTTTCTGATCAGCTGTTGGGCCTCCTTGCCGGCCTGGGCGAGGGACTTGATGCCCTCCCGCGTTTCCGGGGAATTGACGATGCTCTCTATCCCCTGGATGATCTTGTCCAGTTTCTTGGCCATTTCCTTGAGGGGCAGTTCCCGGAGGGCCCTGGTCAATTCCTCGTACTGGGTGGGAATGGTTGGTATCTCCTCGTATTCCTTTAGATAGTTATGAGCGACAGCGGGTTTGTCCGGGTGGAAATCCAAGGTGATGATCAGCAGCCCCGTCACCAGGCTCTGGAGATCCAACTGGGCGCGCAAGCCCTTTGCTTTTACGAGATAAGTGACAGCTCCGGCCTCGGTCTCCATCGTTTCCCCGGTGCGGAGGTTGACGACGCGATCCTGATCGAGTTCGACGATGACGGCGCTGAGCAGATGATCGTCTTCGGGGTGGTAAAAGAGCCGGATGTCCCTCACCGTGCCGACCTTCACCCCCTTGAAGTAAACCGGGGCCCCCGTATTCAGCCCCCGGATGGATTCCTGGAAGTAGAGGGCGAAGTATTTGTGTTCCCTGAAAAATTGCCCGGAGGCAAAGATGACGATGGCCGCCGTCAGTAAAGCGATCGCCCCGACGACAAAGACCCCGATGAGTTTCATGTTGGCCTGCTTGCTCATGTTCTGGCTCCGGAATAGTGATGAACCGGTAAAAAGATTGCGGGGAACATTGTTTTTGGTGATGTTCTCAAGATTGCCTCGTCTTTCTTTGTTTTTTAACGTTACCTTTCTATAACCAAGGGGATGCCGGTGACGTCCCGGAGGCCCGCCCGGCGGATAGGTTCAGACAGCGCCTTTTCCCCCGCATGCCCCTTGAGTCGGAAAGAGGTTGTCTTCCCCAGGAGATCCCCCCCGGGTGAGAAAGCTTCGCACGACGGGATTTTCTGTTTCCCGCCGCAGCACCCGCGGATTCCCGGCGGCGATCATGGTGCGGGCGGCGGCATCCAGAAATACGGAATTGTCGGCGATGGCAAAGATGCTGGCCAATTCGTGGCTCACCACCACGATCGTGGTCCCCAGACTGTCCCGGATCTGGAGGATGAGGTCGTCCAGGAGGCGGGAGCTGATGGGATCCAGCCCGGCGGAGGGTTCGTCGAAGAAAAGGATCTCCGGATCGAGGGCCATCGCCCGGGCCAGTCCCGCCCGCTTCATCATGCCGCCGCTGATCTGGGCCGGATAATAGTCCTCGAATCCCTTAAGCCCCACCAGCGCCAGTTTCAGGGCCGCGATTTCCCGGATTTCCGCCGCCGGCAGATCCGTGTATTCCTCCAGGGGCAGGGCGATGTTCTCCGCCAGGGTCAGGGAACTCCACAGGGCACCGCCCTGGTAGAGGACGCCGAAGGTGCGGGTGATCTTTTCCCTTTCCCCTTCCTCGGCCTGCCAGTAATCCACGCCGTTGAAGCACATCCTGCCGGAGGCCGGTTTTTTCAGGCCGATGAGATGTTTGAGAAGGGTGCTCTTGCCGCAGCCGCTGCCCCCCATGATGATGAAAATCTCCCCCCGGCCGACGGAGAAGTTGAGGTCCCGCTGGAGCACGAAATCCCCGTAGGCCATGGTGAGATCCTGGACCACGATGTGGGCGCTGTTTTCGGTGATGGTCGGCATATCGGCGATCTACCTTTATATTCCCAGGATGTTACACAACACCGTAATCACCGCCGTGGCGATGACGATGGCCACGATTCCCGTGACCACCGCCGAGGTGGTGGCCTTGCCCACGGCGGCGGCGCTCCGCTCGCACTGCAATCCTCGCAGGCAGCCGGTGGCGGCGATCAAGATGCCGAAGACGGCGCTCAGAAACAACCCCACCCAAAGATCGTTGAGGCGGATGGCGCCCGTCGTCTGGTTGTAGTAGGCCATGAAATTCAGGTCGAGCATCGTCACCCCCACGATGAATCCCCCCAGGACGCCCATGAAATCGGCGTAGAGGCACAGCAAGGGCATCATCAGCAGCAGGGCGATCATCCTCGGTAGGACGAGATAATCCATGGGGGGAATGCCAAGGGTCTTGAGGGCGTCTATCTCTTCGGTGG
>JAGPFL010000009.1 GCA_018056545.1 Syntrophobacterales bacterium
GATTTCATCACCAGCGTGGGTCATCTCACGGGCGGAAATTCCCGCCAGGAGGCGGGGCTCCTGGGCAACGGCCCCGTCGCCGTCGTCACCAATGCCGGTGTCTTCGATGTCGAAGCAACCAGCAAACGGATGCGGGTCCAGTCCCTGCAACCCGGCGTCAATTTCGAGCTGGCCCAGCTCTGCACGGGTTTCGAGCTGCTGAAACCGGAAGGAGAGATCCCTGTTACCCCGGCGCCGCCGCCTGACGTCCTGAAAATTCTCCGGACCCAGGTGGATCCCCACGGCGTCTTTACCAGCATCCCCGGAATGTGAAAAACATTCTCCATTCTTCCCACCTGCAGGAGGCGGCGACTGAATCGGCGCCGTCTCCTGTCCTTTCCACCGACGGCTTTTCCCGATAGCCCCGCCGTCAAAGCCATCCAACTTGACAGGCGGAAAGCTTCTCCGTATAGTTCCCTCCACGCCACGCCGAAGAAGGGGAGTGCGCTCAGATGTTTTTGCCCGTAACGCCGGAAGAGGTCCACGCCCTGGGCTGGACGGCCCTCGATGTCATCCTCGTCACCGGCGACAGCTACCTCGACAGCCCGCATGTAGGCGTTGCCGTTATCGGCAAATGGCTCCTCGCCGCCGGTTATCGCGTCGGCGTTATTCCCCAGCCCGCTACCGCCACCGGGGCGGACATCATGCGGCTCGGCGAGCCGGAACTCTTCTGGGGCGTCACCGGCGGTTGCGTGGATTCTCTGATCGCCAACCGCACCGCCTCGGGAAAACGGCGCCGCACCGACGATTTCACCGCCGGGGGGATCAACAACCGCCGCCCCGACCGGGCGGTAATTGTCTACACAAACCTGATCCGTCGTCATTTTCCCAAGACCAAACCCATTGTCCTGGGAGGCGTCGAGGCCAGCCTCCGGCGGCTGTCCCACTACGATTTCTGGTCGGATGCCATCCGGAAATCCATCATGATGGACGCCAAGGCAGATGTCATCGTCTACGGAATGGGGGAAAGGGCTGTCCGGGAGCTTGCCGCCGCTTTCCGTGCCGGCGGGGATATCGCCGACATCCGGGGCATCTGCTATGCCGCGGCGGAAAAGAAGCCGGGCTATCTCGAACTCCCCTCCTGGGAGGAAACGGCGGCCGACCCGGCGGCCCTGGAAAAGATGTTCCTCACCTTCTACGGCAATCAGGACAGCCAGACGGCCCGGGGCCTCTGTCAGCGGCAGGACTCCCGTTGGCTCATCCACAATCCGCCCGCGGCGCCGCTCACGGAGACGGAAATGGACGAGGTTTACGGCCTGGAATTCGCCCGGGACGCCCATCCGTGCCATAAAGGCGACGGCGCCGTCCGGGCCCTGGAAACGATCCGCTTCTCCATCACCACCCACCGGGGATGTTACGGGGAATGCCACTTCTGCGCCATCGCCGTCCACGAGGGGCGAACGGTCAGCTTCCGGAGCGAGGAGTCCATTCTGCGGGAGGCAGGCCGCATCGCCGCCCTTCCCGACTTCAAGGGATACCTCCATGATGTGGGGGGTCCCACGGCAAACATGTACGGATTCGAATGCCGGAAGAAACTGTCCCGGGGGGCGTGTTCGGACCGGCGCTGCCTCTATCCCGCCGTCTGCGAAAATCTCCGTCCCGACCACCGGCGACAACTTTCCCTGCTGCGGAGAATCCGGGCCCTCCCCGGCGTCAAACAGGCGGTAGTCGCCTCGGGAATCCGCTACGACTTGCTCCTGGCAGACGAAAAGCACGGCATTCCCTATCTCCGGGAAATCGTCCGCCATCACGTCTCAGGGAGGTTGCGAATCGCTCCCGAGCATTGTGTCCTCAAGGTGCTTCGGCACATGGGTAAGCCGGGGGTCGAGCCCCTCCTGACCTTTCGCGATCTCTTTTATAAGTTCAACAGGGAGACGGGGAAAAGGCAGTTCCTCTCCCCTTACTTCATCGCCGCTCATCCCGGCTGCACCGAGGCGGACATGAAGTCCCTGCGCCTTTTCGCCGAACGGGAGTTGAGTCTACCGACCGATCAGGTTCAGCTCTTCACTCCCGCCCCGACCACCATCTCCACCCTGATGTACGCCACCGGCCGCGATCCCTTCACCTCCCGGCGCCTCTTTGTGGAAAGGACCGCCGCGGGCCGACAGCGACAGAAACAGATTTTGGTTGTCAAAAAAGACCCGTTAAAGTATGGCCGTCACACGGAGTCGACAATGAAAAAGGAGGGACAACCATGGCCAAAGACAAGGACGTCAAGAAAGAAACCAAAAAGAAACCCGCCAAAACGCTGAAGGAAAAAAAGGAGGCCAAACGGCAGAAAAAGGCTTCTTGAAGGGGTTTCGGTCCCTCACGGCTCATCAGGGGATACCGGCCGGGTTCAGACGGCACAGGGGGTGGCGCGTCCCGGCAGGAGACCCAGGGCGAATTTTCGGACGGGAAGGTTTGTCGCAGCCAGCTCCCGGTGTATCTCGCCCAGCGTCCGGCATTCATAGGCACGGTCCTTTATTGCCTCCATAAGATCGAGAAAAGCCCGGTTCCAGATTCCTCCCTCCACCTCGGCGTGGACGGGCAGGACATGGAGGCCGCCATGGTCCAGGGCGGCCAGGATGACCTCCCCGGCGCGCTCCACCCCCAATTCCTCGAAACAGGGCAGATCGGACGGTATTTCGGGGATATGAACACCCGCATGGCAAAACGGTTCCCGGGCCCGGGTGCAGCTCAGGTATTGAAACCCGCAGGCAGCGGCAATCCGCAGCGCCCGGTCGTCAATGAGCCAGGCGGGGGCGCCGAACGATGTGGCTTTCCCTCCCGTCAAATCCTGAAAGGCCCGCAAACCCTTGTCAAACCAGTCCTGGATCCATGCCTCCGACCGCCGGGGAAGACCGTCCTGCCAGCGGCGGTGGTCCCAGGCGTGAAACTGCACCTCGTGACCCTCCGCGGCGATCCGGCGTACCAGTTCGGGAAAGGACAAGGCGATGAAAGGGGACGGCAGCAGGGTCCCATAAAGGGCCGTTTTGAAGCCGTAGAGGCCGGGGGCGTTGGTGCGGAGCATCTTCCCGAGAAAACGGGGATTCCGGAGAAGCTGCAGGATCGCCAATCCCGAGGCGTCGGGCCCCACGCTCAGGTAGAAGGTTCCTTTTACCCCGAGTTGTGCCAGGCTCTCCAGGAGGCGGGGAACCCCCTTCTGCATCCCCGCGTAGGTGTCAACATCGATCTTCAGGCCCAGGATCCGTTTCATTTTCTTCGAGGAAGGAGTAAATCGTTCTGGTCAGGGAGGTCTCCAGGTCGATCCGCGGTTCCCAGTCCAGGAGCTTCCTGGCCTTGGCGATGCTCGGCTTGCGGGTGTAGATGTCCTGATAGCCCCGGCCGTAGTATTCCACCGCCGGAACCTCGACGATCTCGGAATAGCTTTCGTCCCGATTGTGACGCGGATGGGTCATGAAGATTTTTTTCATCAGATGGGCCAGCTCCGTCACGGAGCACTCGTTGGCCGGGTTGCCGATATTGATGATCTCGTTCCGACAGCGGTTGTCCCGGTTCTCCAGGATCTTCATGAGGGCGGCGATCCCGTCGTCCACATAGGTGAAGCATCGTTTCTGGTGCCCCCCGTCCACCAGGGTTATCGGCCGCCTCATAAGGAGCTCGGCAATGAATTGGGTTACCACCCGGGAGCTGCCCTCCTTGGCGGCATAAAGGGAATCGAGCCGGGGACCGATCCAGTTGAAGGGGCGGAAGAGGGTGAATTCCAGGTGTCCCCGGGTGCCGTAGGCGTAGATCACCCGATCCAGAAGCTGCTTGCAACAGGAGTAGATCCACCGTTCCTTCTGGATGGGCCCGACGACCAGGTAGCTTTCGTCCTCGCTGAATTCGGGGTCGGGGCAGGCGCCGTAAACCTCGGAAGTGGATGGGAAAACGACCCTTTTGCGGTACTTGACGCATTGCTTGATGATGTTGAGGTTCATCTCGAAATCGAGGTTGTAAACCCCGATGGGATCCTCGACGTAAAGTTTCGGCGTGGCGATGGCCACCAGAGGCATCACGACGTCGCACTTCTTGACATGATATTCTATCCACTCCCTGTTGATGGCGATATCGCCCTCGAGAAACTGGAAACGCGGATTGCACAGGGCGCGACCGAGGCGATCGTCGCTGAGATCCATACCGTAAACCCGCCAGTCCGTAGTCTCCAGGATACAATTGGTCAGGTGGTGACCGATGAACCCGTTGACGCCCAAAATAAGTATCTTCATCTTCCTTTGGCTCCCCAAGATCCCTTTCGCTTGGAATCTTGATTGTCTCAAGTTACGTTATCAAAAAACCTCGCAAGTATTGCATATTTCAATCTTTCTATGTCCCCGCCCTCGGAGGTTAAGATTTACGGAAACGACTGCGTCGCCGGGGAAAGGCTTTTCCCCTCCCCCCTAACCATCCGTCAGACGAGAATTGTTCGGTCCCGCCGGCGGAAATAGGCCCCGATCTCCTCTCCTTTCATCCTCCGGCCGACGATTTCGATGTCCAGGAGACGAAGACGGCCCTCACCGGTTTGGACACAAACCCGCCCCTCGTCATCGGCGAACGCCAGTCCCGGCTGGGTGCCCGCGCTCCCCACATGTTCCTCCCCTCTTTCACCGTTGGAGTCCGCGGCGAAAAGGTTTCTCTTCCCGATGACGTCATCTCCGGAAGGATCGTCGGCCAGCCGTCCCCGGGAGAGGATTTTTTCCGGTGATACCGCCGGCATCGTCTCCGGCGCCACTCCTTCACCCGCCGAAGGCGGCTCCGCCTCTTCCGGCAGTCCCCACCAGATCATCATCTTCTCCCCCTCGGGCAGAAAGGTGAAGGCCCCGGGATAGGGATCGGTGACGGCGCGGATGAGATTGTAGATCCGCCGGGCCGGCCATGTCCAGTCAATGCGTCCGTCCGCCGGTTTCCGGCCCCCGAAATAGGTGGCGCGGGCGGCGTCCTGGGGAATGCGGGGCGCCCTCCCCTTCCGGATCAGGGGCAGGACTTCGTCGAGAAGGATCGCGGCCTCCCGGCACAGCTTGCCATACAGAGTGAACGCCGTATCCGTAAAATCTATCTCCACGGCCCGCTGTCCGACTATGTCCCCGGCGTCGGGTTTGGCGGTCATGTAATGCAGGGTGACCCCCGTTCTTTCTTCCCCGTTCACCAGCACCCAGTTTACCGGGACACGTCCCCGATAAGCCGGGAGGAGGGAACCATGGAGATTGAAAGCCCCGGCACGGGGAATCGCCAGGATCTCATTCCCGAGCAACTTACGGTAATAAAAGGAGAATATCGCTTCCGGCGCCAGGGAGGCGATCCTTGCCACCCATTCCGGGCCATTGACATCTTCGGGGCAGTTCACCGGGATGTGCCGCTCCTGTGCCCAGGAGACCACGGAGGCAAACCAGCATTTTTCATCCGGATCGTCGGCATGGGAAAACACGGCCAGGATGTCGAACCCCGCACGTTTCAGGGCCTCCAAACCGGCGATGCCCATGTTGTGGTAAGCGAAGGCAACGGCTCTCACGACCCGCTCCGGTCCCGGCCTTCGTGGATGCGTTCGATGACGTATTCCGGACGTTTCCGGACCTCCCGGTAAATCCGGCCGATGTATTCGCCGATGACGCCCAGGGCGAAAAACTGGAGCCCCACGAAGACAAAGAGGACGGCGAAGAGGGTGAAGACCCCCTGGGCCGCCCAGAGGGCACCGTAAGCCAGCCGGGCCACGGCAAGGAAAATGCCGAAAAAGACCCCCAGGACGGACATGAATATGCCGCCGTACATGAGCATCTTCATGGGGAAATCGGAAAAGGAGGCCACCAGGTCGAACTGAAGGTTGATAAGCTTTCTCAGGGGATAGTTGGATTTGCCGCCATGGCGTTCTTCATGGGCCACCTCGATCTCCGTGACCTTTTTGGCGAATACCGTCGCCAAGGCCGGGATGAAGGTGGCGTGTTCATGGCACTCCCGCATCCGTTCCACGACGGCACGACGGTAGGCCCGGAGCATGCAACCCCAGTCCGTCATGTGGACGCCGGTGATGCGCCGGGCCACGATATTGATCAGTCGCGAGGCACCGAGGCGGAAGGCCGAATCCTGACGCTGCCGGCGGATCGTCCCGACGACGTCATACCCTCCTTTTTCCATCTCCGCCACCAGGCGGGGAATCTCTTCCGGGGGATTCTGGAGATCCGCATCGAGGGTGACGACAATCTCGCCCCGGACCAGGGAAAACCCCGCCATAATGGCGGCATGCTGGCCGTAGTTCCTGGTGAGTTCCACTACCCGCAGCCCGCCGATCTCACCGGCCAGGCGCTTGAGGATTTCCAGGGAACGGTCCCGGCTGCCGTCATCGATCATGATGATCTCGTACGGCCTCCCTATGGACCGCAGCACAGGAACCAGGCGCCCGGTCAGGGCCTCCAGGTTCTCCTCCTCGTTGTAAACGGGGATAACCACCGATATGAAAACAGGTTCAACTGCGCTCACAGGTGTCTCGTTCCGGTAAATATCTTTGGTCGCGAGGATTTTCTGCCCCACTGTCAATAATACTGGTCATTCGGAGGATATCCCGATCCCCGATTGACCGCGCTCTCATACAGACACATTTTTTCCAATTAGGCAAGCCTTTATCCCCCTTACGGCGCCGTAGGTCGGCGATTCCCCTTACGGCAGATCCGGCGTTTTAGAAACGTTGCCGTCAGGCCCTCATGATCTCCCGCACGGCGTCACAGACATAGTCCACGTCGCTGTCGGCCATGCCCGGGTACAGGGGCAGGGAGACGATCCGGTCGGCGGCCCGCTCCGTTTCCGGCAATTGCGCCGAGTAATCCCCGAAGCGCTCCCGCACATAGCGCAGGCGATGGGTGACGGGGAAATGGAGCCCATAACCGATGTTGAACTCGGACAGTCCCGCCAGGAAACGCTCCCGGCTCAGGGATACGATCTTCACGACAAAGAGGTGCCAGGCGTGGATGTGCGGATAAGGGGGAGAACCCGGCAGTTCGAGGCCGGCGATATTGCGTAGTCCTGTAAGATAACGGCCGGCCAGTTCGGCCCGCCGCCGGTTGAGAACCTGCCATTTCGCCATCTGCGCTACCCCCACGGCCGCCAGGAGGTCGGGAAGATTGTACTTGTAGCCCGGCTCCTGAATGTCGTAATCCGGGTTGCCGCCCTTGCCGTAACGTTTCCAGGCATCCCGCTCGATCCCATGGAACCGCAGGAGGCGCAGCCGCTTTTCCACCTCCCCGTCGTGGAGGGTGATCATTCCCCCCTCGCCGCTGGTAACGTTCTTTATGGGATGAAAGGAGAAGACCGCGGGATAGCCGCTGCCTCCCGCATGAACCCCCCGGCAGTAAGTGCCGACGGCATGGGCCGCATCTTCGATCACCGTGATCCCGTACCTTTTGGCGATCTCCCCGATCCGGTCCATGTCCGCCGGGGCGCCGGCGAAATGAACCGGAATGATCGCCCGAGTCCGGGGGGTGATCAAATCTTCCAGGAGTTCCGGATTCATGTTCAAGGTTGAATAGTCGATGTCGATGAAAACCGGGCGGGCGCCGCGCAGGGTGATCATGTTCACCGTGGAGGCAAAGGTAAGGGAAGGCGTGATAACCTCGTCCCCCGGACCGATCCCCATGGCCGTGAGGAGCAGTTGCATCGCCGCGGTTCCCGAGGTAAAGGAAACGGCGTGGGGCGCCGTGGTCAATTCGCAAAGGGACCTCTCGAAGGCCCGGCAGATGGGTCCGGTGGTGATCCACCCGGACTGGAGGCAGCGGGTGACCGCCTCGATCTCCTCCGTCCCGAGGGACGGCTTGCTCAAGGGCAAAAAATCCGTTCGTATTTTCATCAATAACTACCCTTTCCCCCATCTGGCGATTTTGGGCACTTCTAAACCGGATCGGCGCCGGCGTCAACGATTATCTTGATCCCGACGGGCCGTAGGAAGCAGATCTGATCGTCGGTATTGATCGTTTCAGGAGACGAACGGGGAATGTTATGGACCATCAGGGGCAAGTATTAGCCGTGCTCAGCGACCGTGACGACCGGCATCAGCTCGATATCCTGACCGATAAAGTGGCGATTGTTCCCTCCCTTGCTTTTCATCAATTACAATGGTGGCAGTGTTCCATCTTCCCCGCCGCGTCGGGGAGGAGTTGGAGGGTGGTGTGGTTGATCCCGTATTTGTGGAGGAGCAGCTCCTGGGCGGCGCGGATGATCGTTTCGTTGTCCGCCCCCTCTGCGGTCCGGAGATGGGCGGACAGGAGCTTTTGCGCCCCGCCGGACCGCCAGATGTGGAGATCGCGTACCGCCGTTACCGATGGGATCGCCGACAGATCGTCAAAAACCTCTCCATAGTCAATATCGGGCGGGACGGCATCAAGGAGGGATGAGACGGTCTGCCGGACGATCTTGTAGATCTCCCGGGCAATGACGAGGCAGATGGCGAGAGAGAGGAGGGGGTCAACGAGGGACCATCCCATAAGCATGATCACCAGGGCGCCGATGATCACCGCGAGGGAAAAAAGGGCGTCCTGAAGGGAATGGAGCCAGGCGCTTTTCATATTGAAGTTCCGCGCCGAGATCTTCTGCAGGAGCAAGGTGGCCGCTCCGTTGCCCACAAAGGCCACTACGGCGACCCAGAGCATCTCCCGTCCGGGGATCTCCGGCGGTGCCAGGAGCCGCTTAAGGGATTCCCAGAAAACGAAGGCGATGACCACGGACAGGACGATGCTGTTGACAAAGGCGGCGATAAATTCCATCTTGCGGTAGCCGTACGTCTTGACCTTATTCGCGGGACGGCGGGCGACCCCCTCCGCCCAGTAGCTGAAGCCCATGGCGGCGATGTCGCTGAGATTATGGACGGCATCGGAGATGAGGGCCATACTCTGGATGATCAGGCCGCAGATCATCTCGAAGACGACGATCCCGCCGTTGATCGCCATGGCGAAAGCCAGGTTCTTCAGCGACGCCGGCGGTTCATGATCGTGATGGTGGTTGTGTTCCAAAGTCCTTCACCTTTTGCAGGATATGTTACCTCTGATTATTTTATAAATCAATTCATTTAGTTGTGTCGACGCGCCGTCCGGCGAAGATCAGGTACAGGGAAGTCAGGAGAAAGAGCGTCACCAACACCCCTACCGCCGGTCCCCCGATAACGCCCACATCGCCTTTCTTCACCTCCGCAGCGAGCACTACGGGCTCATCGGTCAAGGTGGAGCGAACCCCCTTGACTTCCACCTCATCTCCGTTGGCAATTAGGGGAAATTATCCATCCGCATAATTCATCAAATTTTTAGTTGTCATTATCAACTAACAATGAAATAAGGCAGCCACAGATTCCCATGGCGCTACGTCGAATAATTGGGAAATGTAAGGGAGGATGGGTTGATGGACGAACAGGCCCGACAGCTTGCCGGAATGATTGAAAATATGATGTATTGTTTCGGGACGCGAAGCCTGGACGGGGAATGCTGCGAAAACATTTCCCATGGCGAATTTCGCGCTCTGCATACGGCATTGCACCAACGTGCCTGTAGTATGCAGGATATCGCAAAGAAAGCGTTGGTCACAAAAAGCGGGGCCACCCGCATTGTCCATCGCTTGGAAGAGAAGGGGCTGGTCCGTCGAGAGCAGGATCAAAATGACGGGCGGTTCTGTTGCGTAACATTGACCCAAGCGGGCAATTCGCTCCTGAACCGGATCGAGGACCAACTAACGAACAAGATGCGGGCGATTCTGGCGACGATGGACCCGGCCATGCGCGAGATACTCATCATCAGCCTGGGGGCTTTTCTCCAGGCCGCACAGGGGCAAACGACCGCCGGGGACAAACGGCCGGAGGCGGATTTGACCAAGGAGCGAAAGAATCGGCTGACCGATAACGGTTGATAGATTCAACCATCTTTGAAATGGCACATTCATCCGAAAGACGCCGCAGAACCGGACATAGTCAGAGAAGCAAGAAGTCAAAGGATGAACCCAAGAGGAGGAGTAATGCTTGCGATGAATAATCTTGCTGCCGCCGGCAAATTTTTTTTCGTGATTGCCGGAGAGCTTTTTCTCATTTTTATTGCCGTATCTTTTCTTGTCGGCATACTGACGGAATATCTCCCCCCCTCCCGCATCCGTGATTTTCTATCCAATAAACTGACCTGGGTACAATACATCCTCGGGGCGGGTTTGGGCGCCCTCACCCCTTTCTGTTCCTGTTCCACCGTTCCCATCACCGCCGGATTGCTCAAGGGCGGCGTCCCCTTCGGCCCTACCATGGCCTTTCTTTTTTCCTCGCCGGTGCTGAACCCGATCATTATCGCCCTGCTGTTCTCCCTATTCGGCTATAAGGTTACGGCGGTTTATATTGTTATCACCTTCTTCGGTTCCATGGCCGCCGCGGCCCTGATGTCGAAACTCGGAATGGAGAACCAAGTCAAACCGCTGGTGGATATGCAGCCGTCTTGTTGCGCCGGAGAACCAATGCCGGTCACCCCCCCGGTGTTGGTTCCGCCGACAGCCGCCGGTTGTTGCGCCGCCGACAGCGGTAAGCAGACCCTACCCTTGCTGACCTTCCCCGTCCTGCCGTCCTCCGGCGCCTGCTGCGCCGAGACCCCGGCAAGGACTATGGAACAGACGGCGGCATCATCATGTTGTGCCGCCGACCTCTCCGCGGACAACGGGGCAATAGGTTTGGAGCGGACGTCATTCAAGGATAACTTGCAAAGGGCCTCAGCCGCGGCGGCAGCTACCTTCAAGGGGGTGTTCTGGTATCTGCTTCTCGGCGCCGCCATCGGCGCTTTCATCTACGGTTTTTTTCCTCAAGACGTGGTGGTCAGATGGGCGGGCCCTGACAATCCCTGGTCCATACCCATCGCCGCGCTGATCGGCGTACCCATGTACATCCGGGCGGAAACGGTGATTCCCATCAGCGCCGCCCTGGTGGGGAAGGGCATGGGCGTAGGCACGGTGCTGGCCCTCGTCATCGGCGGAGCCGGGGCGAGCATCCCGGAGATGATTATCCTCGCGGCCATGTTCAAGAAGAAACTGATTATCGCCTTTATGCTGAACGTCTTCCTTGTCGCTATCGCCGCAGGTTATGTTGTGGATTTCATAATTTATTAAGATTTTGAATGTCCGGATAAGCGGGAAGAGATGGTCTGTAGTGGAAACAGTGAAGGGCGGCTCTCGGCGGCGCCGCCCTTCACTGCTCTCAAGATCGGTTACCTTTTCCATCCCCAGCCGGACCAAACGGGGACACCGGCGGCGTCGCGCAGGACGAGGGTCTTATCCCCTTTCTTCACCTCTGCGGCAATGATCGCGGGTTTCCCGAAGAAGTCGACCCGCGCCCCTTTAACCTCCACCTTGTCGCCCTTGACAATCTTCTCGTCGAGGCGTTCCAGGTACCAGGTCGGCCCGAGATGGACGCTGACGGTTTCCTTTTCCGTTTTGACCACCAGAGCGATCCCTTGATTCATGCGTTTCATGGGCACCGTCTGTTCCAGGGCGATCACCTCACCGGCGATGGTCTCCACCTTGGCGGGGTCGTACATCCCCTGGTAGGGAGTGCCCATGCCCCAGCCGCCGCTGCCGCGGCCGCCCCACTTCCCCGGCCCGGCCAGGGCCAAAGAGGCGGTCAATACCAATGCCGTGACGATCATCAAAGCTGCCAACCATCCTTTTGCCTTCATTTTCCTTCTCCTTTCTTGAAACCAGTCATGGATTACCGATCGAGATAGATCAATAGGTTCCTCTCTTTTTTCATGTGGGTAACTTGAGATCGAGTTTACCTCCTATGAGGCAGATCATGGTAATCAGCCTAAATTTCCATACGCGCCGCCGGTAAACTCGCTCTACACCACAGCTCCTCTGCATAACTTTTGAAGAAATTATCAATAAAGGTATTTTCAAAAAGGTGATGGCGTCACCATTCTTAACTAATTGGTTTATCTACGTCGTTTCAGGGCCTGGTCGAGCTCCGTTAGGCCTCTCTTTATATCCTTGTCCCCGACATATTTCCTGACGTCCTGAGGAGTATAGACGAAAACGAAGGTCGGCGTACCCCGCACTTGGTATTTCTTGATCAGTCCGTTGTATTGAGCCAGGACCGGCTGCACATCAAAAGGCGTGAGGGAAATCTGCTCGGCCTGGAGGGCATTGACCAATTGCGGCTCCGTGATGGCGCCGAAACGAGACGCCTTGTCGAAAAGCACCTTTCTTGCTTGGAGGACCTCCCGGTAGGATTTGGCGGCCTTCACGGCATAAAGAAAATATTTTGCGTAGAGGGGAGTAAGTTTGTAGATGGGCATATCGACGAAACTCACCTGGACCCCCCGTTCGGAGATCAATTTCTGCACCCTTCCATCCAACTCCTTTTCCAGATTCTGACAGGGTTGGCAAAAGTAATCGGAAAATATGAACAGATGATACCGGCCGGAACCATAGGTGGGAACGAGATCATGTTCTCCACCGGGGGCGGCCGCCGCCGGCGCAGCGCTCGTCAGGGCCGCCCAGAGGCAAACCAGGAGGGCGAAAACGGGCAAATTAGACTTGGGGAGTTTCACGATGATCTCTTCAACCTCTCAATAATGTTTTTTTTCAGGATTAAGGTCTTGTGTTGTTGATAAAGGCCTTGGCCCGGTCGCCGCGCAGATGCTCAGCCAGCCCGAGAAGCCCTTCAACCAGGTAGCGGGAGCGGTAGCCCTTTAACGTCAGATAGGTCCTGGCGATCTCGGCCCGGTCGTAGTGGGGGCAGACGGTGACGATCAGTTTCCCTTTGTCCAGCTCTTTAAGCCGGTCCGGCAGTTCGTTGATGGGAATGCTCTTGATGAAGCCGAAGCGCCAGGCCTGTTGTTCCTCGGGGAAACGGATATCGACGATCTGCGCCTGTCCCTGTCGGTATAGTTCCAGCATCTCGGGGATGCCGATCTTCATGGTGCTCCGTTCCCGATAGTCAAAGGAACGAAGATAATCGTCGAAGTTCACCGGCTCCCCCGCCAGAGCGGAAGCGGCAATAAGGATACATGCCAGCAAAGTGGTCCAAAACAATTTCATATCCTTGCTCCTTGCCAATCAAGATCGAAACAACGTTTTGATATGAGGGGAGACTGATAACTTCCCCACCATTTATTCTCAATAATACAGAGGCAGGATCGAGCCTTTGAAAAAAAGCCAAAAGGCTCCGATTCCGGCGGCGAAGGCGGCCATGGCGAGGTACTTGTGCATCCGCGGCAAGTTTACAGCGAAAAGGGCCAGGACACAGAGGCCGAAGACCAGGCAGAAGGGGCAGTAGGTGTCGTTGACGATCTGGAAACGGACGAGGAGAATCTCGCCGCCCATCGCCCCGGCCAGCAGCACCGTCCGCAGATGATTGGTAGGCACGGAAAAGCGCGTCTTGTCCAGAAGGAGCATCGCCAGTAAGGCAACCATGAACAGGATGCCCACGATCTTCAGATCGATCCCTAAAAAAGTTCCCCGGAGGGAAGAACAGGAGGTATCGCACACCTCATAAAAGATCAACAGCCCGATGCCGACGACGGGGATGGCGATATTCATCCCTTTACGCATGGTTTCCCCTTTCATGGCGTTTGTTCTTCTCCATACCTAAAACTATGGCTGCAAGCCCTTCAGGGCCTTGACGATGTCCGGAGCCCCGATATATTTATCTTTCTTCCCCCCCCGGATAATGACGCAACTCGGCGTCGCGTCGATGTGGTCTTCCTTGATCAAAGCGTTGTAACGGTCCAGGATGGACTTGGGCTCGAATTCTCGCCAGGGGATGCCTTTGGCCTTGAATATCTCCTCCAAACGTTCCTTCGTGGTGAAATGACGATTCTCCGCCGCCTCGTTGAGCACGTTCCGGACACGTAAGGCCTGTTGATAATTGTTGTTCCCGTTCAGGGCGTAGAGGAAATAACGGGCGTAAAGGGCGCTGTAGCGGTAGAAAGGGGTATCCACCAGGGTCAGGGTGATGACGTTTCTTTTGAGCAGATCCTTCAAGAGGGGCTCCACCTGGGGCTCCATCCCCCGGCAGGGGGGACAGAAGTAGTCCGTATAGACCCGCACGTGAATCGGTCCGGTTCCATAGGTGGGAAAAGGCTCACCTAAGGCCGGGACGACTCCGCCCGTTAGTGCCCATATTTCGATTAGGGCGATAAACATGACCGATATACAACCTGCACCAAATTTCATCTCCATATTATCGAATCTCCTGCGCAAACTACCCTTCCTTACCCGTGTTTATGCAATAAGACAGTGCCATCATCCCTTGAGTTTGGCGTAGAGCCCCGTGAGCTTTGCCCGGTAGATCTGCCGGATGGTCGCTTCGTCTTCGCCCAGGGGCTTCACGGGGATCAAATCCATGACCTCCCCCGGGGTTCGTTTCGCTTGGTAGAGGGTCTTCACGGCCCCCTTGACCATCTTGACCAGGGCCTTTTCCGTCTCCCCGGCCGTCAGGCCGAAGGACAGGCCGAGTTCCTTCAATGCCTCCCACTGGAACCACAGATAGGTGGGTCCCATAGCTGTGAGGATAGCGTAAGCCTCCAGCTTTTCCTCAGCTACCTCCGGGCAGTCGCCGAGGATCTCGAAGAATTTCCGGATTTTCTTCTTCTCGTCAGTGGTGAAGGCCGAGGAGAAGACGACGGGATTGTAGCCTTTGTTGATCACCGACGGGGCATTAGGGATCATCCGGACGATCCGGTCGAAACCGCCCAAACCGGCAGACAAATGGGCCAGGGAAATCTTGGGGGCCAGAGATACAACCACGGCATCTTCTTGTATATGCCCCTTGAGGCCCGCCAAGGCCGCCGACACCGCCGGGGGATGGAGGGCGATAAAGACCAGCGCCGCCCCCGCGGGGCCTTCGACATCGCCGGTGCTCCCTTTGACGAACGGGAAACGTTCCGTCAATTTAGCCAGGATTTCGGGATTTGTTTCGCTGACAAAAATACACTCCGGCAGGTTATCCTTCCGTGCCAATCCTTCCAGAATGATGCCGGTGATCCTACCGCCGCCGATGAAACCCAAAGATTTGATCTTCATTTCTTACCTCCCCCTTATGGTCTGTTACCAACCCTGCTTTTAACCCTGCCCGTGGGCATCATAACATTTCTCCGTCAACATGAGCATGCAGACAGGGCGGTCCGAAGGCATTGATTTTAAACCGGCTTCGCAGCTCTTCGCCGCACAAGCGTTCATATCATCGTTATAGATTGCTGTAAAGGGATACAGTGAAAAGATCGGAAACGAAAGCGGTAAGCTCCTGGAGATTGTTGCAGGGACGAAGCTCGTGAATATAGGGACGATATGCCCCGATATCGCTGTCCCCGTCTCCCCAGAGGATCTCCGGTTCCGGATTCAACCAGACGATACGCCGGCATTTTTCTCCGAGCCGGCCGAGGATGTCCGCCCGGGGGGAAAGAAAGTTGTTTCTGCCGTCGCCAAGGATGATGAGGGTCGTCCGGCGGTCCAGGACATGGGAGAATTTATCGAGGAATTCGGCGAGGGCCCGGCCGTAATCGGATATCTCCGGATCTGAATCGTCGGCAACCTTTCCTTCGTCGCCGCCGTAAACGGCGCTGCGGGGGTGGTGGAGCTGATAGGAGGCCATGATCTCGTCGATGGCCGCCATGGTTTCCCGGCGGGTAAAGGTGTCACTCACCGGGGCGACGCGGGCGATAAAGACGAAGCTTTGAACCTGCCGGAAGCAATCCTGAAGGGAATAGAGGATGTTGAGCATGAAGGGGACAGCGGCCCATACGGAATAGGAAACGTCGCAAAGGGCGACGATCTTCGGCTTTTGGGGGAGGCGGCGGCGCCGGAAAAGCTTCATCGGCACACCGTCGTAGCGGACGGCATTGCGGAGGGTGCGCCGGATATCGACGACGCCTTTCTTGCCCGCCCGGTTGCGGCGGGTAATCCGGTCCTTGTATTTCATGGCCAGACGGGAGATGACGGCGTGCACCGCCTTTGCCTCCGCCGCGCTGAGGTGCTGAAAGGGGATCTCTCCCAGATTGGCGGGACCGCGACGTCCCTTACCGGTGGGAAAATGGAAGGGAACGATGGGGCGGGCGCCCTCCGACGCCGTCGGTCCTTCACCGGTGGGCGGGCCACCGTCGAGGAGATACTCTTGAAGATAGAAGCGCAGAGATTCCTCACCGGCGGGAAATTCTTTAGTGAGGAGTTCCCGGAGACGGGCCTCCATCCTTGTCCGCCGGGCATACGCCAGGGAAGCCTCCTCGCCGGACGCGACAGGGAGGAGATTGACCTCAGGGATGTCCAGGTCTGATGCTTGCAGTTTGAGAAGCAGATCGAGATAACGAAGGGGATCACGGGCCAGAATGTTCAACAGCTCTTCGGCGTCCGTTCCCTCCGCACCGCCGTCACCGTATATGTCTCGTATCTCCAGCAGGTTTTCCCGCGCTGCCGGGGTGCTTCGCCGAGTGCCCATGTTCGGGAGGCGGTGGAAGAAGAAGTCGTAAAGTTTGGCGAAGGTATCGCCGTCCCGGTGGTTCTTGAGAAAATTGGCTTTGAGGACCGTCAGGAATTGCCCCTCTGCGTCAAGGTCTATCCGGTCCATCTGCTCCACAGCATCAATTACCTCCGCAGGGGAAACGGGAATGCCCGCCGCCCGGCAGATCCGGGCGAACTGGATGATGTTCGTGACCATATTCCTGTTGTTTTTGATGGCGAGGTCGCCCCTCATTACCGATTTCTCACCCCCCGGCGACAGTCGACATTATGATTGTTTTGACCGGAGGCGTTCCTTTACCTGCTCGATATCGGAGCGGTGCTTGCAGAGGACGTTCAACGTTCCTATTATGAGCTCCATGGGAATCTCCGTCGCCTGGAGAGCCAGAAGGGAGCGGGTCCAGTCCAGGGTCTCGGAGATGCAGGGCTTCTTTTTCAGGTCGAGGCTGCGGATGTCCGTCACAATGCCTACGATCTTTTCTACCAGACGCTCGTCGATGCCGGGAACTTTACGGACCACGATTTCTCTTTCCCGCTCCGGGGAGGGATAGTCAATGTAGAGATACAGGCAACGGCGCTTCAGGGTGTCACTCATTTCCCGGGCGCTGTTGGAGGTGAGGACGACAAAGGGGATGTGCAGCGCCGTCTTCGTCCCTAACTCGGGGATGGAAAGCTGATAGTCGCTCAACAGTTCGAGGAGAAAGGCCTCGAATTCCGGATCCGACTTATCGACTTCATCGATGAGAAGGACGACGGGTTCCGGAGCGGTGATCGCCTTGAGAAGGGGCCGGGGCTGGATGAAATGATCCGAGAAGAAGGCGTTTTCCTGGGCGGCGATCTTCTGCACGGCGGCGGCCAGGGTGTCATCGACGGCAAAGATGTCGTGGATCTTCTCCTTGAGCATCTGAGTATAGAGCAGTTGTTTTCCGTATTCCCATTCGTAGAGGGCCTTGGCCTCGTCGATGCCTTCATAGCACTGGAGGCGGATCAACTCCCGTCCCAGGGCGCGGGCCACAGTTTTTGCCAGTTCCGTCTTTCCCACACCTGCCGGACCCTCAACGAGCAAGGGCTTCCCTGTGGCACCCGCCAAGAAAACCACCGTGGCGATCTCCGGGGAGCTGATATAGCCGTGCCGTTCCAGCGCCACCGCCGTTTTCTCGATACTTTCAAAATTCATTATCGTTGTCCCTCGCCGGTCTATTCCCTTTAAAAGGGATTTTTCGAATTACATAGTATTGCTCAATCAGAATATAGACCATCGACCTTCGTGTCAATAAGAAAAGGTCCGGAGAATCGGATAGGGAAAACCGATTATCTCCATATGCCATTAAAACCCTGTCATCGTCCGTCATGTCCTCCTATAGGCTAACCGATGAGCGTGTAAATCTTGTAGGCCGTCATGACGACGATGAGGATGCCGAAGCCCTGCTTGATCCGGCCGCCGGGGACATAGAGGCTGGTGAGCCGGGCTCCGAGAAAGGAGCATGCGGCCCCCACGAGGAGGAGCGCAATCGTAAGCTGGAAATCGAAGCGTGCCGTAGTCAGATGGGGAATCAGGGACGAAAAGGAAGGGGGAGTGACGGCAAAGGCGTTGATCCCCGCCGCCTTCTTGGGGTCGAAACCAACGAGGATCAAGGTCGGCATAAGGAGAAAACCGGGACCGACGCCCAATAGACCGCTCAAGACGGAAATAGGGATGGCCAGCATCAGGGCCAGCTTGAAATTCTCTGTCCCCGGCCGGGCCTGGACGGGGCGGAAGAGCCGGTAGGCGAGATAGATCACCGAGATGAGGTAGGCAATCCAAACAATCATAACCGGCGTATAGAGGACCAGCCAGGCGCCGAAGGGGGCGGAGATGGTGGTGACGACGGCCAAGGTGACGGCCTTCCGCCAGTCCACGTAGCCGCTTTTGGCGAAGCCGAAAACGGCAAAGAGGGCGGTAATGCCGTTGAGGAGCAGACTAAGGGGCTGGACCTGGTGGACAAGATCGGGAAGGAAAAAGGCCAGGAAGGGTACGGCGGCAAAGGCGACGCCCAGACCGAGCATCCCCGAGGCTACGGAGAGGACGCCCAATCCGGCGACCATGATGAGCGTGGGACTCATAGAACCACCTCCGGTGTATACAAAAGATGATCAGCTTCCGAAAAAAGGATTCCCGATAAAATAAATCGCGAGGAGGATTATCACTCCTCCCGCTCCTTTGCGAAACCAGTCGCCGGCCCGTTGCCAGGCCTGGCTTTCGATCATTTTGCCCACCAGGGCCGCCGAAGTCCCCGCCGCCAGGATGGGTAGGCTGTGGCCCACGGCAAAGAGGGTAATGAGCATCAGCCCCATGGCGACCTGCTGCTGAATGGTGATGATCGCCAATATCGGGGCGATGAATCCGAAGGTGCAGGATCCGGAAAGAATCCCGTAAGTCAGTCCAAGTAAAAAGGCCCCGCTGCGCCCCTGCAGATTGAGGCGTTGGAGGATGCCGCCGCCGGATATGGAACAGGCCTGGACGCCGAACATCCCCAGGGCGACCCAGAGGAGCACCAGACCCACCAGGATCTGCCAGTATGGCCCTACATCTCCCAGCATCCGGCCCAGCAGGGCGCAGATTATCCCCACCGCCGCGATGGACAGAAACAGGCCGCCACTGAACAGGACTGCGTACAGCCCGGCCCGGCGAGGCGCCAGGACTTCCCGCTGCCCGGCCACATACGCCACCATGAGGGGAATGGAGGCGAGATGGCAGGGACTGAACAGGACGCTGATCATCCCCCAGAAGAAGCTTCCTGTGGCGGCCAGGAGGGGCGACCCCGTCAGCCATTGATTTACCGTAAGGAAAAAGGTTTCCACTTTGTACCCCTATTTCACGCCCAGCTTCTGGAGGACGGCGACGATGGCCTCCTCGCTCATGAAGCCTTCATGGCGATATACTTCCTCACCTTTCTTGTTGAAGAATATCTGTGTGGGGATAGCGCGGATGCCGAAGCGACGGGCCGGTTGGGGATCCACCCAGACGTCGAGAAAGACGATGGCCGCCTTGCCGGCGTAACGTTTCTCCAATTTCTGGAGGATCGGCGCCATCATCTTGCAGGGGATGCACCGACTCGCCCCCAGATCCACCATGGTGACCATCCCCTTTACCGGAACAGCCTTGGCCGGTTCGCCGGCCGCGCCGGCGCCGACCGTGGACAAAAACAAAAATATCAACAGTAGACAAAGAGCATTTCTTTTCACCTAAAAATCCACCTCTAAAAGCATGATTTCCTTACATTTCGTAAAGAGTGACTCTCCAATGGGGTACAGGAGAACGGGCAGATCGTCATAATTTCACCGGCGGATCGTTATGACGCCTGTTGATAAAGGGACAGGGCATGGCGGGCTTACTATCACTTTTATGCATTGCTGTAAAGGGATATAGTTTTACAACAAGACGGAAGGGAAATATTCTTCCGGTTATGTTTACCGGTGGGGCATTATGCATCTCTATTAAACGGCTCGATCAACCGCAACAGCTCGAAGTGGTTTTTAATCTGGGAACAGGAGATGGGGATGACTCGCCGCATATTTCCCGTAACGCACGACGTGCCTTCTCGAGATCTTCAGACGCGATTTCTCCCCCGATGGATTTTTCAATCCCCAATTCCGTCAGGACCAGATACTTTTTCAGGGGCACCTCCGACTGTTCGAACATCAGCCGGCCGCAGCCGATGGAACAACCATCGATTAAAATGGTATCGTTTTCGGTGGCCGATCTAATAAAGCCGCGGCGACGGGCGCCGATCCCCGCCAGACAGAAGGGGTTTCCGTAACCCTCCCGCACCAGTTCCAGGGCCAAGATATTGGTCATCTGCCCCACATTGGCGGCCCCGCAACAGGCCATAATCAGTGTTGAGGAATTTTTCATGGTTTCGCTCTAATCTCCTCCCTTGAAACAGCAGGGGTCTTTTCCATCAGGTCGCGGATCTCCCGGTCATCGCCGAGCCAATGTTTTAGGTTCCCCAGGATCGTCGCCGCATAAGGGCTTTTATTGCCGTCGGCCAATGAATAATTGACCCACAGGCCATCCTTCTTGAAGGTTACCAGCCCCGCTTCTTCCAGCACCTTGAGATGTTTGGATACCGTAGGCTGGGCAATACCTAAAAGCGCCTGTATTTCACAAACACAAAGCACCCTTGCTTGCAGAATCTTGAGTAATTTAACGCGGTTCGGGTCCGAGACGGCCTTCATGACCTTGATGAAGTCTTTCATCGATAGTACCCCTATATTCTTTTATGTAGATATAGCCGGAGGTCTCCCGGCTGTCAAGGATTTAAATATTTTCTAATCGCGGGGGATGACCAACACCGGTCGGACATGGTGCTGGGCGACTGCCTCCGTCACACTTCCTAACAATGCCTCTTTGATGTTGCTTCTCCCATGAGAGGCAAGAACGATCAGGGTGACATTTTCCGCAGCGGCGATCTTGTTGATTTCCACAAATGGGATGCCCGTCTCGATCCGGGAACGGACGGAATAACCGACAAAGGAGAGCTGCCTTTTCAATTCCGCCAATCGTTCCTCATCGATGCGGTTGAACGCCGCCATTTTATCCATAAGGTATGGAAAAAGCCGCCGGGTGTCCTGGACATGGAGGAGGATCACCTCCTTCTCTCCCCCCTGTCGACGGTTTTTCAAAAGCCGGAAGGCCCGGAGGGCGTTCTCCGAAAAATCCGTCGGATAGAGGATCTTGGCACAGATGTCCCGGGCAAAGAAATGGGGGTTTGCCTCCACTTTCTCCTCCGGGTCATGGAAACGGGCGATAAGCAGGGGGGTGGCTGTTTGCCGTAGGACACGCTGGGTAACGCTGCCCAGGAGGGCGCCACGGATATAACTGCGCCCGTGCGCCCCCATAACAATGAGGGACGCAGCCAGTTCTTGAGCGACATTGATTATTTCCTGATCCGTAGCACCTATTTCCACCCGGTATGTCGTCTTGACCTCATGCCGGGCGGCAAGTTCTTCCGCTATGTTACACAGCCTTTTTTCGGCATCGCTCTTCAATTTTGACAATAATTTTTCATCCCCGTCCATCCAGCGGACGGCCTTAATGGGATTGATCACATGGAGCAAAACCGCCGCTTCCATACCTACACGCTTCAAATCAGGGAGGCGATGGACAATCCGTTCCGCATGGCGGGAGAAATCGAGGGGGAATAAAATTTTTCTGAACATCGTCTGGCTTCTTCCCTCAGATAATATTTGGAGAGCGTTGAAACCATTTGGAATTCATTCGCAAAGGGTGATTCTCTCCCCTCCCGATAAGCACCGAATTCCCAGATCCCCCCGGCGCTCTCCTTCGAGGGGATGGCCGGGGTGGGGGCGGGTTAATATGGGGGCTATTTTCTGCGCCTCTTTTTTTGTGCCGCCGCTGTTGCAGGGACCATCCGCCTGATTGGGACCTCTTCTTTAGCTTCACCGAAGAGCCGTGCCCGGGAGCGGCGGGCCGCCCAGACGAGGACGAGCATGACGGGTACCTCGATAAGCGGGCCGATGACTGTGGCCAGGGCCACGGCAGGATTGAAGGCCGTAATGGCAATGGCAATGGCGATCTCGAAATCCCGCCCCGTGGAGTTGAAGGCCACGGCAACGGCATCCTTATAGTTCAGGCCCAGCTTCCAACTCACCAGATAGACAACGGCGAACATAACCCAGAAAAAAATCGTCATGGGCACGGCCATGTGGACGATCAGCATGGGGTTTTCCAGTATCAGATCGCCCTTCAGGGCAAACATGACAATGAGGGTAAAGAGGAGCCCGATGATGGACAGGGAATCCAAATAGGTCTTGAAATGCTTGAATCCTTCCTCGCCCAGCCTGCCCACGGCGATACGCCGGGTGAGAAAACCGGCGACGAGGGGGATGCCGAGATAGAGAAGGACGCTCTCCCCGACAACAAGGACGTCGAAGGAGACGTCGCCCAGAAGCAGTTTTGCATACACCGGGATCAGGAGCATCTGGCAGATCGAATTGATGGCCACCAGCACAATGGCCAGGGCGTTGTTGCCCAAAGACAGGAATGTGAAGACGATAACCATGGCGATACAGGGTGCCAGGCCATACAAAACGAGGCCGATGTAGAGATCGGGATAGGCGGACAGAAAGATCTTCGCCAACAGGAGCATGAAGAACGGCGCGACAAGATAGTTGAAGACCAGAACAATGATCAACTGTTTCGGCGAGGCGGCGGCCTTACCGAGATCCTCGATCTTCACGTTCGTCATGGCGGGATAGATCATCAAAAAAAGGCCGATCACCACGCCGAGGGCGAGGCTGTTGGCCAGGGTGAACTGATAGGTCCCTGAAAAGATGGCCTTGATGGCATCAATGGGGGGCGTCAGGGCAAAGTTCGAAATGCCGTACAACTTGCCGATGGCAATGCCCACGGCCATGCTGACGACAACAAATACGGGTAGAAAACGAAAATCCTGCACTTTCTCCAAATACTTCCTCATTGTTAAAAAATACTCCTTTTCAATTGATAGGAGAACCTTATCCCCTTTGTTTTACATCAATTTGCCGGGCCCCTCAACGAGGGGCCGGATTCACCGGTCAAGTGCCGCCAAAAAGGGGAACAGCGCCCCGCAGAGTTGCTTCGCCTTGGAAGCCGACGGTCACCCTGCCTCCGTCCACGATTACTGGAACCTGCCGTTTGCCGCCCGACAGGGCCAGCATCTCCGCCAGTTTGGCAGGATCTTCGTCGACATTAAAATAGATCGCCCTGTCCCCGTAGGCCGCCCGAGCCTGGTTGCAGAAGGGTCAGGTGTCTGTTCCGTAAATAATAATCTTTGGCTCCATAACCACGCTCCTTGAATCTCAAGTCACAGAGGGTGATATATTCTTCGGATCAATCAAGGCATACTCAACGACCTCTTGAAGATCGGCCACTTCGACCATCTCAATGCCGTCCACGGGTAAGGCCTGCTCCTTGAAACCGAGCGATCGTTTGGGGCTCCACCCGGAACGGATACTAATTCTTTTTAAGCCAGGAAATGATTTCCGCCTTGGTCGGGATCTTTCCTGCGCACTTTACCTGCTCGTCGATAATCAGGGCCGGGGTGGAAAAAACGCCGTAGGTGGCGAATTTTTTTATATCTTTTATCTTTTCCAGGGTCGCATCCATCTTCAACTCTTCCAAGGCCTCTTTCACCACGTTCTCTACAGCGTTACACCTGGCACAACCGGGGCCCAAAACTTTGATATTCATATCAATTTCCTCCTTAAATCCGTTTTTGCTTTGTCGCGCCCGGGGCTATCCCGGGCGCGGGTTATTTCTCCGCAACGATGATCGCCTTAAGCTCTTCTACCGAAGGAATCTTCCCTGCAACCACTATTACCCCGTCGATAATCACCGCGGGGGTAACCCTTACTCCCAGGTCCCGAAACCTCCTCACATCGAATTCATGGGAGATATCCGCGTCGATTCCCAATACCGCGCACGCATCCGTTACATTCTTTTCCGTTACATGACATCTTCCGCACCCTGGTCCGGCCACGACGATCTTCATTTTTCTGCCTCCTCAGAGGACAATAAAGCCTCATGCTGTAAACAAGTTCATCATGAAGCCAAGGAGTATTGCCTTCAAGACCTGGCGGTTTCCGCCTCCCGGAGCCACGCCTTGATCTGTTGCCGTGTCGGGGTGGTGCCTACGGAAACGACCTTGCCGTTGACGATCAGGGCCGGTGTCCCCATGACCCCGTAGCGGGCAATAGCCCGGAGGTCGTCAACGTGGATCAACTCCCCGGGAAGCTGCAAGTCCGCCAGGGCCTCCCGGACGTCTCTTTCCAACTGGGTGCAGCGGGCGCAGCCCGGTCCCAGGACGATAATCTGCAGGCCCGTCAGCGGTTCCTCTGCAACCTCCTGCCCTAGAAACCTCCGGAATTCCCTGGTGAGGGCTGTTCCGTAAGACCCTTCGGCCCGTCGGGGTATATAATTGCACTGCCCGGTCCGGCGCAGGATTTCCCTGGCGATTTCCTCATCGGAGCCTCCGGCAAAATCCGCAGCCATCTCCTCCATAATTTTCTGAAGCCCCACAATGCCCACCAGGTTGCCGTTTACCCGGATTTGTTTAATGTCAGCCATAAATTTTATCTATCACATTCCCCAGGCTTTTTCATCAGATGTGATTACTCGTGCTCCTCGTCTGGATAATTTAGTCCTCCCCCATCCCCACCCTACCCTTGAAAGGGAGGGTGAGTAAAAAGGCGTTGTGATCTTTCTACATGATGAAATTGCCGAAGAACCAACCGACAAGCGTCCCGAGGATAACTATAGATATTACATAAACAATGGCCTTCTTGACTCCGAAGACGCGGCCGATGGCGATCCAGTTCGGCAGGCTCAAGCCCGGACCGGTGAGGAGGAGGGTCAGGGCGGGCCCCTTGCCCATTCCGAGTTTCATCAGGGTATCGACAAACGGCGCCTCGGTCATCGTCGCGAAATAACTGATCGCCCCGATCATCGTCGCCAGAAATGACGCCATGAGGCCGTTACCCCCAAGCCAGCTCTGGATCCACTCCTCAGGGAGGAGCTTGCCGATGACGCCGACCAGAAATACGCCCAAAAGCAGCAGGGGGAAGATGATCTTGACGAACCACCAGCTCTCCCGGAGCCAGCCGGCGATTTCGTCCCTGCCGAGGGCCTTGACGGCATAAACGGCCAAAACCGCCGTAGCCAAACCCCAGATGATGATCTTCTGCCCGTAGGGTCCCGTCTGCCCGATGTAATTGGGAAGCAACAGGGAAAAAAGGATGAGGAGCATCAGAATCAGATGGGGCCGCTTCACGATGCCTTCCCGTTCTTCACCGCTCTGAAAGGCGCCGACGGTTTCCCTTTTTTCCTTGCCGAAGAAGAAGGTCATGATGCCCCCAACGATAAAAGCCATAAGGAGAGCGGCGACAACCCGGTAAACGACGATGTCGTACCCGAGGATGTTGCCCGTATAGATCAGGGAGAGGATGTTGGCCGACGGCGCCACCCAGAGGACGATGAAGGCCACGCCCACGGCGGCGCCGCTGTAGTAAAGGCCGCTGGAGACGGGGATCACCGTGCAGGAACAGGCAGCGACAAAGAAACTGGCAACGCTGGCCATAGAGAACGATTTGAGTTTGTCGGCTTTTTCTCCCAGAACGGTAAGAATGGCCTGCTGGTTGATGAAGGCCACCATCGCTCCGGCCAGCAGAAACGCCGGCACCAGGCAGGTCAGAACATGTGTGGCCACGTAGTCTTTAATTGCCAGCAATCCGGCGACGATCAATGATTCGATCATCTAAACATCTCCTTTCCCCGCTAATATTTCGAATGCTATTGCCAAGATGAATCTCGACCCTGACTGCCACCCGGAAGCATATCTTGGCGGCGCTTTTGATTCATATTTCCGTATGGCAATATATACATCTGGACAATCTTGTCAAGAGATAAATGGTGGTGTCTTGTCAAAAAAGTTCAAAGATCACTATAAAGCCCCCAAAAACTGGACGGGGTAATAAGGTGCCTGTTGGGCTGCCAGAATCGAGAAGGAGGAGGAGAAGGATGGCAAAGAACATGCGGAAGAGTCATGATGCGGCATTTAAGGTGAGGGTTGCCTTGGAGGCTATAAGGGGAGAGAAGACCATGGCCCAAATCTCCAGCGAGTATGGTCTGCATACGAGTCAGATTCGCCAATGGAGGCAGAAGCTGGACTGCCATTTTTTCGTGATGAATCATTATAAGATTGACAAAGGCCAAAAAAACAGTAAAAGGGACGACCAAATATTAAAGACACCATTAATTAATTGGTGGCAGAAGCGATAGCCAGCGCCTCTGTTCAGAACGTGAGGAAGCAAGCTAACCATGGTGGAAAAAAATTATAGAATAGGCAACACGATTATCAGATACAAGAGAAAGAACCCGAAGTCGTGGTGGATCCTGTCTCTTCTTGCCGTATTAGTCATCCTTGTCCTGGTGAATGTTGTTACCCTCTACCTGCTAAAAGAAAATGCCGCAGACAATCATAAGTTGAGGGAAACCATTGAGGGATTCAGCAATACCGTTGGTATGATTGATGAGGCCCTCCGTAACGGCGATTATCAGAAGGTCTTCCGTAGCATAACGCAAGCGAAGAAACAGCTTGCCGACCTATCACCCACGGTCGCGAAGACAAAGCAGATGCCGGCGGCACCTCTTTTAGAACTGGCAAAGGTTACGCAACTCAAGGCCTCGGATCATCCCTCCACGCCCGTTGCCCCGCCGTCCAAACCGGAAGGCATACCTAAGGCCTTCGTCCTGGCCCCAGAGGGTGAACATCTGATCCTCTGCGAAAAAGAAAGAAAAACGTTGTCCGTTTACCTTTCCGAGAAGGACCGTTTCACGCTGCTGAAGCATTACCCCTGTGTCGTCGGGGCAAACAACCACGAGAAAAAGCGTCCTAACGATTTCGCCACGCCGGTGGGCACCTATTTCACCATCCGTTTCACTCCGGGTCGGTCGCTACCGGACATTTACGGCTACGGTGCCTTCGTCCTCAACTACCCCAACTACCTGGACCATAGGGCAGGCAAGAAGGGCGGCGGCATCTGGATCCACGGCCATAGTCCAGGGAAGACCATAGGAAACGACATACCGGACAGCAAGGGATGTATCGTCATCAGTAACGACGCCATGAAGGAACTGGCCGCCACAATCAAGGCCGAGGGCACATCGGTGGTCATCGTTGACAAGGCCCTGTACGTGAACGGGCAAGAGCACAACCCTGTGCGGAAGGAAGTGAAGGATTTCATGAACTCCTGGTGCCGGGCTTGGGAGAGTATGAACGTAGACAGATTCATGAGTCACTACGCTCCGGAATTTGTGAACAGTGAAGGCATGGGTTACAAGTCCTACAAGAATCAAAAGGAGAAGGTCAACAGGGGCAAGAAGTACATCCACGTTAAAACGGATCAAATGGCCGTTGTTATCCCCCAGGAGAGCGAGGGAAAGACGGCGGTTGTGCGTTTCGTCCAGCGTTACCAGTCCAGCAATTTCAACAGCGATTCCAAAAAGATATTCTATCTGAGCAAAGGACAAAAAGGATGGCAGATCATAGGCGAATCTACGTTTTAGCCGCTGTTGTCCTGCTTTCCTGCCTCGTTATCGTGTTTAGCTTTTCCCCTTTGCCTGACAACCCAAACCAGGTGTCCGGTGGTGAGAAGAAATACGTAAACTTCCAAGGCACACCACAGGAATTGGCAATCTACGTGCTCTCCGGCAAAGAGAAGGGACCCACGGTGCTCATCGTCGCCGGCATCCATGGTGATGAAAGGGGCGGTTATCTTGCCGTGGAACGTTACAGGAACATCAAGGTAAACAGAGGCACCCTCATCCTGATCCCACGCCTCAATACCTTTGCTATCGCCAAAGGCACTCGCCGCGGCATCAGTGGCGACATGAACCGCCTCTTTCATCTACCCGACAACACCAAGGCGACGGCAGACTCCAAGGTGGTGAATGTGATCAAATCCTACATCAAGCAGGCTGATTATGTATTGAATCTCCACCAGGGCACCGGCTTCTATTACCCCCGGTGGATCTCCAAAAAGAGAAACCCTCTGAACTGGGGCCAGTGCAACATCATCGATGCCCCTACCTTTGACCTGCCCAACGGCGAAAAGTTGGAGCTGGCCCGCTTCGCCGGGAGGGTCGCCTCGCTCTCCAACGGGAAAATCAACGATAAGCAATATCATTTTCATGTAAACAACACCAATACGGCCACCGCTCACTCCCGTCACAAGGAGCAGCGCCGATCCCTCACCTACTATGCCCTCTACAAGGCCCACAAGATGGCCCTGGCCATCGAAGCCACAAAGAGCTGTTCCCTACCCCAAGCCGTCTCCTTTCTTACGATCGCCGTCAACGCCGTTCTGGGCGATGTAGGCATACAGGCCGAGGGCCTCCCGTCCACGGATCTCCGTCCCATCGGGGAGGAACTGAAAAGCAAAGGTTTTGCTGGGTGATCCTGCCAAGCGGGAGAACCGTGAGCTACGTCTCGAGTTCGAGGAGACCTACTATCAGAGTCAGAACACCGCGGCCATGGTGGTCGGACTCTGTTAAGATTTCCCCATTTCAATCGCCATTGGCACCGATTATCCCGGCAGGGCCAGCAAGTAAAACTTGCTGTTGTTCCAAACCATGCGGGCCTCCGGGAAAGACCGTCGCAGGGTTGTCACATTGCTCTTCCCTTCCGTAACGGCAAATGAAACACAACCAGAGAGAGACTCTTTCGCAAACGACGCCCCCCATGCCTGATAGCCGTCTCTCTCCCCGCGCACCGGCGTTTGTTTTTCCGATGGGGGCAGCGCCACCCTGCCTATCGATCGCGATTCCGGCCCATCCGCCGGCGGCGATACCCTCGACGGTTTTTCTCCGGTTTCCGCCCCCCGGCGGCAGGAGCCGACAGCACGGATAAACTCTTCCTCGGTGGGAAATAACTCTGCCCGTTCCCGGGGCGAAATTCGATCCGCCCCGAATTTCAGTTCGCCCAGATCCTCTACGATGGGGGTCTTCCTTCCCGTGTAGAAATCAAGGCCATACATGGTCAGGCGATACTGGTAAAGAACGGCCCCGGCGGGGACATGTTCCCGGACGGCCCGCACCACGTCCAATGCCGATTTGCCCGGTGTCAGGTAGTGAGAGAGGGAAGGGAGTAAGCTGAGGAGATAAATGGCGAAAAGCAGATAAAGGGAAGCAAACCAGCCCCTTTTTCCCTGCCGGCGGATCCTTTCGGGGATAAAAAGGATTGCCGCCGCAGCCAGGAGGGGAAGGGAGAGCCACAGCCAGTTCCCCCGTGGGGGGCCGAGCTCCCGGTATTCCGGCACGAAGAGGGGAACGAACACCACGGCACCCAGGGAGAGCGATAGGAGCACCGCCGGGACTAAGGTCCATGATGGCAGCTTAACTGTTCCCATACTGTCTGCAGGGCCGACGATACCTTCCCCGGCCTCGCGGCCGGCGGGAAAACTATCATAACATTGAAAGAGGCGTCCCAAGATCACGGCAAACGGTAAAACCGCCGGGGCAATGTAAGACGCCAGTTTCGACGATGAAAGGGAAAAGAAAAGGAGGATGAATCCCGACCAGACGATGAACAGACGTGATTCCTCCCGGGAGAACATACGGTTCGGTTGGTGCCCGCCGGTGTCCGGTCCCGGCGTATCTGACGGCACTGCCTCATCAACACCGTACTGTCCCGAAGCTGTGTTTCTGGTCCGCCGCCACCCCGCCCAGGCCGGGACAAGGTAGGCCCACCAGGGGGTAATCCCCAGGAGAATCACCGGCAAATAATACCAGAAGGGCTCGACTCGTTCGTGGATCTTTGTCGTATAACGAAGAAAATGCTCGTGGATGAAAAAGAACCAGAAGAAATCGGGATTGGCCCGCTGCACCATCACCAGCCATAATCCCACGGGCAGGGAGAAGATCAGGACCCCCCGCAGGGAAAGGAGGCGTCCGATATCCCGCCATCGCCGGGACCAGAGAAGCCACAGGACAATCACGGTGGGAGGGAATATCGCCCCGATTACCCCTTTGGTAAGAAAGGCAAGGGCACAGGCGGCGTAAAAAAGATCCCGCCATTTCCTGTTCCCGACATCACCAAACGCTCCTTTCCTCAATGGGACGCTTGCATCCCCTCCCCTTCCTTCAATGTCGCCTTTGACGCCGTCGGAACTACTGTCGAAGCTTCTCTCCGTCGGGACCGGCCCTGCCTCCCTTCGCAGGGGGGTAAAAAAGCGGTAGCCGCACCAGATGGCCAGGCACAGAAAGAACGTCAAGGGCATATCGAGGATATTGATCCGGCCCAGGGCAAAGGGGAGGAGACTCACCGACAGGACGGCGGCACTGTAAATTCCCACCCTTCGCCCATAAAGGAAAGCGCCCATGTTGAAGACCAGGAGAATGCCTCCCCAGGCACATAGACCGGCGAAGAGCCGGGCCGCAAAGGCATTTTCCCCAAAGACCTTGAAAAACGCCGCCGTCACCCAGTAGGCCAGGGGTGGTTTTTCCAGATAAGCCACTCCCTTGAGATGAGGGGTTACATAATCCCCGGTCAAATTCATATATTGGGGAATCAGGGCGTAGCGCGTCTCGTCGGGTTCCATGAGGGGCATGACGGGGAGGGAGACAACAAAGAGGACCAGTGGGAGGAGGAACAGGACGAAAAAGGGGCTTAGAATCCATGCCGTCCAGCGGCTTTCCACGCCAGCTGCCGGGGATGGCCGCCCCGGCGGTCGCAGCAGAGAGACGTCGTCATTACACTTCATCATCAGCAGTTCAAAAATCGTTTTCGCATCTGGTCGGCTTCTATACGAGTCACACTGTTTCAGGGGTTCGGCGGTGCTCCTGTCGCTTATCCCCCTTCGCCGATTTCGTCCCTACCGGGACACCCGGCAGAGGGTCGTTTTGCCGCCAGGGCGGCGGCGACCTTGGCGTAAACTTCCTCCACCGTTATAGATTGCATGCAGAGATTGTTGACGCAGGGAGAGAAACGATGGTTGAACACGTTGACACAGGGGCTGCAGGCCAGACGGGGCTGGATCACGTCAAAGCGGCCGCCGATGGCCCCGAAGAGGGCCGGGGTCTCCGGGCCGTACATGACAATGCTGTGGATGGGCGTCAGGGAGGCGAAATGGCCTGGTCCGCTGTCGTTTGTCACCAAGACGTCGGCCATACTGTAGAGGACGAGCAGTTCTCGAAGAGTCGTCTTCCCCGCCAGGGAGGCCACTCGGGGCGACAACCCCACGGTGGTTTCGTGTCCGGCCCTATCACCTCTTGTTCCGTCCGTCGCCGGCGGGAGCGATGGCACCGGAGTCACGGTGGTTTCCTCCACCTCGTACGCCGGGTCATGCTTTCCTTCCCGGCCTTCTCTTCCCTCTTGCCGCAGCGCTTCCCCGATCCGGCGGCTTAACGCCTCCGCCGCTTCCCGTTCCGAAGGAGCCCCGGTGATGACGATGGCGGCATCGGGATGACGCGCCAGGATCACCCTTCCCAGTTCTTCGAAACGTTCCGTCGGCCATTTGCGCAGGGGGAGCATGTCGCTGGCGTTGGGATTGAGCAGAACGACCGACCCCTTTTCCCAATCCGGGAGCTCTTGTCGCAACAATTCGCGAACCCGCCGGCGCTCCCGCTCCTCCGGCACAAAGACCGGCAGGACCTCGGTAAAGTCCCGGACGTCCAACTTCATCATGGGCAGGTCATCGGGATCGGCCGTCAGGGCCGCCACGAGGAGGTGGTAGAATTTCGCCGTATGGAGATAGGGGTTGTATTGCACCCGGTGGGTGAGGAGATCGCCCCGGTAGGGGGCCTCGCTGGTAAAGCGGTGGAGACCCACCCGGCGCCGCGCTCCCGTGAGAAAGGCGAGAATCGCCGACGCCCGGGCGAAGAATTCCATGTCCACCGTGGCGTCGATCTGCAGATGCCAAACCTCTTTGAGCATGTGCCAGACGTCCCAGAGAAAGACCCCGAAGGTCTGATGGCGGATGGGAAAGACGTTCTCCGGGGGCACCAGATCCAGGATGTCGAGAATCGGGCGGTTTTCCTCGAAAACGCAGAAATAGACGTTCTCCCGGCCCACCATCTCCACGGCCCGTTTCAGGGCGCTGTAGGCCAGAACCGTCGCCCCCTGCTCGATGAGTTTGAGGAAGAGGATCTTCCGCACCGGCTTCGCGGTGTTGTCCTGTCCCTTCCCCAGGGCATCCCCGAGGCGGCGCACCCCTGTGAGGACGAAACAGGCCAAACGCCCCATCCAAATATCGATCATCCTAATCGTTTCCGGATTCAATAATCACAATCCCCCGTGAAAAGTCATTCTGCCTTAACCAGAAATCGACGGCACTGTCAAACTATGATTTTTCCCAAGCCCGGTCAGGACGGCATCCGGCTTTTTGTCTTTCTTGTTAACATGGTTTTTGTGCACTATCTATATACTGATGACGTCTTACCGACGGCGCCGCTTGCGTTCACCGGTTTTTTATGCCATGGAAAACGAAACAAAACGGAGGAGACCACCATGAAGATCACTCACTACGAGGATATCGAGGCCCGGCATTTCGACACCGAGGCGGCCCGGGCCCTCTCCGGGCGGGTGCTCATCGGCAAGGCCGACGGCGCCGACCATTTCTGCATGCGTCTGTTCGAATTTCAGCCGGGGGGATACTCGCCGCGTCACACCCATCCCTGGGAACATGAGATCTTCTTCCATGCCGGTCAGGGAGAGGTCTTCGCCAACGGCGCCTGGACGTCCGTCCAGGCCGGCTGTGCCGTCTTCGTGCCCCCGGGCGTGGAGCACCAGGTCAGAAACACCGGGGCGGATAAACTGATCATGATCTGCCTGGTTCCCCCGGCGGCACCGGAACTTTGAACCGGCTCTCCCCGGGAAATAAGCAGGCATCCCCGGACAATCCCAGAGGTTTTCCGCGATAACGGAGAGGTAAATCAGTTATATGGCATAAATGTTGTTGATTCAATGATTTCAAATACTTGATGAGGATTTTTCCGATGAAAACAAAACAGTGGGACAAGGCTCCGGAGATGCAGATCGACCCCGGCAAATTGTATCAGGTAACCATGGAAACCAGCCAGGGGGATATAGAATTGGAACTCTATCCCCAATACGCACCGAAGACCGTCAACAACTTCGTCTTCCTGATCCGGGAAGGATACTATGACGGCGTAACCTTTCACCGGGTGATCAAAAATTTCGTCATCCAGGGAGGCGACCCGACGGGAACGGGCCGCGGCGGACCCGGTTATCAGTTCGCAGACGAATTCCGGGGCAACCCCCTGAAACACGAAACCGGCGTGATTTCCATGGCCAATGCCGGCCCGGGGACCAACGGCAGCCAATTCTTCATCACCCACTCCCCTCAGCCCCATCTGGACGGACACCATACCGTATTCGGCAAGGTGGTCCGGGGACAGGAGGTGGTCAACGCCATCAAGCCGGGGGACTGGATGGAGAAGGTGACGGTCCGGGAGGCCTGATTCCGGGCACAAAGGAAGGGTGTCTGTCCCACCGAGTTTCCAACCACCAAGCCCGTTTGACGGGCACGACGATAAATGTAATTTATCAAGGAGTTATGGACATTTCAATGTAAAAGACAGGAGATATTTGGTTCTCCACGACTTTTATCCGTACTCCGGCATGAGGAAAACATACGGGGAAAGGACGATATGAAAGCATTATTTTCCATAAGCGCCATCAACACCCTGGAGTTGAAGAATCGCTTTGTCCGTTCGGCCACCTGGGAGGGCATGGCGGACGAAGAGGGCCGCCCCCGGCCGCAATATCTGGAAACCATGACCGCCCTGGCCCGGGGAGGTGTGGGACTGATCATCACGGGCCACGCCTTCGTCAGTCCCGAAGGGCGGGCCACGCCGTGGCAGTTGGCTATCGATCGCGACGATTGCCTGACGGGGCTGCAGGAGATAACCGCCGCCGTCCACGCCGCGGGGGGCAAGATCGCGGTCCAGCTTGCCCACGCGGGATTCTTTGCCGCCGCAGGCATTTCCGGCCGGGACCGTCTGGTCGTTTCCCGGCGGGAAAGCCAGGATCCTTCTCCCCAGAAGGAAATAGACAAAAGGGACGTGCAGGAACTCATCGGCGCCTATGCCGCGGCCGCCGGGCGGGCCCGGAAAGCGGGCTTCGACGGCGTCCAGCTCCACATGGCCCACGGCTATCTTTTGAGCCAGTTCCTTTCGCCGGCCTTCAATCGCCGCAACGACGCTTATGGAGGAGACATCTACAAACGCAGCCGGATTCACCGGGATATCTGCGGGGCCATCCGGGACACCGTGGGAAAGGATTTCCCCTTGCTGATCAAGCTCAACGCCCAGGATTTCATCGAAAACGGCCTCACCGTCCCGGAGTCGGCCACCGCGGCGCGGCTCATGGTGGAGGCGGGCGTGGACGCCGTGGAGCTGAGCGGCGGAATGATCATCAGCGGGCGCCTTTCGCCCAGCCGGACAAAAATCAATGCCCCGGAGAAAGAGGCCTATTTCCGGGAGGAGGCCCGATGGCTGCGGGAAACCGTCCCGGTGCCGCTGCTCCTCGTAGGAGGCAACCGTTCCTATGAAGTCGCCGCCCAACTGGTGGCCGATGGGGTCGCCGACTACATATCCCTGAGCCGCCCCCTGATCCGGGAACCGGAGCTCATCCGTCGCTGGCAGGAGGGGGACCGCAAGCCCGCCGCCTGCATCTCCGACAATCTCTGTTTCGCCCCGGCCTTCGAGGGAAAGGGGATCTACTGCGTCACCCGGGAAAGGGAACTGGCCAAAGGAAAGTGAATCGGTTCATGCCCGTCGCCCGGATCAATGGATAACATGAGCAGAAAGCGCTCAGGCAGACGCGGCGGCGGTGAACTCCGCTGCCGGCAACAACCGCCATTTCCCTCCGCCCCGAAGCTCGAGCACCCGGTCATGATACTTAACCAGGCTGGAACGATGGCCGACGCTGACATAGGTCGTACCCGCGTCCTGCAACAGACGGTAGAGCTTTTCTTCGTTGGCCGCATCCAGGGCGCTGGTCGCCTCGTCGAGTACGGCATAGCGGGGCCGGGACAGGAGCAGCCGGGCGAAGGCAAGGCGCTGTTGTTCTCCCAGGGAGAGCAAATGGCTCCAGTCCAAAACCGCATCGAAACCGCCGACCCTATCGGGAAGATCGGCGAGATTCACCCTTTCCAAAATTGCCCGCAGTTCTTCCTCCGTCGCCTCCCGGTCGAGATGGGGATAGAGAAGCTGCTCCCTCAGTGATCCCAGAACCATGTAGGGACGCTGGGGAAGAAAAAGCATCTCCGCCAGCGGGGGACGGGCAATGACGCCTTCTCCGGCGTTCCATAGCCCGGCGATGGCCCGGAGGACGGAGCTCTTCCCCGCCCCGCTGGGACCGGCGATAAGCAGGTTGCCGCCCGGGGGGACTTCCGCCGTGGCATTTTTCAGGAGCACCTGCTCACGATTGGGGGTCTGGAGGGTGACGTTCTCCAGGGCGATGCGCGCCTCCTCCCGGGAAAGGATGGCAGCGGTCAATAACGGGACACCGCCGGCAGGTGGTACCGCCGGTTTGTCGATGGCGGCGGCGAAGGTCTCCAGACGGGTGATGCCCGCCGCGAAGTTGCTCAACTGCTCGAACTGGGAAACGATGATGGAAAGCGCCCCCAAAACCTGGACAAAAGCGCTTTCCGCCTGGGTGATGACCCCGAATTTGATTTGCCCGGAGAAGTATAGCGGGGCCATGATCACCACGGGCAACACGAGGATCAGATATTCGTAGCCCTTCGTGAAAAACTCCAGGTTCCGCTCCCAGCCGATGAGCATGCGGAGATTGCCGATAACCTCCCGCAACCGCCCCTGAACCTGATCTTGTTCCCTCCCTTCCCCGCGGTAAAAGGCGATGGATTCGGCGTTGTCCCGGATATGCACCAGACCGTAACGAAAGTCCGCCTCCCGGCGTAACTGTTGAAAATTCAAGTGAATCAATCTCTTGCCGAAGAACATCGTCACCACCGTTCCCAGGGTGGCATAGGCCACCAGGACCAGCACCAGGGTAACGGAGATACTCCAGAGAATCCCGATGAAGGAGATCAACTGAACCAGGGAGAAGAATATTATGGAAAGGAAACCAAGACTGGTGACGGTGAACGAAGAGATATCCTGGGAGATACGCTGATCGGGGTTATCGATGACCTTATCGTCGTTGATATGGTAATAGGCGCGATTCGTAAAATACCGCGACAGAAAGTGGCTGGTCAGCCAGAGGCGCCAGTTGACCCCGAGTTTCTTCCGGATAAAGGAGTAAAAGACGCTGACCGGGGTGGCCAGGACAAAGACGCCCAGATAGATAAGGAGGGTGCGGTTGAACTCCGGAAGATTCTTCTCCGCCAGGGCCGTCATGAAATCCCGGCCTACAAAGTTCAGGACCACATTCAGGATCGTAAAGCCGAAAAGCAGCAGGAGGAGCAACGCCAGCACCCCCCGGGCCTGCCACTTCTCATTGGAAAACCAGTACAGTCGGGCGATCTCCCAAAAACGCCGCCACAAGTGCCGATCGAAAATATTAGTGTTCAATGGTTCCTCCCCCGTCCACTACCGGCCATCTTTCGATGGCCAGGTGATGAGTTCATCCCGCAAAGGGTTCGTAGTGGTGATTGTGCCAAACGCATCAGTCGAATATTACCGACCCTGCGTCCGCCCGCCGCCAATCAGTACAATAAATATCATGAAATTCCAAATCCATTATTCTGATGGTGATAGATAACGACCCCGTATATTTTTCTCTTCTTGGACAATATAGCCGGATAGGAAGGCCCTCCCCGAAATTGGGGAGGGCCTTTAAGGAGGGGGTAGGTGTTAATTGAAACTATGGTTTACAGCATCTCGTATATGGCCGCGGCACCCATGCCGCCGCCGATGCACATGGAAACGATCCCGCGTTTCGCGTTCCGGCGTTTCAGCTCGTGAAGCAACTGCGCCGTCAGTTTGGCCCCCGTGCAGCCCAACGGGTGACCCAGGGCGATCGCCCCGCCGTTGGGGTTGATATCCCCGGCCCAGTAACGATCCTCAATCCCCACCGCCCGGCAGGAATAAATCGCCTGGGAGGCAAAGGCCTCGTTGATCTCAAATACGTCGATGTCCTTCGTCGTCAAACCCGCCATCTTGAGAACCTTCGGAATCGCATAGGCCGGACCAACTCCCATCTCCTCCGCCTTGCATCCCGCCACCGCATAATAAGAAAGCTTCGCCAAAGGCTTCAACCCCA
>JAGPFL010000010.1 GCA_018056545.1 Syntrophobacterales bacterium
TCATGGCCCTCCTGGTGATCGGTTCCCATTTCATCACCCGCAACCTCTCCACAGACCGGACCGTGAGCCGCTGGCAGAATTTGATGGAGGTCATCGTCAGCGGCATCCGCTCCGAGATCGGCGATATGGTCAGAGAGGGGGTGAACACCTACTTCCCCTTTGTCGGCACCCTGTTTCTGTTCATCCTGGCGTCGAATCTCTTCACCTTCATCCCGGGCTATGTGGCCCCTACCTCGTCCCTGACGACGACGGCGGCCCTGGCGATTGCGGTCTTCTTCGCCGTCCCCATTTACGGTATCACCAAGCAGGGGGTGGTGGAGTACCTCAAGGAATATTTCCGGCCCACCTTCATCTTCTTCCCCTTTCATGTCATGGGGGAGATCTCCCGGACCCTGGCCCTGGCCGTGCGGCTTTTCGGCAACCTTATGAGTCACGAGAAGGTCATCGCCATCCTTCTGGCCGTGACCCCCCTGTTCTTTCCCGTGGTGATGCAGATCCTGGGGCTCCTCATCGGGCTGATTCAGGCCTACATCTTCGCCATCCTGACGATGGTCTATATCGCTTCGGCGACCCAGTCTCACGAGGAGACGGAACATAAAACCAGCACAAACCATTAAGAAAGGGAGGATAAAGACTATGGACAGCATCAGTATCGTTGCAATGGCATCGATCATCACGGCCGGGATCTGTATGGCCATCGGTTCCATCGGGCCGGGACTCGGACAGGGACGGGCCGTGCAGGGGGCGTTGAACTCCATCGCCCAACAACCGGACGAGCGGAACTCATTGACGCGGACCCTCTTCGTCGGCCTCGCCATGATTGAATCCATCGCCATCTACTGCTTCGTCATCTCCATGATCCTGGTGTTCGCCAATCCGTTCTGGGCCTACGTCATCAAGAAAGCAGGAGGATGATCCATGCATATCGACTGGTTCGTCTTTTTCTCCCAGATCGTCAACCTCCTGATCCTGATGTTCCTCCTGAAGAAGTTTCTCTTCGGGCGGATTGTCGGGGCCATGGATGCCCGGGAGGCCAAGATCGCCGCCCGGTTCGCCGAGGCGGAACGTTCCCAGGAGGAAGCCGAAACAGCGGCGGCGGCCTGTGAACAGAAGCTCCGGGATCTGGAGGCGCGCTACGAGGAGATGCTCAATCAGGCCCGCCGGGATGCGGAGGCGTACCGGGAGCGCCTCCTGGAAAAGGCCCGGGAAGAGGTGGATTTCCTGAAGAACAGGTGGATCGAGGCCCTGCGCTCGGAACGGGAGAATTTCCTTCAGGAGCTGAGGCAATTGGCGGGCAACCAGGTCTACGCCATCACCAGGCGGGTCTTGAAGGATCTGGCCGATCTCGATCTGGAGGAGCGGATCGTCAATGTCCTGCTGGCACGCTGGGCCGCCCTCGACGAGGAGGAAAGGCGCCGGTTCCTCTCCGAGAGCGCGGAGGGACTGCGGATCACCGTCTCCTGCGCCTATGAAATCCCCGCCGCCACCCAGCGGCGCTTCCAGGAAAGCATCGGCCCCTATCTGCCCGAAGACGTGGAAGTCGCCTACGAGTGTTCCGAGGATGTCCTGTCGGGATGGGAACTCCGGTCCGACGGCCACAAGATCGCCTGGAGCATCAAGGACTATATCGACTCCCTGGAGGAGCGCTTCTACGGCGCCCTGCAGGAGGCGGCCCAGGAGCGGAAGTAGACGGGGAAACGGGCTTGATGCCTCGGTCCGGGACGTTCCGGTGACGGTGGTTGCGACAAGGTACGGAGACCGCCAACGGTCAAGGAGAACAGAACATGAATAATATCGTGACGGAAAAGGAAGAATTGAAAGAATTTCTGAACGGCGCCTTCCGGACGATGGATGACGTCCTCGCCGGTCAGGAGGCCCAACTCAGGGACCGGGAGGTGGGGGTCGTCACCTATGTGGGTTACGGCATCGTCCGGGTCTCGGGGCTGCCGAACATCCGGGCGGAGGAACTGGTCCTGTTCCCCCACAATCTCCAGGGCCTGGTTTTCAACATCGACGCCGAGGAGATCGGCGTGATCCTCCTGGGACCCAGCGAGGGAATCCAGACCGGCGCCGAGGTCCGGCGCACGGGTCGCGTCCTCGATGTCCCCGTGGGGGAATCCCTTGTCGGCCGGGTAGTGGACGCCCTGGGCCGCCCCCTGGACAACCGGGGGGAAGTCACGACGGTCAAACGACTGCCGGTGGAGCGGGAAGCCCCGCCGGTCATGGCCCGGGATCCCGTGACGGTGCCGCTCCAGACCGGCATCAAGGTGATCGACGCCCTCTTTCCCATCGGCCGGGGCCAGCGGGAACTCATCGTCGGGGACCGCCAGACGGGGAAAACGGCCATCGCCATCGACGCCGTCATCAACCAGGCCGACAAGGACGTCCTGTGCATCTACTGCACCGTAGGGAAGAAGGCCTCCGATGTGGCGAAGGTCATCGCCGACCTCAAGCAGTACCACGCCCTGGACTATACCATCGTCGTGGTCGCCACGGGCGACGATCCCCCGGGCCTGCAGTTCATCGCCCCTTATGCCGCCACCTCCATGGGGGAGTATTTCATCGCCCAGGGGCGGGATGTCCTGATCATCTATGACGATCTGACCTACCACGCCCGGGCCTACCGGGAGCTGTCGCTCCTCCTGCGGCGGCCCCCGGGGCGGGAGGCCTTCCCCGGCGACATCTTCTACATCCATTCCCGTCTCCTGGAGCGCTCCACCCATCTCCGGAAGGAACACGGCGGCGGTTCCCTGACCTCCCTGCCCATCGTGGAGACGGAGGCCCAGGACATCTCCGGATATATCCCCACGAACCTCATCTCCATCACCGACGGGCAGCTCTATCTGTCTCCCCGCCTCTATCAGAAGGGCATCCTGCCGGCCGTGGACGTGGGAAAATCCGTTTCCCGGGTGGGCGGCAAGGCCCAACTGCCGGCCTATCGGGCCGTCGCCGGAGATGTGCGGATCTCCTACTCCCAGTTCGAGGAGCTGGAAACCTTCTCCCGCTTCGGCACCCGTCTGGACGAGGCGACCCGCAAGGTCCTCGAGCGAGGCTGGCGGGTCCGGGAGATCCTCAAACAGCCCCAGTACAAACCGATTCCCGTGGCGGAGCAGGTCGCGGCCATCCTGGCCGTCACCTCGGGGATGTTCGACGTCATTGCCACGGAGGATGTGCGGAAGGCGGAGGACGCCCTCCGGGAACAGGTGCGCGAGAATCACGGCGCGTTCTGCGCCCGCATCGCCGCGGGGGACAAGCTGGGCGACGCAGAGCGGGAGCTCTTCGTCAATGCGGCCAAGACTGTCGCCGGCCGCTTCATCAAGGAGAATGACCGTGCTGACCGCTGAAGCCCTGAAGAGAAAGATCCAGAGCGCCGACGACCTCCTGAGCGTCGTGAAGACCATGAAGGCCCTGGCGGCGGTGAGCATCCGCCAGTACCAGCGGGCGGTGGAATCCCTGGCCGACTATTACCGAACCGTGGAGATGGGCCTCCAAATCGTCCTCCGGGATCGCCAGGGGAGTATTTCCGCACCGAAGACCGGCGCCCGGGCCGTCCTGCTCGGGGCGGTCGTCTTCGGCTCCGATCAGGGGCTCTGCGGCCAGCTCAACAACCTCATCGCCCAGCACGCCCTGGAGGAGATGGACAGGACAGGGATTCCCCGGGAGAACCGGATCGTCATCGCCGTGGGCATGCGCGCCGCCGACATCCTGGAAGACGCCGGCCAGAAGGTGTTCGAGATTCTTGCCACCCCGGGATCCACGGCGGGCATCACCGCCATGGTCCAGGACATCACTCTGGTCATGGAGAGCTGGCGTTTCAAGAATTCCGTGGAAAACATGCATCTTTACTATAACGAATACCTATCGGGAGCGACGTACCGGCCTCAGACCCTGCGGCTTCTCCCCGTGGACAGGGAGTGGCTCCTGAGCCTGAAAAAGCGGCGCTGGGAATCCCGGACGATCCCCATGTTCACCATGGAATGGGAAGGGATCTTTCGGTCCCTGATCCGGGAGTATCTCTTTGTTTCCATCTACCGGTCCTTCGCCAATTCCCTGGCCAGTGAAAACGCCAGCCGTCTGGCGGCCATGCAGAACGCCGAGAAGAACATCGAAGAACGGCTGGAGGAGCTGGATGTCCAGTTCCACCGTCAGCGCCAGATGACCATTACCGAGGAGCTCCTGGATATCGTGGCCGGTTTCGAGGCCATGAAGGAAGATGTAATAGTGAAAAAGTTAAAACGAGAGCGGACGATCACTCGTGGCTGAGGCGGCTTTTTTTGGATGAAAGGAGGTAACGGTTATGGGACTGGAAAAAAGACTTTGCATCATCTGTGCGTGGCGACAGAATTGCCAGAAGCGGTTCTCCGTCACTTACAACGGTTCGGTGAATATTCATTGCCCTGATTTCACGAGGGATTACACCATCAAGGACGTAGAGGCGGATAAAGAGGTCGTGGAACAGCAACTCGAAAGATGGCGCCAGGAAAAAATCGCCAAGGCCAAGCCCTGCATCACCGTCTCCCGGCAACCGGGGGCGGGGGGGAGTGAAATCGCCAGAATCCTGGCGGCGGACCTGAAGATGGACCTCATCGGCGGGCAGATCATCTCCCGGGTGGCGGAAAGCGCCCGGATGAGCGAAAAGGTCGTCAAGACCCTCGATGAGAAAAATGTAAGCAAGCTGGACAGTTGGATTAATTCCCTCTTCACTTCCCGCCACCTCTGGCCCGATGTCTATCTCCAGCATCTGACCAAGGTCATCGGCACCATCGGTGAACACGGCAACGCCATCATCGTCGGCCGGGGGGCCCAGTTCATCCTTCGTCCCGACCGGATCTTCCGGGTCCGGTTCATCGCCCCCTTCGACAAGCGGGTGCACCGGGTGATGAAGAATCGCAACTGCACCAGCGAAGAGGCGGAAAGCTATATCATCAAGACGGACAGCGACCGGGCGGCGTTCATCAAGAAGTATTTCAACGAGGACATCACCGATCCTGCACATTACGACCTGGTGGTGAATACGGCGGTCATCTCCTGCGAGGAGGCGGCGGAAATGGTCAAAAAGGCCTTTCAGGCCAAGAAGTTTTATAAAGGGCGTTAAACATCCGGACCCGCAAACGGAAATATTACAGGCAAGGAGGTCCTTATGAAAAGAGAGACAGTCAAGAAAAGTGGCGACAGCGGGGACAGAAAAATTGTCGGAAAGGACCGGTCCGCAAAGACACCCATGGCGTCCGGAACGCTGCTGCACAGCATTGTCCAGGGTTTTTCCATTCCCGCCTTCGTGATTGGGACGGATCACCGGGTTATTTTCTGGAACCGGGCATTGGAGAAACTGAGCAACATCCGCGCCGCCGATATCGTAGGCACCAAGGAGCAGTGGCGGGCCTTCTATGCCGAAGAACGGCCCTGTATGGCCGATCTGATTGTGGACGGCGTGACGGCGAGAATTCCGAAATGGTATGAAGGAAAATACGAGAAATCCGAGCTGCTCGAGGAGGCTTACGAGGCCACGGATTTCTTTCCCGCCCTGGGAGAAGAGGGCCTCTGGCTGCGTTTTACGGCGGCGGCGATCCGGGACGACCAGGGTCGGCTGGTGGGGGCCCTGGAGACCCTGGAAGACGTCACGGCGCGCAAGGTTGCAGAATTGCGCCGGCGGGAAACGGAGCGGGAACTTTACAGCGTCATCGAAGGATCGCCGACGCCCACCTTCGTCATCGGCATGGATCACCGGATCATTTACTGGAACCGCGCCCTGGAAAAGCTGAGCAAGCTTCCCGCCGCGGACATGATCGGCACCAATGAGCACTGGCGGGCCTTCTACGCCAAGGAACGGCCCTGTATGGCCGATCTGCTTGTCAATGAAACCCCGGAAATCATCCAGGAGTGGTATCCCGGGGTGGCAAAGTCGCAACTTCTGGACGAAACCTACGAGGCGGAGGGTTTCTTTCCGGATTTGGGGAAAAAAGGTCGCTGGCTGCGCTTTGTCGCCGTGCCCATCCGCAGCTCCCAAGGGGTGCTCAGGGGGGCCATCGAGACGCTGGAAGACATCACGGAGCGCAAGGCCATAGAACAGCAGATCGTAGAGAGCGAACGGCGCCTGTACAGCGTCATCCAGGGTTTTTCCATTCCGGCCTTTGTCATCGGTAAGGACCACCGGGTGATCTATTGGAACCGGGCCCTGGAGAAGCTCAGCAAGATCCCGGCTGGGGAGATGGTGGGCACAAACAGGCACTGGAAGGCCTTCTATGCCAAGGAGCGGCCTTGCATGGCCGATCTCCTCGTGGACAGCGCCCTGGAGAAGATCCCCAAATGGTATTCGGGGAAATACTGCCCGTCCGAACTCATCGAAGACGCTTATGAGGCGACGGATTTCTTTCCCGACCTGGGCGAGGGCGGCCGTTGGCTCCGCTTCACCGCGGCCGTGATCCGGGATTCCCGGGGCGAGCTGGTCGGTGCCGTGGAAACCCTGGAAGACATCACGGCCCAGAAGTCGGCAGGCGATCCGGCAGGAAAGGCGGCCAAGAAGAAGAAATAACCCTATGCAAGCTGAAGGTGGAAAATCCGACCGATCCCCTGGATTCGATCCGCAGGTTCATAAGCAGAAAAGGAGGGCCAGACCATGACATCCTATGCCACGAAATTAATCGAGATCACCGAGGCCAATGCCGAGACGATCGCTCAGCAGTGGTACAATAACGTCAAGTTGAATCCCCGCACCCCGGCCTATCACACCATGCCGGAAGGGGAAGCCAAAAAACAGGCCATGTATTTCTTCAAGAATTTCGGGAAGCTGTTTTTCACCGACAAACCCTTCGAGGAAGCGCAGACCCTCTTCTCCCGCTACGCCGAAGAACGTTATCGGCAGCGCATCCCCCTGTCCGAGGTCATCTACACCCTGACGTTGATGAGACGGCACATGTGGCTGTTTTCCTCGTCACAGGCGGTTTTCATCACGGCGGTGGAACATCATCAGGCCGCGGAAAGCCAGAGCCGCACCATCCTGATGTTCGACTACGCCATCTATATCATCGCCCAGAAATACGAAGACCTCCTCAAGAACGAGCTGGAGGAGAAGATGAAGGCATTGAAAATCAAGACCCCCTTGTCGCTTTGGAAGTAGCGCCGTTTCACCCTCCCCCCGGGCGGATTGTCTTTCCCCCTGCAAGCCGCCCGGGGTTCCTTCCTCAAGCCGCAAGCGTCCGGACGGCTGCCGACAAGTAGAAACATCTTGACTTTATTCGCTTGATTTGGCTTTCTATTGATCCTGACTACCGGTTGCCTTTGTGCCGGCTGCGGTTTCTATGCGCATCCTTGCGCGGTTGCCTCCCGCAGGGAGGGTGAGAGGTAAATGAACAAAGCCTGACCAGGATGGTTGCGCCGCTGCGACGAGTCGAAAACAAACAACGCCAGTTGTTTGAGAAGCTGCTCAGATCGGAGCAGGAAAAGTCCGTTATCCTCGATTCGATGACGGAGCTCGTCCTATATCTGGACACGGATTTGCGCGTAATCTGGGCGAACAAGGCCATGCATGAGGCCTTTCAGTTGAGGCCCGGTGAACTGAACCGGAAACACTGCTATAAAGCTCTCCATAATCGGGACAAGGTGTGCCGCATCTGTCCCGCCGAGAAAACCTTGAAGACAGGCGATCCCCACGAGGTGGTGGATTTTTCCTCATACAAACGCAATTGGGTGCTCCGCAGCTATCCCGTTCGCAATGAGAAAGGGATCCTTACCGGTATCGTGGAGATCGTTACCGACATTACAGAACGCCGAAAGGCCCAGGAAGCCTTGAGGCAGTCGGAACAACAATATCGCGAGCTCTTCGAGAATGCCAACGACATCATCTTCATCCTCGATTTCGACGGCAAGATCCTGTCCGGCAACGCCGCCGCGGCAAAAACATACGGTTACGGGCCGGAGCAGCTCAAAGGAATGAATATCGCCGATCTTCTGCATCCCGATGATCTGGTTGTGGTTCGCGATATCCTCCAAAAGCGAAACGCCGAGATGGAAGGCCAATCGCCGCAGGAATTCCGGACGCATACCAAAAACGGCGAGACGGTATGGCTGGAAGTCAACACCCGGATCATGAAGGAAAACGGGCGCCACGTCGCCATCCATGGTATCGCCCGCAACATCACGGAACGGAAAAGAATGGAGGAAGATCTCAAAAAGAGAGAACGGGAATTATCGGAAAAGTCGCGGAATCTGGAGGAAGCCAACACCGCCCTGAAGGTGCTTCTCAAGCGCCGGGAGGAGGATCGGGTGGAACTGGAGGAGAAGGTCCTCTGTAACATCAGGGAACTGATCCTGCCTTATATCGACAATCTGAAGCTGTCTTCCATGGACAGCCATCAACTGAACCAGCTGACGATCCTCGAAGGTCACATCAATGAAATCATCTCCCCGTTCCTGCGCAATCTGTTTTCCAAATACCCCCATCTTACGCCGACGGAAATCAAAGTCGTAAATTTTATCAAGGAGGGACGAACGACAAAGGAAATCGCCGAACTGCTTCATATATCCAGTCGCACAATCGAGGTTCACCGGGACAATATCAGAAAAAAGATGGGGTTACGCAGCCGCAAGGTCAACCTCCGTTCTTACCTGCTTTCGATATAGCAAATGCGTTCCGGTCCGAGCTGAGGTACCTATTTCGAATAAGTATAAGATACGTATATTTTCAGTATTGCGTTTTGGGGCGATCGGTGCTTGCATCACCAGGAAAGATAGACTGTCCGTTGTGTTTCCGGGAAAACCAGAATCCTTTTTAACCAACCATAATTTGAGGAGGGGAAATTATGACGCGTGAGGAAAAAATCGAGGAAATCCGCCAACGTGCCCGGAAAAACTTTTCTCTGGGTTATAATTGCGCGGAATGTGTGACGGAGGCCGTTTTAACCTTGGTGGACACGGGCTTGCCGCCGGAGGTGAAAAAAGTGGCCACAGGCTTCGGCGGCGGCATCGGACTTTACGGGGATACCTGCGGCGCCGTCGTCGGTGCGGTTCTGGCCGTCAGCGCTGTTCACGGGAGAAGCAGCCTTCCCGAGGGGGAGGGAAAGGAAGCGGCTATGAAGTCCAAGGAACAGCTTTACGGCAAACCAGGCCTCTATCGGCTGTTCAACATCATTCCCAATCGCTTTCACGATAAATACGGCAAGACCCTTTGCCGGGACTTTACCACCCAATGGCAGAATACCTGGCTTTGCCGGGATCACGCCCTTTTCTGTCGCGATCTGATCACCGAGGCGGCGGGCATAGCGGCGGAACTGATCCTTTCCGATCGGGACGAGCTGGCCTCCCGGCCCTTTGCCAAGAATGTCGAAAACCTGAAAGACTAAAGGGAGGTCATGGTTATGAGTCAAAAATTAGTAGTTATCGGCGGTGGGGCGGCGGGTCCCTCAACGGCGGCGGAGGCCAAGCGGAGAAACAGGAACCTCGAGGTCACCATGATTGAGGCGGGCGATTTTGTCTCTTATGCCGCTTGACCCATGCCTTATTACATCGGCGATGTAATCAAGGATTATAGAAAGTTGGTGATACGGACACCGGAAGATTTTCAGAAAACGGGGATGAGCGTGAGGATCAAGACCCGTGTCGAGGACATCGATCCGCAAAAAGGACTGGTCCGGCTGTCCGATGGCACAAGTGTTCCCTATGATATCCTTGTCATGGCCACCGGTGCCGGCGCCGTCCGCCTTGATATCCCCGGTGCGGATCTGGAAGGGGTTTTCGTCCTGAGAAATCTTACCGACGCCCTCCAACTCAAAGCCTACCTGAATGAGAAGAACTGCCGCAAGGCGGTCCTCATCGGCGGCGGCTACATCGGCATGGAGATGTGCGAGGCCATGAGGAACCTGGGAATCCAGACAACGGTTATCGATTTGCTGCCCCGTCCGGTCGTTCGCTGGGACGAGGAATTCGCAAAGACGGTTCTGGACGAGTTGGGGAAACATGAGGTGCAATTCCAGGGAGAAACCAGACCCCTGGCGATTGAAACCGGCAAGGAATGCCGGTTGGTGCTGAAAACCGATAAAGGGGATTTGGATGCCGACGTGATCCTGATGGGAGTGGGAACCCGTCGCGAGGTGTCGCTGGCGAAGGCCGCCGGTCTGGAAATGGGCGCCAGTGGGGCCATCAAGGTCGATTTCCGTCAACAGACGTCCCGGGAGGGAATATATGCCGTCGGGGACTGCTGCGAGGTCTTTCACAAGGTTGCCGGCTGCTGGGTTTATTTCCCCCTGGGTGATATCGCCAACAAACAGGGCCGGGTTGCCGGACAGAATATCGGGGGCCGCCCGGCGGAATTTCCCGGCATTGTCGGCGCCCAATCCTTCAAGGTCTTCGACCTGGAAGTCGGAGCCACGGGTCTCACGGAAGAAGAGGCCACCCAGTATGGATTTCAGCCCCTCAGCATAATGATCCAGGGGCTTCCCGTCGGCAGGCCCATGGCTCGGGGTGAAAAACTGGGGGTGAAACTGGTGGCCGACAGAACCACGGGAAAACTCCTCGGCGGCCAGTGTGTCGGCGCCAAGGGCGCCATCCAGAGGATCTTTGCCCTGTCCGTTGCCCTCTGGTCGGGATTGACGGCGGAGGAGGTCGGATACCTGGATCTCCCCTATGCCCCGCCCTTCGGCGGCGCCTGGGACGCCATCCATGTGGCGGCCCAAGAAATCGTGAAGAAATTGTAGGAAACAACCCTCCCGGCGTCGTGACGGCAGCGGGACAATAGAAAGGCAACAAGGAGGTACGAAGCCAGTGGCGGCAAAAGAAACGACATCGGGGGTGGAAACGATCGCTGTGAAGGTCGGCGGAAAAATCAAAGGGACATATCGGGGACTGGCAGGAACCTTCGCCGGTTTTGCCGATTCCTGTCTGCGCAGAAAGGAGCTGCCGGGGTTTTGTCTGGAGGACCTCATTTTGGAGGCCGAGCGACAGGACAGAAACCTGCTTTTGCGGCTGAAGGGGAAACGGACTCCAAAGAAAATAATGGAGATCATGGACATATCCCTGGCGAACATGGTGGCCTTTCCCGGCGCCCCGGGAGAAGCGGAATGTTTCATTGAAGTCGAATCTGAAAAATGAGGAAAAAGGAGGAGATTATGGCTTTAAAAACGGCACAGGAGTATCTGGACAGCATCAGAAAGATGAAACCGCGGGTCTATATCGGCGGCAAGTGGGTTACGAATCTGCTGGATCATCCCGTTACGAAGTCCATGGTCGTGGCCAACTCGGCGATTTATGGGTTGGCGGAAGATGAGAAAAATAAAGAGGTCATGGTGGCGACCTCTCATCTGACGGGCGAACCGATCAACCGTAATCTAAATGTAGCCAGAAATATTCACGATCTGGATATGCGTCAGGAGATGGCGCTCCTTACCAGCCAGACCGTGGGGACCTGTAATTATCGCTGTGTAGGTTGCGATGCCCTCAATAGCCTTGCCGCCACCACCTGGGAGATGGACCGTGATTTGGGCACCAACTATAATGAACGATTCAACAAATGGCTCGCCTACGCCCAGGCCAACGATTTGGCCGTCTCCGGAGCCATCACCGACGCCAAGGGGGATCGGAAGAAGCGCCCCTCCCAGCAGGATGATATCGATACCTTTATACATCTTGTCGAAAAACGGGAAGACGGGATCGTGGTCCGGGGAATCAGGGTCAGCCAGAGCGGCGCCATCGGCTCCCATGAGACGCTGGTGCTTCCCGGAGGCGCCCTGAAAGAAGGGGAGGAGAAATTCGCCCTGGCCTTCGCCGTACAGAACAGCGTCCCGGGTCTGTCTTATATCTGCCAGTACAACGCCTATTCGGCGGAAAGGGAATTTTGCGACAGTGAGGACGAACTTGGCAACCCCCTCTACGGTCAACGGGAGACCTCGACGATGTATTTCGACAACGTCTTCATCCCTTGGGAGCGGGTTTTCCTTTGCGGCGAAACAAAGTATTGCGGAAAAATGGTGACGCGTTTCGCCAAGGCCCACCGTATGAACTGCGGCGGCGCCTGCAAGGTCGGCTTCGCCGATCTCATCATCGGCGGCGCCATGCTGGCGGCGGAATACATAGGCGTGGAGAAGGTTCCCCACATACAGGAAAAGATCGTGGACATGGTCCGTTTCAGCGAAACCTCCCATGCCTGCGCCATTGCCGCGGCAATGCGGGGCCGGGAGGAACCCAAAGGGTCGGGGGTATATCTGCCCGATGATCTCTTCGGGAACGCCGCTAAACTAAACATTGCCCACGGCTTCTGGGAGATCATCAAGAACGCCGGCGATATCGGCGGCGGACTCGTGGTGACCATGCCGAGGATGAAGGATCTGGATGATCCGGAGGTGGGCCCCGTCCTGAAGAAGGCCTTTTCGGCGGTGGCGCCTGCGGACAAGCGCATGAAGGTCGCCAAGTTCCTCCAGCATTGGTCGGCGGGTCTTCATGGGCCGGGGACATGGCACGGGGCCGGGGCCCCCCAGACCCAGCGTTTCATGTTCACCGTGCTGACGGATTTTGAGGCCAAAAAGAAGATGGCCAAGAAACTCATGGGGATGAAAGACTGATAATTCATAGTTAACTCAAAATGCTTCTTTGTAATATTCCCCTCCGGGAGCCCGGAGGGGAATAATTTATTTGTATCACTATTCTTTATATCGCCGATCCTTTTCCCCTTGACAAAACAGCCCCATCGTAATATCAGAACATTCGGTATAATAGAAATCCTTCAATATTTAATAATAGCTGATTATATTAAAATTTTTCAGTGGATGCTCTCAAACACGCTCCTCTTTCGGTTCATTCGCTTACCGGCAACAATGCTCATGACAGCGGGATACTTCTCGCATGGGGGGAATGAGCAAGGGTCATAAAAGTATTTATGATGTTCGGTAGTTGGAAAAGCTTTATGATCAGGTCTCTTAGGGGGTTCAATGAAACATTTTAAAGTAAGGAGGGTGTAACGTATGTACTTTGCAGCGGAAGTGCTGGCAGCATCCAGCACGATGAGGCAGAAGTGGGAGGACGAGGTCCGCAAGGTCGTCGCCAAGAATCCCGATCAGAAACCGCGCTGGTCCACCGTGTCCGATTTGGAAATCAAGCGCCTCTACGGTCCGGAAGACATCAAGGATATGGATTTCGAGAGAGACATCGGCTATCCCGGTCAATATCCTTATCTCCGGGGGAACCAGCCGACGGGGTATCGGGGAAAATACTGGACCTTTCGGATGTTTTCCGGCATGGGCGATGCGAAGACGACCAACGAACGCTGGCATCTGCTACTGAAAGAGGGGCAGACCGGGTTGAGTACGGCCTTCGATTTCCCCACGTTGATGGGCTACGACACGGACTCTCCCAAAGCCAGGGGGGAATGCGGGAAGTGCGGCGTCGCCATCGACACCCTGGAAGATTTCATGCAGTTGGTGGACGGGATTCCCATGGATCGGGTTACGACCTCCATGACGATCAATCCTCCGGCGACGGCCCTGTGGGCGATGTATTGCGCCGCGGCGGAGATCAAGGGGATTCCCCTGACGAAGATCGGCGGGACGATCCAGAACGACATGTTGAAAGAGTTCATCGCCCAGAAGACCCTGATGTGTCCGCCCGATCCTTCGGTCAAACTGATCAGCGACACCGTGGAATTCGGGACGAAATACGTCCCCCGGTGGAACACCATCAGCATCAGCGGGTACCATATCCGTGAGGCCGGGGCGACGGCGGTGCAGGAGTTGGCCTTCACCCTCCGGGACGGCATGGAGTACGTGGAAGACGTCATCCGCCGCAAAGGTCTGGATGTGGACGAGTTCGCCCCGCGGCTGTCCTTCTTCTTCAATTCCCACATCGATTTCTTCGAAGAGATCGCCAAGATGCGGGCGGCCCGGCGGATCTGGGCGAAGGCCATGCGGGAGCGTTACAAATCCAAGGATCCCCGTTCATGGTGGATGCGTTTCCATACCCAGACGGCGGGATGTTCCCTGACGGCGCAACAGCCTTACAACAACGTCATCCGGACGGCGACGGAGGCCCTGGCGGCCGTGTTGGGCGGGACCCAGTCGCTGCACACAAACTCCCTGGACGAAGTTCTCTGCCTGCCTTCGGATCACGCCGTGCAGATCGCCCTGCGGACCCAGCAGATCATCGCCGAGGAAACCGGAGTGGCCAACACCATCGATCCCCTGGCGGGTTCCTACTTTGTCGAGGCCCTGACCAACGAGATGGAAGAGAAGGCCTGGGAGTACATCCACAAGATCGACGAGATGGGCGGCATGGTGGCGGCCATCGAGAAGGGCTTCCCCCAGTTGGAGATCTCCGACGCCTCCTATCTCTTCCAGCGACAGGTCGATGCGGGCGAGAAGATCATGATCGGTATCAACAAGTACGTCTCCGCCGAGGCGACCCCCATCCCCCTGGTCGAGATCGACGATTCCGTGGAGCTTCAGCAGATCGAGCGCCTGAAAGCAGTGCGTCGTAAACGGGACAACAAGGCGGTGAAGAAGGCCCTGGACGACATCAAGAACGCCTGCAAGAAGGGTGACAATGTCATGCCCTATTGCATCGAGGCGGTGAAGAGCCTGGCTTCCGTTCAGGAGATCTGCGACGTATATCGGGAAGTTTACGGTGAATACCGGGATCCGGGATTGTACTAAGAGAACGACTTGAGGAGGGATATTCGCTATGGCAGAGAGAAAACTTCGTGTGATGGTAGCCAAACCCGGTCTGGACGGTCATGACCGCGGCGCCAGGGTTCTGGCCCGCTGTTTCCGAGATGCCGGCTTCGAGGTCATATACACCGGTTGTCATCAGACGCCGGAACAGATCGCATCCGCGGCAATCCAGGAAGATGTGGATGTGGTGGGGCTGAGTTGCCTGTCCGGTGCCCATCGGTATCTGTTCCCCGCGGTGGCCAAACTGCTCAAGGAGAAGGGTGCCGACGACATCACCGTCGTGGGCGGCGGCATCATTCCCGAGCAGGATTTTCAGATGCTCTATGACGCCGGCCTGAAGGCCATCTGGGTTCCCGGGGCAACCCTGGATAGTATCGTGGAATGGTTCCGAACGAATGTGCAACCAAGGGCTTGAAATCATGGAAAAAGTTAAGAAAATTCGAGGTGGAGACGTACGAACGGCCTCCCGCCTTATACGCAACCTGGAAGACGGTATCGATGAAGCGAGAACCACGATCAAACACATCTTTCCCCTGACCGGTAAGGCCCATGTCATCGGCATCACGGGTTCTCCGGGGGCGGGTAAGTCCACATTGGTGGACGGTTTGGTGGAGTCCTTCCGGAAGAAGGAGAAAACCGTGGGCGTCCTGGCGGTGGATCCGACGAGTCCGTTCACCGGCGGCGCCATTCTGGGCGACCGGATCCGTATGCAGCGCCATGCGGAGGATCCGGGGGTTTTCGTTCGTTCCCTGGCCACCCGCGGTGCCCTGGGCGGACTGGCCAAGGCTGTGGGTGATGCCATCCATATCCTGGATGTCATGGGCAAGGATGTAATTATCGTGGAAACCGTCGGGACCGGTCAGCAGGAAGTGGACATCATCAACCATTCCCATACGGTCATCGTGGTCCTGATTCCGGGGATGGGCGACGAGATCCAGGCCATCAAGGCGGGCATTATGGAGATCGCCGACATCTTCGTGATCAACAAGGCGGACCGGGAGGGATCCTCCAAACTGCGGCGGGAAATCATGGCCATGTTGGACATGGCACCGCCGGAGACCTTTGCGGCGGGCTGGCGTCCACCCATCATTCGGGTGGAAAACGCCTTCGAGCCGGAGGGATTCGGGAAAAGTCTCGAGGAGTTGTCGGGGACGATCATGAAGCACTACCAGCACTTGGTGGATCACGATCTGCTCGGTTCCCGCATCCGCCGGAAGGCGGTGGTGGAGCTTAACGAAGCCATCCGGAACAGTGTTCTGGAACCGGTCTTGAACCGCCTGGTAAAGGATGGCGAGATCGAGGGGATGATCCAGAAGCTCATCGACAAGGAAACGGATCCCTACACCCTTGCCGAAGATGTAGCGAAACGGTATCTGAAGGAATGCAGCACCTAAATTTGTTTTTTTAATCACAAAAACCCGGGATGACACGAGCATCCCGGGTTTTTGTTCTCAAGGCCAAGCATGTTAAGCAGGGGCCGAAAACGGTGAAAATTACCATACAGTGGCGGACTTTTTCATAAATGGGGGGGGACAACGGTGGCGGACAACCTTATCGAAGAGACCTTGGCGAAATTCAACCGGGGCATCGTCATGGTTATCACCGGCGACGGAAAGGGGAAGACAACCGCCGCTGTAGGCCAGGCCCTGCGGGCCTTGGGGCATGGGCGCAAGGTCTGCATGATCCAGTTCATGAAAGGGAGAAAATACGGTGAAGTGCTGGCCGCGGAAAAGGCGTTTCCTGATTTCACCATCCGTCAGAGCGGTCTGGACAGCTTCGTCATGCGGGACAACCCCGCACCCGTGGACATCGAGCTGGCCAGAGCGGGGCTGGATTTGTCCCGGCAGATTGTCGCTTCGGGGGACTACGATCTCGTCATCCTCGACGAGATAAATGTGGCCCTGAATTTCAAACTGATTCCCCTGCCCGAGGTAGTGGATCTGGTGGTTAACAAGCCGGCGGCGGTGGATCTCATCCTCACGGGTCGTTACGCCCCTCAGGAAATCGTTGATCTGGCCGACACGGTTAGTGAAATTAAGGAGATAAGGCATCACTACACCAGAGGAATCAAGGAACGGGCCGGCATGGAGTACTGATCGGCAGGCATGGGCAATCGGTCCCACTCCCGGGGAGGAGCTGCAGGCCCGCCTCGGGAGGCTCCGGGCGCTTATGGCCGCCCTGGAGATCGACGGCGCCCTGATCCTCGAGAACACCAATCTCTTCTATTTTTCCGGGGCCGTTCCCCAGGGAGGACTGTTTGTCCCCCTGGATGACGCACCGCTCTTGTTTGTCCGCAGAAACCCGGAACGCATCCGGCGGGACTCGGAGCTGAAGGCGGTCGTCCCCGTGTCTTCCTTGCAGGAGATACCGGAAGTTCTGTCCCGCTGCGGCGTTGGAAGGCTCCGCAGGCTCGGGATGGAGCTGGATGTCTTGCCGGTGAATCATTATCGGCGCTGGCGGGAGTCCCTGAACCCTGGAGAAATCGTCGATATCTGGCCGGCTGTCCGGCAGGTGCGGATGATCAAGTCCGCCTATGAAGTGGGCGTTGTCCGCCGGGCAGCCGACCTGGCGGATTATATGGTGGCGGTGGCCAAGGACAACCTCCGGGAAGGGATAATGGAGGTGGAACTGGCGGCCGTGATCGAGTGTGCAGCCCGAAAGCGGGGTCATCAGGGGCTGGTGCGGATGCGCGGTTTCAATCAGGAGGTATATTGGGGCCATCTGCTGTCCGGTCCGGAGGCGGCCAGCCTGACCTTCGTGGACAGCCCCACGGGGGGGATGGGCCTGAGTTCCGCCTCGCCGCAAGGCTCGGGGTTTCGGAGGATCGGCCGTCATGAGCCGGTGATTATGGACCTGGTGGGCGCCTGGGGGGGGTACATCGTCGATCAGACCCGTACCCTTTCCATCGGTCCCCTACCGGATATCCTGGCGGAAGCTTACCAAGCCGCCCTTGCCATCGAGACTTCCCTGGCGACCGCCATGAAGCCCGGCGCCCTCACCGGAGAGCTTTTTGGGTTGGCGCAGCATTTGGCGGCGGATTTCGGCCTGGCGGAACACTTTTTGGGCTTTGGGGATACGCGGGCCGGTTTCTGCGGCCACGGTATCGGCCTGGAGCTGGACGAGGCCCCGGTTATTGCCGCGGGGGGAAGGACCCCCCTGGAGGCGGGCATGGTGCTGGCCCTGGAGCCGAAATTCAGCTTCCCCGGACTGGGTGTCGTCGGTGTCGAGGACACCTTTCTGGTGACCGAGACGGGGGTTGAAAAATTGACCGGGGCAAGTTATGAAGGAACCGTCGAACCCCTTTCCTCCTCCTGAAAGGAGAAAAAACGAGGATCCGGGATGGAAAAATGCCGACCGGCTCCTGGGAGTCGAACATATGGCGAGTCTGCAGGACACAGGGGGGGCCATTCAATCGCTTATCTCTTTTCTCAGGGAACGGGGAGCCGCAACCGCGGCGGCCATTCCGGCGGAGCGGATCGTGGTGGACGAAAGGGTCCGGCTGAAATGCCGGGTGCCGGTTTGCGACAGCTACGGGAAGAATCTCATGTGCCCGCCGTTCGTCATGTCCGTCGGAGAATTCCGCCGGGCGCTCCGCCTTTATGAAGAGGCGGTGATTCTCCAGGTCGGGGGAGAGATTGCCGGTGGGGAAGAAAATTTTCCCACCCCGGATGTTTTTGCCCCCGCCGGCAGGCTTCATGAACTCGTCAACCTGGGAGAGCGGGAGGCCTTCCGGAACGGCTTTCGCTTCGCCGCCGGATTGATCGGCGGTTGCTGCCGCCTCTGTGCGGTATGCGTGGCCGCCGAGGGGGGCACGCACTGCCGTTTTCCCTTCCGGGCCCGGCCGTCGCTGGAGGCCATGGGCATCGACGTCGTTGCGACGCTGGCGCAGGCAGGATTGCCTCTGTTCTTTCCCGTCCGGGAACGGGTCATATGGACGGGACTTATCCTCGTGCGTTAGTATGAACGATACTGAAAATCTTGGACAGCGACAATACTAAGGAAGAGGTTAAGGTAATGGCACTTTTGAAAGAAGCGGGTATTCCCATCGGCAGGATGCTGTTCATCCCCAAGGAGGGTTTGAGCAAGGATGATCTGGAAATCGAGGCCACCGGCCAGTATCAGCTAATGGAAAAACCGGACTGCTTCGTAGTGAAAAACGCCGAGTGCTGCCGCAGCATCTCGGTCAAGGTAAGGACCAAGGAATAGGCTCCGTCTTTAGAAATATTGCCGCAGAAGGACCGGAGAGGTTTGCACCTCTCTCCTTGGCTATAAGCTGCGGTGGGAAAGGAAAATCTCGGCAGGACGGTGAGGAGGGTCACTGCTTTTGCGTCGAATCCTGCTTGGTTTCCTTTTTGCCGCTTTGCTTGCCGGTTGAGTCCTTTTTCACCGGACTCTGGAGAGAGTAACCCGCCTCCTTCGCTTTGTATCCGCCGTAGGCGCCGGCGCCTGCCGCCGCGGCATACCAACAGCCCGTCAGACCGGGCAGCATCATCACCACCAGCAATAGCGCCGCCATTGTTTTCATAAGCCTCATTCTTACAATCTCCAGTGATTTTTCATCGAGGCGATAGAAAACCCCGATGATAATGACCCCATTTCTGTAATCAAAGGCGTCTAATGTCAAGGAGTTTTGTTCCTGACGGCCCACCGGATCTGCCGGCAGATGCCCCGGATGATTTTCACGTCTCGGGCAAAAAGACCGGTGCGGGAAAAAAGACGGCGGATGTGCATCAACCAGTAATCGGGGTTCTGGGGATTCAGGAAGCCGATTTCCATCAACACCTCCTTGAGCTGGTCATACATCCCCTCGAGCTCCCGGGAGGTGGCCAGTTTCGGCGTAAAGGCCTTCCGGCGTTCCGTACCCGCCAGAAATATCTCGTAGCAGAGGATCATCACCGCATGGGACAGATTGATGGATTTGAGCTGCTCCGACACCGGAATGGCGACGACGGCATGGCAAAACCGCAGGTCGCTGTTGCTTAGGCCCTTGTCTTCGGAGCCGAACAGCAGGGCCACCTCGTTGTGCTGCGACAGCTCCGCCAGCGACGGGGCTATTTCCCGAGGAGAAACGACAGGGCCGCGGGCGGACCCGAGCCGGGAGGTGGTGCCGACGATGTATTGAAACGGGGATAGGGCTTCCCCAAGACTATCGTAATATTTGATGTTGTCGATAAGGTCGGCGGCGAAATGGGTGGACATGATCTTCATCTCCGCCGCCTCGAACGGACCGGCCTCCGAAACGACAAGTTTCCCCATCCCCATGTTCTTCAGACAGCGGGCCACAGAACCGATATTGCCCGGGAACTTGGGCTTATGGAGAACGACGGTGAAATTTTCCAGACGTGCGGGAATCATGGTCCCCATGCCTACGACGATTCGCCGCCCTTTGTCAACCGGGTACCTTCTCGCTGCCGCCCCGGATGATCCGTTGCGGCATATTGCAATCAAAGGAAACAACCTCGATGTTACTAACCACCATGCCTGCCGCAGACACAACGAAAGATGAAAATTGTCGGTCAATTGCGGACATTTTCATATAAATCCGTTGCCCTTGTTTCCCGTGGATCTCGCGGTGCTCTTGACAGACCTTGCGGACCTCGTTGACACCGGCGGTTCATGGTTTTATAATAAGTTAAACTGCTGACAGGGCTTACACGTAAGGGAGGTGAGAGAGGAAGGAAGCGACGCGAGCAGGAACGAGGTTGCAGCAAACGGGTTCCATCGGTTGGGGATGTCGTTTCAAAGGAAAGGGGGGAAGTGCCATGTCGGTGAAAATTCTCATCAAAAGGAAAGTTCCGGCGGCAAAGGAAGGAGAACTCCTGTCACTCATCAAAGAACTGCGCAACGCGGCGACGGCCAGTCCCGGATATATAACCGGGGAAACGATGCGCCACGTGGAAAAACCAGATGAGTATCTGGTCATCAGCACCTGGGACAGTTTGGCGGCCTGGAAGGGCTGGCTGGCCTCGCCGGAGCGGGTGGCGATCCAGAAGCGGATCGACGAGCTGCTGGAGACAAAGACGGAATACGACGTCTATCATTACAGCCCGCTACCCGCCCCCACCCTGAGCGGCTTCAAAGGCTGGGAAGGCGGGTGATATCCGGATTCGCCGCCGGATCGGTTCATGAACCGAGGAAGCGGTCGATCTCGCCGGATATTACGACTTGTGGGGGACGAAGGCGAAGTTCGGGAAGCGGCCGGATTCATACCGATGCCGACCGGTGATGATCAATGTCCCTTGCGAGGAACGACAATCAAGGCAACACATATGCGGTTGGCGTCATTTCCGGCGTGAAACGAAAAGCCCCGGATTATTTATGGGATTCCCATACCATAACCCGGGGCTTCGATTGTCGGCGGCGGGAGCGCCTTGCGGACCTCAGTCCTTGAAGATCGCCCCCGTGCTGGCCGAGGTCACCAGCTTGGCGTAGCGGGCCAGGTAGCCGGTGGTGATGGCTGGCGTTTTTGGCTTCCACTCCTTCTTGCGCTTTTTCAGCTCCTCCGCCGCTACCTTGAGGGTGATCTTCTTCTTCGGGATATCGATGGCGATGATGTCCCCTTCCTTGACCAGACCGATGGGACCCCCTTCCGCCGCCTCCGGGGAGATATGCCCGATGGCGGCGCCCCGGGTACCGCCGCTGAAACGGCCGTCGGTGAGGAGGGCCACGGTGGTGTCCAGGCCCATACCGGAGATGGCCGAGGTGGGGGCCAACATCTCCCGCATCCCCGGGCCGCCTTTCGGCCCTTCATAACGGATCACGACGATATCCCCCGCCTTGATCTTGCCGCCCAGGATCGCCTTGATCGCGTCGTCTTCGGAATCGAAGACCCGGGCCGGCCCTTCGTTGACCAGCATGTTCTCCGCCACGGCGGACTGCTTGACGACGCAGCCGTCGGGGGCGAGATTGCCGCGGAGAATAGCCAGACCCCCTTCCTTGATGTAGGGGTTGTCGAGGGTGCGAATGACGCTGTCGTCCAGTACCGTCGCCGCCTTGATGTTTTCACCGACGGTCTTGCCCGTCACGGTCAAACACTTTTCATTTATCACCCCCAGGGAAGAAATGCGCTTCATCACCGCCTGGATGCCGCCGGCGGCGTCGAGGTCCTCAAGGTGATGGGCCCCCGCCGGACTGAGTTTGCAGAGATTGGGGGTTTTCTTGCTGATTTCGTTGAAGAGATCGAGATCGAGTTTGATCCCTGCCTCGTGGGCCACGGCCGGGATGTGGAGGACCGTGTTGGTGGAACAGCCCAGGGCCATGTCTACGGCGATGGCGTTCTTGAAGGCCTCGAGGGTGGCGATGTCCCGGGGTTTGATGTCTTTTTTCAGGAGCTGGATGATTTTCATCCCCGCTTCCTTGGCCAGGCGACGCCGGGCGGCATGGACGGCCAGGATCGTGCCGTTGCCCGGCAGACCGAGCCCCAGGGCCTCGGTGACGCAGTTCATGGAGTTGGCGGTATACATTCCGGAGCAGGAGCCGCAGCCGGGACAGGCGCAATCTTCGATATCGTCGAGTTCCTTCTGGGTGATGCTCTTGGCCTTGACCTTGCCGACCCCCTCGAAAACGCTGATGAGATCTATTGTTTTCCCCCTGAGTTTGCCTGCCAGCATAGGGCCGCCGCTGAGGACGATGGTGGGGATGTTGATCCGCAGCGCCGCCATGAGCATGCCGGGGATGATCTTGTCGCAATTGGTGACCATCACCAGGGCGTCGAAGGGATGGGCGATGACCATCGATTCGATGGAGTCGGCGATGAGTTCCCGGCTGGCCAGGGAATATTTCATGCCTGTATGGCCCATGGCGATGCCGTCGCAGATACCGATGACGGGAAATTCCACCGGCGTCCCGCCGGCGAGGCGGATGCCCGCCTTGACGTCGTTGGTGATGATCTGCAGATGGATATGCCCGGGAATGATCTCGTTGGCGGAATTGATTACGCCGATGAGCGGGCGATTGATCTCCTCGTCCGTATAGCCCATGGCCTTGAACAGGGAGCGGTGCGGTGCCCGCTCCAAACCTTTTTTCATCAAGTCGCTGCGCATGAGTCCCTCCTTATGATGTTATTTCTTCCGGCGTTCAGGACGCAGGGCCCGCAGGACCGCGCCGGCCTGCCACATCTCGCTGTTTTTCATAAGATCCAGCTCCTTCTGGAGCGTGTCGCGGTAATCGGCGGCGGCGCCGGCCTTCAGGACGATCTCCGTTTCCTTGCCGGCGGCGACGCGGTCATAGAGCTCCGTGAAAACCGGAGCGACGGCGTCGCGGAAGCGGTTCTTCCAGTCCAGGGCCCCCCGCTGGGCGGTGGTGCTGCAATTGGCGTACATCCAGTCCATACCGTTCTGGGCGACGAGGGGCATGAGACTCTGGGTGAGTTCTTCCACGGTTTCGTTGAAGGCCTCGCTGGGGCTGTGGCCCCGCTTGCGGAGTTCGTTGTACTGGGCCTCGAGGACCCCCGCCAGACAGCCCATGAGGACGCCCCGCTCGCCGGTGAGATCGCTGTAAACCTCCATCTCGAAGGTCGTGGGGAAGAGGTAGCCGGAGCCGATGGCCACACCCGTCGCCAGGGTCCGCTCCCGGGCCCGGCCCGTGGCGTCCTGGAAGACCGCGAAGCTGGAATTGATGCCGCTGCCGGCCAGGAAGTTGTCCCGGACGGTCCGCCCGGCACCCTTGGGGGCCACGAGGATCACGTCGATGTCCGGCGGCGGAATAACGCCGGTCTGCTCCTTGTAAACGATGGAAAAGCCGTGGGAAAAGTACAGGGCCTTGCCTTTGGTGAGGTGCGGCTTGAGCTCCGGCCAGATGGCCTTCTGCTGGGCATCGGAGAGGAGATACTGGATGATCGTTCCCCGGGCCGCCGCCTCCATGGGCGGAAAAAGTGTCTTGCCGGGGACGAAGCCCTCGTCGATGGCCTTCTGCCAGTTGTAGTCCCCTTCGCCGACGATGACATTGATGCCGTTGTCCTTCATGTTCAGGGCCTGACCACGTCCCTGGACCCCGTAACCGATCACCGCCACGACCTCGTCCTTGAGGGCCTTCCGGGCCATATCCAGGGTGAATTCCTCTGCGGTGATCACATCTTCCACGACCCCGCCAATGTTCAACTTTGCCATAACGACCTCCTTTTCAGTGTAAAATAACATCCCCGCGATCTACTTGAGACCGTTTCCATCGTTCGCGGGTGTCGGTTAACCAGGGAAACGCTTTTAAAGCTGGCGCTCCAGAGAAATGATACCTGTCCGGGCCATATCATCAATGCCCAAAGGTTTCAAGCTCGCGAGGGCCTTTTCGATCAAGGCCCTCTCACCGGTGATCTCGATGACGCAGTTATCGCCGTTCATGGTCACCACCCGGCCGTTGAAGGTATCGATGATCAGGGCCAGGTGTCCCTTGTTCGTATCCGTGAGTTTCATCCGGACGAGCATCAGCTCCCGGGTCACCGATTCCACCTTGGTGAGGTCCGTAACCTTGTGCACGTCGATGAGCTTGATGAGCTGCTTTTCGATCTTGGTCATCGTCGCCCGGTCCTGGATCGTCGTGAGGATGATCTTGGAGTAGGCGGGGTCCAGGGTGGCGTCCACGCACAGGGTCTCGATGTTGTAGCCCCGACCGCCCAGGATGCCGGCTACACGGGCGAGCACGTCGGGTTTGTTGCTGACCAAAAGCGCCAGGGTATATTCTTTCTTTTCCATAACTTGTCTTGTTACCTCCGTTATTGTTTCAATATTCGATCAAGTTTGATCCCGATGCTCTACAGGATCAACCGATTTCCATCACGCCCGCCCGGGGTAGGGTGACTGTCTCGTTCCGTGAAAAACCGGCAACCGTAGAGATGTCTTCGGTTTTTCACGGTTCCCGCCCCGGGTGCGACCTTCAGTTCGCCATCTCCCGGCCCAGGGTCATCTCGTGGATGGGTCCGCCGGGTCGCACCATGGGATAGACGCATTCCTCCCGGGCGACGCGGAAATCCATGAGCACCGGTCCGGGGGCTTCCAGACCCTGTTTGAGCACCGGTTCCACTTCCTCGGGTTTGGTCGCCCGCAACCCCAGCCAACCGTAAGCTTCCGCCAACTTCAGAAAGTCCGGCTGATAGGTCATGTCCGTATGGGAATACCGTTTGCCGTAGAAAAGCTGCTGCCACTGGCGGACCATGCCGAGAAAGCCGTTGTTGAGCAGGACGATCTTTACGGGGATGTTGTCCTGGATCGCCGTGGCCATCTCCTGGATGTTCATCTGGATACTGCCGTCCCCGGCGATATCCACGACCAGTTTGTCCGGGAAGGCGATCTTCGCCCCCAGGGCCGCGGGGAAGCCGTAACCCATCGTACCCAGGCCGCCGGAGGACAGGAAGGTGTTGGGTTCGTCGTACTGATAGAACTGGGCCGCCCACATCTGATTCTGACCGACCTCGGTGGTGATGATGGCCTTGCCCTTCGTCAGCTTGTAGAGGGTCTCGATGACGAACTGGGGCTTGATCTCCGTATCGCTTTGGCAGTAGCTCAAGGGATTCTCCCGGCGCCACGCCGCGATCTGATCGAACCACTCCTGCCGCTGTTCGTCGGTGACGCTGAAATTCTGCTGTTCCAGGAGGGCATTGAAGCTCTGGAGGGCGCTTTTGCAGTCGCTGACGATGGGGACGTCCACCATGACGTTCTTGTTGATGGACGAGGGATCCACATCCACATGGACGATCTTGGCGTTGGGGGCGAAATGATCGATCTTGCCCGTCACCCGGTCGTCGAAGCGCATGCCGATGGCGATCAGGAGGTCGCAATGGCTGATGGCCATGTTGGCGTAGTAGGTGCCGTGCATCCCCGGCATGCCCAGCCAGAGGGGATCGGAGCCGGGGAAGGCCCCCAGGCCCATGAGGGTGGAGGAGACGGGCATTTTGGTCCGCCAGGCCATCTTCCGGAGCTCCGCCGCGGCGCCGCCGAGGATGACGCCGCCGCCGGAGAGAATCATCGGCTTGGCCGCTTCGGAAATCAAATCCATCACATAAAAGGCCTTCTTCGAGGCGGGGCGCGGTTTGGCCTCCTCGATCTTCCGCGGTGGCTGCGGTTCGTAGTCCGTCACCGCCGCCATGACGTCCTTGGGCAGGTCCACCAGCACGGGGCCCGGCCGTCCGGAACGGGCGATATGGAAGGCCTCGTGAAGGGTTTTGGCCACCTCTTCCACCCGCTTGATGAGGAAGTTGTGCTTCGTACAGGGGCGGGTGATGCCCACGATGTCCACCTCCTGGAAGGCGTCGGTCCCGATGAGATGGGTGGGCACCTGGCCGGTGAGGACGACGATGGGGATGGAATCCATATAGGCGTTGGCGATTCCCGTCACCGTGTTGGACGCCCCGGGGCCGGAGGTTACCAGGGCCACCCCGACCTGGCCGGAGGCCCGGGCGAACCCGTCCGCCGCATGGACCGCCCCCTGTTCGTGACGGACCAGGATATGGCGGATCTGGCCCTTGTGGAGTTCGTCGTAGATATCCAGGAGCACGCCCCCGGGATAGCCGAAGATCGTATGGATCCCCTCCTCCTTCAACACCTTGATCAGTATCTCTGCTCCTCTCAATTGCACTTTATGGCACCTCCTTACATGGATGTTTGATTTTGACCATAAAAAAAGCCGCGATCTTTTCGGAGATGCGGCCTTTCGTATAATAAAAAAGCCGCGGGTTTCAGGGGCCCGCGGCTCTGGTTTTTAAAGGGTTTTTAAAAACACCGAGCAGCAGTCCCCCTCGGTACGATGACTACAACTACGCTGCCCGGTACAATGAGTTTGTTCTTCATCTTGGTGGTTTATCCGCTTTCATACTGAAAAAGTGAAGGCACCGTACGAAAATTATCGGTCCTTGTCAAGCGGTTTTTTGTTCCCATCGCCAAGGGAATTATCACCATCGTTTTTCGGAAGCGATTGTTTTCATGTCCCGGGATTTCTCTCCCTGATGAAACACCGGGGGTCTTCGGCGAGATAGTCGCCGCTGTATGCCAGGGCCCGTCCCCGGCACCCGCCGCAAACGGTACGGAAATCGCATTCCCCGCACATCCCCTTGAGGGTCTGCTCTCTCCTCCGGAGGTCCCGGAATACCTGGGAGTCTTCGTAGATAGAACGAAAAGCGCGTTCCCGGACGTTCCCGCCCGATACCTCCACGAAAGGACAGGGCCAGACGTCGCCGTTGGCCTTTATATAGACGAAACCCCGACCGGCGGCACAGCCGTGGAATACCTTCTCGGCGAGCTTCAGCCGCCGGCCGCTGTCGAACCCCCGGGCCTTGAGCATGTGGGGCCAGTACTGGGGGCCGGCTACGGGTTCGATGACGGTCTGCACGTTTCTCTGCTTGGCCGTGATCAGTTCGCTGAGTCGGCGATTGGCACTCTTCTTCAGGGTGGCGTTGCTGATCTTTTCGCCCCGGCCCACGGCGACGAGCTGGTACATGAGCATGATCCCCGCGTCCTGCGCCGCGACGAAGTCTATGAGGTCGCCGAGGTGGGACATATTGTACTCCATGGCCGTCGTGTTGATCTGCAGCAGGATCCCCGCCTTCTTCGTCGCCTCGATGGCCCGGAGGGCGAGGTCGAAGGCCTCGGGCTTGTTCCTGATGAAGTTGTGCACCGCCGGGTCGGCGGCATCCACGCTGATGGCGTGACAGACAACCCCGTGATCCTTGAGCTTGTAGGCCGTCTCCTCGTCGATGAGGGTCCCGTTGGTGGCGATGATGTTGGCGAAGCCCGCTTGCTGAGCGTGCCGGAGGAGTTCGTAGATATCCTCCCGGACGAGGGGTTCGCCGCCGGTAAAGATCAGGGTCCGAAATTCGTCCATCGCCGCCAGCTCGTCGATGAGTCGTTTACCCTCATCGGTGTTGAGTTCCTGGGGATCGGGTTTCCCGCTTCCCGCATGACAGTGGATGCAACGGAGATTGCATGCGGCGGTGACCTCCCATACCGGGTGGCCGGGGTAGCCGATACAGCCCATGCCCAGGGCGCCGTTGGCTACGGGCAGGGAGCGGAGACTGTGGTGCCGGAGCCATTGGGGAAAGCGCCGCCAGCGGTTCAGGTAGGCCATGAGGAGGGCGCTGCCCAATTGTCGAAACATCAGGGAGGGGGGAAGGAAAAAGGGTTTGCGGAGGCTCATCGGACTATAGGTACGCGAAAAGATAACAAGCCGTGGTGCCGAGGTTCACCCCGATGTTGAGGCCGCACATCCACTCCAGCAACCGGCGGTCTCGGTCGAGGCGCCGGGCCGCCATGACGACGAGCACCAAGGACAGCAGGAATACGGGCAGATAAGGGTAGAGAACCTGTACCGGTACGCCGGCCCGGACGGACAGCAGCACGGCCGGCCCTGACAGGACGGCGAGGAGCGCATAGATGACCCGGCCCGTATCTCTGCCGAAGCGTACCAGGAGATTCCTCTTGCCGGTCGCGCGGTCCGCCTCGTAGTCGGGGAATTCGTTGAGGAGGATGACGTTGAAGATGGAAAAGCCTATGGGGACGGCGATCCAGTGGATCACGTCGTGGATGTAACCCGTCTGGATATAGAAGGCCGCCGCCACGGGAAGCCAGCCGTAGCAGAAGCCGATCAGGATCTCCCCGACGCCCCGTGCGACCAGCCGGACGGGTCGCGTGGAGTAGAAGAACCCCGCCAGGGCGCCGACGGCGCCGATGAGGAGGGTATAGGACCCCGTTTTATAGTGGAACTGGAGAACCAAACCGATCAGGCAGGCCATGACGAAGCTGGCGACACCGCTCCATAGGGGCACGGATGCCGATACCCGGCCGGTGGGCATGATACCGGAGCCGCCGGCGAAACGACTGGGCGAGGCGTTGCGGGATATCCGGTCCTCCTGCTGGTCAAAAAACTCCCCTAACTGGTAGGTGGAGAGCATAATGAGGATCACCGCCGCCAGCCCCAAGAGAAAGACTTCGAGATGAAAGACGTTTTCCAACCGGTAAGCCAGGACGGCGCCCAGGACGAAGGGCAGAACGCCGACGGTATGAAAGGGCGGTCGGGCCAGGGTAATCCAGTCCGAAAGCGATAATTTCAGGGTCTGTCTTTCCTCCATGATCATCCGGTGTTGCCGCCTTTGTCCGTTAAGTTGCCCCGACTAACACAGACGGTTTTAATTGTCAAACCTGTGTGCTGATTTAATGTCGGAAGGGCCGCTCGGCTATTTGCCGTGAGTTTTTATGTAACAATGTCCACAAGTGCCGGACAATTTTCATCTTTCGTTGTGCTCGAACCGGGCATGGGGTTTATTAGGAAAACACATCCATGCGATGTCCCTTAAACCGTTTCCATCGTTTTGGATAAACATGGCGATTCAGGGTTCATTTCTTGCGGAAGCGGGTGTAGTCCGGTCGGCGCTTTTCCATGAAGGCGCGCTTGCCCTCCAGGGATTCGTCCGTCTCGTAGAACATGCTCAGTCCGCCCACCCCCAGGTTGGAGATGCCCATCACCCCGTCCGTCTCCCCGTGGAAGGCGTACTTGAGCATCTTTAAGGCGGTGGGACTCTTTTCCAGAAGCTCACGGCACCATTTTTCCACCTCGGCGTCGAGCTGGTCCAGGGGGACGACGGCGTTGACGAGACCCATTTCCAGGGCCTCCCGGGCGGTGTAGCGCCGGCACAGATACCATATTTCCTTGGCTTTTTTCATGCCCACGGCCCGGACGAGGTCGCCGGTGCCGTACCCGGGATCGAAGCTGCCCACCCGGGGGCCCGCCTGGCCGAACTGGGCGGTTTCCGCGGCTATGGAGAGGTCGCAGACCACCTGGAAGACGTTTCCCCCGCCGATGGCGAAGCCGTTGACCCGGGCGATGACCGGTTTGGGGATGGTGCGGATGAGGAGCGATACCTGCTGCCAGCCCACCTCCAGGGGAAGGGCGGCGACGGTGCCGCCGTACCCGCCTTTCTCCCGTAGGGACTGGTCGCCGCCGGTGCAGAAGGCCTTGTCGCCCGCACCGGTGAGAACCACCACGCCTACCTCCGTGTCCACCCAGGCGTCCGTGAAGGCCCGGGTGAGTTCATAGATCGTCACCGGCGTGCAGGCGTTGTACTTTTCCGGCCGGTTGATGGTGACCGTCGCGATCCCTTCCTTCTTTTCGTAAATGATTTCCCTGAATTCCATCATCCCCCTCCGATAATGATCAAAAAGCAATTTTTGTGCTCGAAATGGCTTTCACCTCGTCCAACCTGCCCAGGATGTCGGTGTCCGGCTCGCCGAAGATGACGAAGAGGTTCCCCTTGCCGGTGTTCTTCAGGTCATCGGCCATGTGGAGGTCGGCGTTCATTTCAACTTTCCGTAATGCAAATCCCCTTCGGCGATGCCCACAGTTTTCCTTTGCTTTTCGCGCAGCAGTTCGACGTGGATCGTGGCGTCGAGGCCTCGGCGACCCTTCTGAGCATGCTCAGAGGATGGCCTTCATGGGCTGGCGATTCCAGGCGACTGATCTGCTGCTGGGTCGTGCCCACCCGTTTGGCCAACTCCTTCTGCGAAAGACCGGATTCCTTTCTCAAGGCGGCCAGCTCCAACGCGACATCCCATGCTTCACCGGCTTTCTTGAAACGTTCGGCAAATTTCTCATCCTTGAGTTGCTCTTCGAGATATTTGTCGAAATTTGTCTTTCTTTTCATTGCCTGAGCCGTTTTCATGGTTCAATGCTGACAGACCTGAAGCGTGAGGCGCTCCGCGGAACTGCACACCTTCAGGAGGCTTAGGAAATTCTTCAGGGTCGGGTTCCCTTTCGGGCCGAGCATGCGGCGCAGGCTCTTTTCGTTGATCTGCAATTCCCGGGCAATATGGGTGATAGATCCGGTGGCGTTCAGATAGTCGCGGAGCAGGGCTTTGCCTGTTTCGATGTCGTCCATGAGGAAGGCGTTGGTCGCCTCCACGATCAGCTCACTTCTGAAATCCGGGTCCGACTTCACCCGGGCCATGACCGTTTCCCTGAAATCTCTTGTCAGCGGCATTGCTCGCCTCCCCTATCGTTGCTTCTTTCTGGCCTGATAATCGATCCAGTGTGCCTTGGCCGTTTCGATGTCCTGGGCTTGGCGCTTCTTGGCGCCGCCGCCGACCAGGATGATCGGTTCATCGCCATCCATGCCGAAATAGACGCGGTAGCCGGGGCCGTAATCGATCTTTCTTTCGTAAACGCCGGCCCCGACGCTTTCTATGTTCGACCGGTTTCCCATCCCCATGCGGATCAGGGCCGTCTTACCTTTGCCGCCGCGCGGCCATCGAGCCCTTCGAACCAGGAGCGGAAAGGGCTCGAACCATTCGTTGTCACATACTCGAGGATCTTCATGAATGCCTCGGAGATCGATCAAATGGTAACATAGGTGTTACTAAGAGTAAAGGTAATTCTTCGCCTCATGGTTCTTACGGTTCGCGGCAAAGGGCGTCGCCGATCGTCCTGTCGAACTCCGCTGCGACCTTGGCCTCGAACTCCGCCTCGATTTGGTAGACCTCCGTGAACTCGGCAAAGGCCCAGCGGCCGTACCGCTGGAGGTTGTTCACCCCCGGGATATAGTCATTGTCCGTGGCGAGTTTCTTTTCCTTTGCGTCTGCCCGCCGGAAGCCCTTGATCTCGACGACCAGCTGGAGGGGGCGGCTTCTCATGTTACTCCGCCTCTTCCCGGGGGACCATTTCCTCGGGTCTGACCTGTCCGGCCTCGACGGGAATGGCGCCGGGGGGCGTGGTTCCCTCCAGGAAGCTTTCGTAAATGGCCCCCGGACCGGAGCTGGGCGCCCCGGTTTTCGGGTCCACCTTGACGAAAACGATTCCCTCCGGCACGGGAAAGGTTTCGATGGGCTGTCCGGCGAGGGCCTGGGACATGTAGTAGAGCCAGATCGGGGCCGCCGCCCGTCCGCCGACCTCCTGATGGCCCAGGGATCTTTCCTGGTCGAAGCCCACCCAGACCCCGGTGATGAGCGACGGGGTGAAGCCCAGGAACCAGGCGTCCCGCACGTCGTTGGTCGTTCCGGTCTTGCCCGCCACAGGCCGGCCGATACTCTTCACCCGCCGCCCGGTTCCGCTTTCCACGACGTCCTGCATGATATAGGCGGAGATGAAGGCGATGCGCGCATCGATGACCTGTTCCACCTTCGGCTGGTTTTCCTCGAAGACATGGCCGGTACGGTCCACGATCCTGGTGATGAAGTAGGGCGTGGTCCGCCGGCCTTGATTGGCCAGGACGCCGTAGGCCCGCACCATTTCCAGGAGGGTGACGCCGGAGCTGCCCAGGGCCAGGGAGAGGTTCCGGTTCAGCGGCGAGGTGATCCCCATGATCGTGGCGTAAGAAGCGGCGTAATCCACGCCGATTTCCTGCAGCACCTTGATGGTGATGATGTTCCGGGATTGAACAATGGCGTTTCTCAGGGTGGTGGGGCCGTGAAATTTCCCGTCGAAGTTCTTCGGCTGCCAGTGGCCGTCCGGCTTGGAGGGGTCGGGGAAGGAAAGCGGGGCGTCCACAAAGCGCGTGGAAGGCGTCAAGCCCTTGTCGAAGGCGGCGGTATAGATGAAGGGTTTGAAAGCCGATCCCGGCTGCCGGCGGGACTGGGTTGCCCGGTTGAACTCGCTTTTGGAGAACTCCCGGCCGCCGACCAAGGCCTTCACGGCGCCGGTGCGCACATCCATGGACACAAGCGCCCCCTGAACCACGCCGGTCTCATATCCCTGGCGCTGTTCCAGTTCTCGCAAGCCCCTTTCCACGGCATCCCGGGCGGCCTTTTGCGCGGCGATGTTCAGGGTGGTGTAAACCTCCAGCCCCTCCTTGTAGAGGACGTCGCTGCCGTATTTTTCCACGATGTACCGACGGATGTGTTCGACGAAATAGGGGGCGATCTTCTCCTTGGGACGCACGGAACGGAAGGTGAGCTGGGCGTTGAGTGCCTTTTCCCGGTCCGCCCGGGTGATGTAACCGTCTTCCTCCATGCGTTCGAGGACGTAGATCTGGCGCTGTCGGGCCCGGTCGCTGTGGGTGAAGGGGGAGTAGGTGCTGGGGGCCTTGGGCAGCCCGGCCAGCATGGCCGCCTCGGGCAGGGTCAGATAACGGGCGCTCTTGCCGAAATATCCCTGGGCTGCCGCCTCGACCCCGTAGGTGCCGTGACCGAGATAGATATGGTTCAGATAAAGATTGAGAATTTCGTCCTTCGTCAGGTAACGGTCGATCTTGAAGGCGAGGATGGCCTCCTTGATCTTGCGGACATAGCTCTTCTCCGGCGACAGATAGAGGGCCTTGGCCACCTGTTGGGTGATGGTGCTTCCGCCTTGGACGATTCGTCCCGCCTGGATGTTCTTGAAGAATGCCCGGGAAATGCCCTGAAAATCCACCCCCCGGTGTTCGTAGAAACGGGAGTCTTCCGCGGCGACGAAGGCCTGGATGACGTATTTCGGCAGTTCGGAGATGTTGATGATCTTCCGGTCCTCAAGAAAGAATTCGTCGATCAGTTCGTTGTTGTCGGCGTAAACCCGGGTGGCGATGCTGGGCCGGTAGTCCTTCAGGGTGTCCACGCTGGGGAGTTCACCGAGAAAGAAATAGAGCAGATATGCGGATATGGACAAAACCATGAAGACGGCCAGGCCGATGGCCAGCGTCAATAGACTGACAAAGGCCCGGTTGTCCGGCAGGCGCTCAGGCATCCCCGTTCTCCTCCGCGGCCGCTTCCCCGGCGCCGGGGTCCGCGGTTTTTTTCCTCCCCGCGTAGCGGGCGACGATGATGCTGATTTCATAGAGAAACATCAGGGGCACCGCCATGAGGATCTGACTGAAGGCGTCGGGGGACGGGGTCAGGACGGCGGCGGCGATGAAGATCATGAGGATGGCGTAACGTCGGTAACGGGTCAGCAGCGGGGCGTCGACGATGCCGATCTTGGTCAGAAAGAAGATGAATACGGGCAGTTCGAAGGAGATCCCGAAGGCCAGCAGAAATTTCATGGTAAAGGACAGATACTCCCTAAAGGAGATCATGGGCTTCAAAAAGTCCGTGGAAAAGGCGACAAAAAACTCAAAGGCCGTAGGCAGGACAAAGAAATAGCCGAAGAGGATGCCGCCGATAAACAAAGTGCTGGAGGCGGCCACGAAGGGCACGACGTATCTTTTCTCCCGTTCGTAAAGACCGGGGGAAACGAACTTCCATATCTGATAGAGGGTGTAGGGGCTGGTGACGATCAAGGAGGCGAAAAAGGCGATTTTCATGTAGATGAAAAAGGCCTCCGGCAGACCGGTGAAGATCATGTGACTGTTTTTCGGCAGGACCTCGGTCAAGGGTCTCGTGATGATGTGAAACAGCCGTTCCTTAAAGTAGTAGCAGGCGAAAAACCCCACGCCGACGGCTATGAGAATCCGGTAGAGACGGGTCCGCAATTCCGCCAGGTGGCTGGTCAACGGTAACTTTTCGTCCTCGGCTCGATCCATAGGGCAGTCATGTCAACGATTTATCTTCAGGCTTGCTTTTTGGGGGCGGCTTCTTTGTCTTTTTCGCCATCCCTCTGGCCGTATAGGAGGGAATCTTTCAGCCCTTCGACGTCTTTCTTGATTTCATCCGGCTTGAGCGTGTCCTTGATGGATTCCGTGACGTCATCCGTCGCCCGGCGGAATTCCTGGAGACCCTTGCCCAGCGATTTGGCCAAGCCGGGAAGTTTCTCCGGGCCCACGACCAGGAGGGCGACAATGGCGATGACGATCAGTTCCGGCAGGCCTATTCCAAACATGAGGGACTTTATATAGTGCCTCTCCAGCCCTTGTCAATGGCAAATATTTTTGCACTTCCAGGGGTTTTGTGGTAGAAGAGGCCGGTTTTCTCCCGGTCTTGCATCGGCGTTTGCCGGCAGACAAGCAGGGATTTTACCGGGGAGTGGGGCATGCCCGAAACGAAGACGGGAGTAGTGGTGGACGAAAGGTATTTGCGGCACGGCGAGGGATTTTACCATCCCGAATCGCCCCGCCGCCTGGAATCCGTTTATGCCATGCTGAATAGACCGGAGATGGCCGGCCGGTATGTCTCTATCCCCCCCCGTTATGCCTCCCACGAAGAGATCGGATTGGTCCACAGCAGAACCTATATCAGCCTCATCGCCGGTACGGCGGGCAAAAGTTGCTATTCCCTCGATCCGGATACCCAGACCTCTCCGGATTCCTACGATACGGCGAAGCTGGCGGTGGGCGGTTTTCTCAACGCCGTCGACGCCGTCATGACGGGGGAGGTGGCCAATGCCTTCGCCTTTGTCCGTCCCCCGGGGCATCACGCCGGCCGGGATCGGGCGGCGGGATTCTGTCTGTTCAACAACGTGGCCATCGGTGCCCGCTATGCCCTGGCGAAATACGGATTGCAGCGGATCCTCATCGTCGACTGGGACCTCCATCACGGCGACGGCACCCAGGACATCTTTTACCGGGACAGAAAGGTCCTTTATTTTTCTGTCCATCAATACCCCGCCTATCCCGGCACCGGCGCCCTCACGGAAACCGGCCAGGGGGAGGGGCAGGGATACACCGTCAATGTGCCTCTGAAGGCCCGCACCGACGACGCCCTCTACGTGAAGACCTTCAGCAGCATCCTGAAGCCGGTGGCCATGAAGTTCCGGCCGGAGCTGATTCTCCTTTCGGCGGGATTCGACACCTATTTTCAGGATCCCCTGGGTGATATGCGGGTTACGCCCAAGGGGTATGTTTACATGACGAGGATTCTCCTGGACATCGCCGCCGCCTGCTGCGAGGGGCGCCTCGCGGCGGTGCTCGAAGGCGGCTATCATGTCGAAGGTCTTACGGAATCCGTGCAGGCGGTCCTGCGGGAGATGGGGGGCGAAACCCATGTTGGGGACGACGATCTCTACCGTATGGAATACGAGGCCGACCAGGGCAAGGACCAGATCCTGCGAAGGGTGGCCGATCAGCTCAACCCTGTGTGGCAGGTATTCTGAAAATTCGGGGACGGTTCCGATTTTCCGTCTTTAAGGAAAAAGGAACCGGCAGCAAAATTCACTTTAAGGGGAAAGGATTCGCTACTGTGAAGATAACCAGAGAAGAAGTCGCCCATGTGGCCCATCTGGCGCGTTTGAACTTCCGGGAGGAGGAGATGGAGAAGTTCACCTCTCAGTTGAACGACATCCTCCTGTATATGGACAAACTCAACTCCGTGGACACGACGGGGGTGGAGCCCATGACCCATGCCACGGTGCTGCACAACGCCTTCCGGGAGGACGTGGTGAAACCGTCGCTTCCCAACGAGCTGTCCCTGGCCAATGCCCCGGACCCCCGGGGGGAATTCTTCCGGGTTCCCAAAGTTATTGAATAAAAAAGAGGTATTATGGAACTCCATGCGTTGACCGTTCATGAACTTCAGGATAAACTCCGTGCCGGTGAAATAACCGCCGCCGACCTCCTCGCTTCCGTATATCGGCGGATCGAGGCGGTGGAAGACAAGGTGCACGCCTACATCACCCTGATGAAGGAATCCGCCCAGGCCCAGGCAGCCGCCGCCGACGAGGCCCTCCGCCGGGGCGAATTCCGGGAATTGACGGGCATTCCCATCGCCCTGAAGGATATCTACTGCACCCGGGGGGTGACCACGACCTGCGGCTCCCGGATCCTCGGCAATTTTGTTCCCCCTTACGACGCCACGGTGGTGGAAAAACTCCGGGCGGCGGGAGCGGTTTTCACCGGCAAGGCGAACATGGACGAGTTCGCTATGGGTTCCTCGACGGAGACCTCCTGGTTCGGGGTTACGAGAAACCCCTGGGACCTCGAGCGGATCCCCGGCGGCTCCAGCGGCGGTTCCGCGGCGGCGGTAGCCGCCGACGAGTGCATTGCCGCCCTCGGTTCCGACACCGGCGGTTCCATCCGTCAGCCGGCGGCCCTCTGCGGGGTGGTGGGGATGAAGCCCACCTACGGCCGGGTCTCCCGCTTCGGTCTGGTGGCCTTCGCCTCCTCCCTGGATCAGATCGGTCCCTTTACCAAGGACGTGGAAGACTGCGCCATCCTCATGAACGTCATTGCCGGCTATGACCCCCGGGAATCGACCTCCGTAGATATCGAGGTGCCCGACTACCGTTCCTTCCTCGACCGGGGCATTGCCGGTCTGCGCATCGGCATCCCCAAGGAATACTTCATCGCCGGGATCGATCCGGAGGTCCGCGCCTCCGTGGAGGCGGCCATCGGCGTTCTCGAAAAGGGCGGGGCGCGGTGCGTGGAAATCTCCCTGCCCCATACGGAATACTGTCTGGCGGTTTACTACATCATCGCCCCTGCCGAGGCCAGCTCCAACCTGGCCCGCTATGACGGCGTCAAATACGGCTTCCGCGCCCCCGAGGGACGCGACCTTCTGGACATGTACAAACAATCCCGTTCCGCGGGGTTCGGCGCGGAGGTTAAAAGAAGGATAATTATAGGTACTTATGTCCTTTCCTCCGGTTATTACGACGCCTATTACAAGAAGGCCT
>JAGPFL010000071.1 GCA_018056545.1 Syntrophobacterales bacterium
GACTCATAACAACTGGTTAGATCATGCGCCGGGGTGGCAACGGCGTCAGGGGTGTCAAGGGCGGCCACCTGCCGGTAAAGGGTTTCCAGATCCCGTGCCAGACGTTCGCTGTCGTCCTGCGCTGAAGAACCTTCTTTTCCCGTCGTTTCGTCTTTCATGTCATTCATGATGCATTTTCTTTCATGTTTCTGAAGTAGCCGGCGATTACGGCTTCGTCATCGATCTGTAACGCCCGGGCGTAGGCCCGCAAAAAACCCTTCAGATATGCCGGCGGCGGCAGCATTTGGTACTGTTCCTCTTCCATGGCCTCCAGGGTGGAGATCTTGATCTTGGTTTGCAGGGCTATATGTTCCAGAGGAATGCCCTTTCCTTGGCGGATCCTCCGCAGCTCCGGACCGGATATCTTCTCTTTTCTCAGGATTTCATTAAAGTCGGCCACGGCTTCGGAACCTGCTCTCTCTTGATGCGCTTGCGGTAGGGTATGATATCCCGGTAAGGTAATAAGTTCTCTCTTCAGGGAGTAAACGGGCGTCGGCTCCTGCAGATGGTCCCGGGTGCACTGGTCCTCGGTGAGCAGGCCCCGGGTCACGAGTTCCTCATCGTATTTCTGTCGTGCTCCGGGATCGATCAGGATCAGATACGCCTTCTCGATCTGTTCCAAAAGGTGACGACGATCGTCGGTGGTGAAAAAGGAATACGAGGCAAGTGATTCCTGGGCATACAAGTCACGAGCTTCCTTGTAGGCGCGGCGAATCTCGGAAGGAGGAGCGTTGGGACGAATATCGAGCAAGTCATAAAAGGTTTTTTCTTTTAAAGTGCGCCGGGCAGAGCCGCTCATGGCCGTTTGCCTCCTTACAGGCCTTCCGCCGGCATGATTCCCCTTTCCCCAACCGCCGCCCGAATGCTCCGGACGCACTGCCGCAAATCATGCACGGTTTGTGTAAAGGGATACAAGTCAATGAACAGTCCTGTCTTGCACACCGCGTTGTGAACCCGGTCATCATAGGCCACATTGCCTATGAACTCCATATCCAGATCCAGATGACGGGAGATGATCTTGCATATCATTGCCCCGATTTGGGGATTGTCCTGCTTGCGAAATTGATTGACGACGAGTTTGAACCGGAAGGAACGCAATTCTTCCCGCAGCATTTCGGCCTGCGCCGGGTCCATTTCCTCGATAATCGCCAGTAAAAGATCGGGATTCGTCACCTTGGCCAACGGGTTTCGTTCTTCCGCCTCTCTGGCCAGGTTCTGAAAGCGATGGCTGTCCAGAGCTTTCCTGATCTTGCGTAAATATACGGACCTGATTAGACGGTAACTGTTCTCGATCGCGGTGGGCTCAGGGGTGGTGACAAATATGCCGCAATCGGAAATCATGAAAAAATCTATGGTGTTGAAGGATGTTCCCGCGCCGAGGTCAAGGAGAATGTATTCATAGGGGAGTTTGAGGATGTGCCGTAGCAGCTTCATCTTCTGTTCATGGGCGAGATTGGCGATATCTAGGTTGTTCATGGCGCCGCTGATGAGATGCAGCAGCGGCGTGGGTGTGGTGACGATGGCGTCGGCGAGATTAGGAACGCGTTTGTTTAGGAAATCGGACAGGCTTTTGTGGGGATAAGGGGCGCCGATGATCGTATGGAGGTTGGAAGCTCCCAGATCGAGATCGATAAGCAAGGTACGATATCCTTCCCGAGCCAGCATCACGCCCAGGGATCCGGTCAGGAAGCTTTTGCCTGTACCCCCCTTTCCTCCGCCGATAGGCCAGATCAACGACATAGGATCTCCATTACGAGTCTGAATGTTCCGTTGCCTCTTATTTCGGAGACATTATCAAGGAAAATTCCTTTAATGTCAAATGTATATTGCCGCCTCTCCGGAGGGAGTGCCGAAAATGATCCCTACGAAGCTAAGGGTTGTGGAAGGGAGTGACTGTGAAGGCCGACCCATCGCTTTGTGCGGTGATCGCCCCGTGAAAATCCGTACGATAGATCCTGATCCCCGAATCACCAAGTCTTTTCAGGGTTTCGGCATGGGGAAGGCGGAAATAATTATCGTAACCTGCGGAGATAATGGCCACCTCCGGTCGGACCGCACGGAGTAGTACTTCCGTGGCCGAAGTGTGACCGCCATGATGGGGCACGAACATGAGTTGACTTTCCAAGTAAGCACCACTGGCGACGATGCGCGCTTCCGTGTCACCCGAGATGTCACCACAGAACAGATAAGAAATTCCTCCGTATGTCATCCGTATTACCAGGGAACGGTCATTGGCTTCCCTATAGCCCGTGGAGTTATTTCCCACCGAAAGCGCGAAAGGGGGATTTAAGAATTCCAGCCGTACTCCGCCAATATGATATGGGGTGGTTGCCGCCGAGCAACGGCGATGCGGAATGCCCTTCGCTTTTAAGAGGCGCTGAAAATGGGCGAATTCCGGAGAATCCGCCCGATGGCCGTTGGTCCATACCTCGCCGATGTCAAAGTTTTCCAGGATGAACGGCAACCCATTTAGATGATCGGGATGAGGATGGGTCAACACGACGAAGTCGATCTTTGCTATCCGTTGCTGCCATATAAATGGGGCCACGACATAACGACCCACATCGAAGTTGCTCCCGGGGAAACCGCCGCCGTCTATGAGCATAACCTTGTCGCCGGGAAACCGCACCAGCGTGGCGCTTCCCTGACCAACATCGATGGCCGTGGCGGCAAGGGTGTCGTTCTCCCTGAGTCGATGTGTCACCAAGAGAACATCGATGCAGATAGCCGCCAGCAGGGCGGCGATGAGATACCCAAGCAGCAAGTGAGGCACTCCAATTGCCGGTTTGGGGGATATGCCGTCGTGGTGCGCAGGGGACAACAGCAGTAAGCAGATTATGAGCATATAATAGCATATCAATTCTACCATATTAGGTGTAGTAACATACAGAGAGGCCCAGGGAAGGGCGGCGAAAAAGTCATTCAAGGCAAGAGAGGTCATCACCAGAGTGCCGGCAAGATCGAGAGCTAATGAGCTGAGGTAGTTGGAAATCGGCATAAAAATTATCGTGACCAGGGATACGGGAACGGCGAGGATGCCTAAAATCGGAACAAGAACCATATTTGCCGGAAAGGAAACTAGGGCTACGCGGTTGAAGTAAAGGGCGATAAGCGGCATGGTTGCCGCTGTGGCGCTTAGCGAAACGACAATAAATATCCAGAGGTCGACTTTGCATTTTCTAAGGAGCAAGGCAAGGCGGCCAATCTCATTGTCGTCGACGTAAGATCTTTGAACCATCCGTGGCAGAATACGGGGGCTGACAAAGAGGATGGAAGCCACGGCCGCAAAGGAAAGCTGAAAGGAAATATCGAAGAGGGCGGGGGGATGGACGAGGAGAATGATCATCGCCGCCATGGCCAAGGCATTGAAATGATCACGGCTGCGTACCAGCAGCAGGGCGAGCATGAAGGACAGGATCATGAGGGTGGCCCGCAGGACAGACATCCCGGCGCCAGCGATGAAGGTGTAGAGAATCACCGGTGGAATGGCGGCCACCAGGGACACCCGTTGCATGTCCCAACGGAGCAGCAGCCGGGGGAAACGGCGCATGGCGAAACGGGTCAGCAGGATGACGAAGAGCGCCACCAGTCCCATGTTGAAACCGGAAATGGCAATGATGTGAGAGGTTCCTGTTTTGCTGAAGGCATCCCGTACCTCCCGGGGTATCTCCTGCTGATCTCCGAGAATGCAGGCCTTGATGATTTCCTTCTCCGGCGAGGGGGCACGGGCATCGATGAAAGAACGAATGCGATCGCGTATCGTCTCCAGACGCTGGCGGAAGGGATTTCCCATTCCTTTCCGAAGCACGAAGATCCGGGAATCGTCCGCGGCGAATCCCCGCACTAAGATGCCTTGGAACCTGAGATATCGTTCATAATCGAATCCTCCGGGATTTTGGAAATTACGGACCCGGCGCAACCGCGATCTGACCACGACTACATCCCCGTAGGAAAACCGCCGCTCTCCCCGGAAACTTAGCAATACTTTCCCCTCGGTCAGTCTTTCACGACCCTTACCGTCCGTGAGACGCCGGAGAGAAACAACCAGCTCCGTCTTGTCGGGAAAGATTTGGGGCGGCTCGCAGATTATGCCTTCGATGGACACCGCCTCTTCGGGCAACATGTTTACGATATGCCCCGGAACAGGCGGTCGGTAGAGAAAGACGTTCATTTCCAGCCATCCGAGGAGCATAAAGGACAGGGCAATCAGGCCAAGGGCTAGCCGTCGGGACGAGAAGCACGGGGGGGCAAGCATCAGAGACAGGGCAAGGAGCAGCGCCGCGAGCAACGCTTCATCAGGAACCCGGAAGCGGGAGGAACAGATTATGCCGCTAATAAGCGCCAGGGTGGGTGTGACGAGGGGTTGCCCCATAAATCTTCCCCCACAGAAGTTTCCCTTGCATATGCAGGAAAATTTAATATGATGCAAGCCAACTTCAAAACTAAGAGAGGGGGCAAAGGAAAAATGTCGGACGATAAGCCGTGGTTGAAATACTACGGGGAAGTCCCGCCAAATCTCGACTATCCGCGGGTGACGATGTATGAGGCCCTGATGAAATCGGTGTCCCGCTATCCGGAAGCAATAGCCTATGATTTCATGGGTTATACCTCGACATACCGAAATTTCGCCGCGGAAATAGAACAGTGCGCCGCCGCCCTTTCTTTCCTGGGCTTAAAGAAAGGCGACCGAATCACCATTTCCATGCCCACGACTCCGCAGGGGATCATCTGCTTCTATGCCGCCAACAGAATTGGCGCTGTGGCCAGCATGATCCATCCCCTTTCTACCGCCAAAGAGATATCCTTTTATCTCCAGGTGAGCAAGAGTCGCTATGCCCTGACTCTCGATGCCTTTTACGGCAAGTTTCGGGAGATAATGAAAGATACCCCCCTCGAGACCCTTATTTTGACCCGGATATCGGACTATCTCGATTTCTTCAAAAGGATAGGCTTCTATTTGACCAAGGGGCGAAAAATTCCCCCTGTTCCGGCTGATCCCCAGGTGCGATGGTGGAAGGAACTCATGACGGGGAAATATCCCCCGCTTCCCCAAACAAAAATGGATACCGATGAACTGGCGGTGATCCTTTACAGCGGCGGCACCACGGGAACACCCAAGGGCATCATGCTCTCCAATATGAATTTCATAAGCGAGGGTATGCAGGTTTCCGCCTGGGGTAATCTCGGAAAGGACGACTCCATTTTAGCCATTCTTCCTATCTTTCACGGATTCGGCCTGGGGGTGTGCGTGAACGCCGCCTTCATGGGGGGTGGGAAAAGCATTCTCGTCCCGCAGTTCACCCCGGAAATCGTGGCCAAGCTCATCAAAACAAAGCGCCCGACCTTCGTGGTGGGGGTACCGACATTGTTCGAGGCCCTGTGCCGAAATCCGGTCTTTCGAAGTGCCGATCTGAGCTGTCTCAAAGCCACCTTCAGCGGCGCGGACACCCTGCCGCGTCCTGTAAAGGACGCCTTCGAGTCCCTGGTGGAGAAACAGGGGGGACGGGTCAAGCTCCTGGAGGGATATGGACTGACCGAAGCGGTGACGGCCATCATGGCCATGCCGCTCCAAGAATATCGTGAGGGCAGTATCGGGATTCCTTTTCCCGATATGCTCGCCAAGATCGTCCAACCCGGCACCTGCGAAGAGGTGCCGAGGGGGGAGGAGGGGGAGCTTTGTCTCCACGGACCGGCGGTGATGATGGGCTATCTCGATGCACCGGAAGAAACGGCCCAGACGCTGCGCCGCCACGAAGACGGACGCACCTGGCTCCATACGGGCGACATAGCCGTCATGGACGAAGACGGCTTCTTTTACTTCAAACTACGGTTGAAGCGAATGATCAAATCGTCGGGCATGAACGTCTACCCGGCACAGGTGGAAGATGTCCTGTATCGTCATCCGGCCGTCAAGGACGCCTGTGTCATCGGCGTTCCCGACGAAGCGCAGGTGCAAAGGGTCAAAGCCTTTGTGGTACTTCGCGACGAAGCGCAGGCCGGGGTGGAGATGGAACAGGAACTGATTCGACACTGCCAGCAACATCTCATCAAATGGAGTTGTCCCCGGGAGATCGAATTTCGAACGTCGCTTCCCTGTACGCTGGTGGGCAAGATCGCCTACAACACCCTGGAAAAGGAAGAAATAGCCAGATTGAAGGCCGCAGGCAAGTATTGCGGTGAGTGAACAGCGAGGTAATTTTATGGAGGAGATACTGCAAATATTTTCCGAGGCCGCCGAAGACCCTTTGAATTACGGTCGCCGCTATAAGGCGGCCTCGGGGAAAAAGATCGTGGGCTATGTATGCACCTATGTTCCTGAGGAACTTATCCTGGCCGCGGGTGCCCATCCCTTGCGTCTTTTCGGCACGAAAGGGGAATTGGGACTGGCCGACGCCCACCTGCAGTCCTATTGTTGCTCCTTGGTGCGGGGGATTATGGAGGAGGGGTTGAAGGGCGGAACGGATTTTTTGGACGGCATCGTCTTCCCTCACACCTGCGATTCCATTCAGCGCCTTTCGGATCTCTGGAGAATGAACGTGCCCAAGGGCTTTCATCTCGATGCGGTCCTGCCGGTAAAGCTCCACACGGAAAGCGCCCGCAGTTATTTTATCGAGGTCCTTGAACGTCTCCGGAGGGACCTGGAACGGGAGTTAAGGGGACGAATATCCGATGACGACCTTTACCGCGCCTGCGAGCAGATGAATGAATTGCGGGGGCGGCTGCAACGGCTCTATGAGCTGAGATGCGATGATCCCACTTTACTTGCCGGAGACGACCTCTACACCGTTGTCAAGGGGGCGATGATCATGGATCGCCTTCAGGTCAACGAACTTTTGTCGAAAATGACCGAGATTCTGGCCGCCCGCTCGAAGATCGAAAACAGCGGCTCGTCCTCCTTCGAGTCCCGGGGCACCGCACGAAATAAACCTTCCGTCCGCCTGATCATGGCGGGGGGGATCTGCAACCATCCCCGGATTCAACGCCTCATCGAAGAAGCGGGCGGCACGGTGATCTGGGACGATCTCTGTACGGGTTCACGTTACTTCGAAGCGCCCATTGCTGCGGCGCCCGCACCACTGGAGGCGATCGCCGACCGATATATGGCCCGAGCCGTATGTCCGGCCAAGCATGTCGGTCTCAGCAACAGATCGGCCAAAATCATCTCCCTGGTGAAGGAAAGACAGGCCCGGGGCGTTGTTTTTCTGCATCTGAAATTCTGTGATCCCCACGCCTTCGATTATCCGTATCTGAAATCGGCGCTGGAGGAGGCGGGAATCCCCAGCCTCCTGCTGGAGGTGGAAGATCCGCTGCCGGCGGAGGAACAACTCCGCACCCGCTTTGAAGCCTTTTTGGAAATGCTTTAGCAAAAGGAGTATCTCCGATGGAAGACAAAGAGAAAGAGAAAAGAAAGATCAAGTCCGTAAAGAAAATGAAGGACATCATGACCATGTATTATATAGAGGCCAAAACGGCGGCGGAAAACAATCGCCAGGTGGCCTGGATCACCAGCGGCGGCCCCGTGGAACCCCTCATCGCCATGGATATCATTCCTGTCTATCCGGAAAATCACGGTGCTATGATCGGCGCCAGCAAGATGGGTGTGGATCTCTGCGAGAAGGCGGAAGCCATGGGTTACGCCAGCGATCTGTGTTCTTACGCCCGTTCCGACATCTCCTGCGCCACGGTGAACGGCGGACCCATCGGCGGACTTCCCAAACCCGACATGCTGATTTGCGCCAACAATATCTGCGGCACCGTCCTGAAGTGGTACGAGATTCAGGCCCGTTATTTCAACGTGCCGCTTTTTATTTTCGACACGCCCTTTTGCCACACCGGTTTTTATCCCGAGATGCGCCGATATGTACGCAGCCAGGTTGACGAATATATCTTTTTTCTGGAGGAGGTGACCGGTCGCCCCCTGGATCGCGACCGGATGAAAGAGGTCGGCCGCCTCTCCGTAGCCGGTCAACGCATGTGGCAGGCGGTCCTCGACACTACTGTCAACAAGCCGGCGCCCATGAGCGCCTTCGATGCCTTTTTTCATCTCGCCCTCATCGTCACCCTCCGGGGAACCCAGCAGGCGGTGGATTATTATGAAGGGTTGTTGGCGGAAATGAACCAGCGCGTCAAGGACGGCATCGGTGCCGTTCCCAGGGAACGCTACCGGCTGCTATGGGACAATCTTCCCATATGGTACCGTACCAAGTGGCTTTCCGACAAATTTGCCGCCCACGACGCCTGCCTGGTGGCCGACACCTACACCTCGGCCTGGTGCGGTTCCCTTCGCTATATGGATGAAAGCGACTTTCTGGAATCCATGGCCGAGGGTTACACCCGCATCTACTTGAACATCGGTGTGGACGAAATGGCCCGGATGGTCTGCGACATGGTGGACAAATACGATGCCGACGGGCTGGTGATGCACTCCAACAGAAGCTGCAAACCATATTCCCTTGGTCAGTACGACATCCAACGATTGGTGGAAAGGGAAAAAGGCATCCCCTCGTTGCTCATCGAAGCGGATATGTGCGATGAACGCAATTTCTCCGAAAGCCAGATTGAAACCCGCATCGAAGCCTTCATCGAGATGCTGGCCCACAAATGAGGTTTTTCCCGTAAACGGCACGGTGACGACGGCTATACGTAATTGCGATGCTGGATGGACTCTATGTATCCCACGGTACCCGGGGAGATCTGGGCGGCGTTGGCTTCATCCGTATCCAGATGCATGTCCATGCGGAAACTGGGGTTCACACGTATCAAAACATCGCCGAAGATCAGTTCTCTAACCCCCTTGACCTTCACCATAACGACATCTTTGTCACGCAGTCCCAG
>JAGPFL010000011.1 GCA_018056545.1 Syntrophobacterales bacterium
AAACAAAAAGGAACGATTCGCCGAGGGAGGTCTTTCCCGTCGAACCGTGTCCGACAATAACGATGTTCCTTAGCGACTTGGAGTCATATTTGGCCATGACAGCTCCTTTCAATGACGCAATGGTTGGAAATGGCGCCGTGATCGGGCTGTTTAGCTTAACAATTCCCGCGCTGTCAAGACAATTTTCGTCCCTAATAATGATGTTGACAGAAAACTTGGTAATAAGTATAAGTGCCGACTTAAACTGAAAACTGTACTCTGTGGGAAAGGCTATCAATGACGAAGAAGAACCGAAAAATTAAGAAGGTGCTTATCGCCAACCGGGGAGAGATCGCCCTGCGGATTATGCGCACCGTCCAGGAGATGTCCCTGGACGTGGTGGTCATCTACGAAAAACCCGATTCCGACGCCTATTATGTTCGACAGGCCGACGAAGCCATCTTGATCGGCGAAGGTCCCCGCAAGGATTATCTCGACATCGAGAAGATCGTCTGGGCGGCGAAGAAGACCGGCGCCGACGCCATCCATCCCGGTTACGGTTTCCTGGCGGAAAACCCTGATTTCTCCGCCGCGTGCGAGAAGGCGGGGATAATCTTCATCGGCCCGCCGCCCCAGGTCATCCGCGATCTGGGCAACAAGGTGGTGGCCCGCAAAATAATGGAAAAGGCGCGCATTCCCTTCATCCCCGGAACCTCCGACATCCCCAAAGGCGGCGACGGCGTCAACGAGGCCTTTTCCTTCGCCCGGACCTGCGGTTATCCCGTAATGCTCAAGGCCTCCTGCGGCGGCGGCGGTAGGGGCATCCGCAAGGTCAAAGACGAAGCGGATCTCATGGTCCAGCTTCCCCTGGCCCGTTCGGAATCATTGTCGGCCTTCAAGGACGACAGCATCTACATGGAGAAGTGCATCGAATCCCCTCGTCATGTGGAGATCCAGATTCTGGCCGACAGTCACGGCAACATCATACACCTGGGGTCCCGGGATTGCTCCATCCAGCGGCGTCATCAGAAGCTGCTGGAGATCGCCCCGGCGGACCTGCCCGAAGAGGTGCTGGCGGCGATGTATGAATGTGCCGTCAATGCCGCCCGGGAAGCGGGTTACGTCAATGCCGGTACGGTGGAGTTCCTCGTGGACTCCCGGACCAATGAGTTCTGGTTCATGGAAATGAACACCCGTCTCCAGGTGGAACATACCGTCACCGAAGAGCTTACGGGGATCGATATCGTCCGGGAGCAGATCCGCATCGCCGAAGGGGGGGTCCTGGACATCCCCCGGGAAAGGGTCCGCCTCTTCGGCAAGGCCATCCAGGTCCGTATCAACGCCGAAGACCCAAAGAACAATTTCATGCCCGAAGGGGGAAAGCGGGTGGAGGTTTATCAGTCGCCCGGCGGGCCGGGGGTCCGGCTGGACGGCGCCGTATACCAGGGGTACCGCATCCCCACGGATTACGATTCCCTCCTAGTGAAGATGACCGTCCGAGGATACAACTGGGAACAGACCCTACAGCGCCTGAAGCGTTCCCTCCACGGTTTCATCATCGTCGGCCCCAAGACGACCATCCCCTTTTATCTGTCGATCTGCGGGGAGAAGGATTTTCAGGCCGGCAGGTTCGATACGGGATACATCGACACCCACCCGGAATTATTCGATTACCCCGAAGCGGAGCGGGAGATCGCCAAATTGAGCAAACTCATCGCGGAGATTCACGCCCGGAAGATAAACCGGCATGCCTATTGATAGAGACGACAGAATCATGAAAAAGAGAGTGAAAAAAGGAAGTTATTCCCGGGATGATATGCGCATCACCCCTAAAGAATTGAGCGAAAAGGGCGTTAAATACGTTCTGGACAAGATAAGACGACAGCCGGGTTATTACGTCACCAATACGGAGCGCGACCAATCCCAGTCGGATTTCAAGAACCGGATCATGCCCCATACCCAATTGCTGGTCGCCGAGGAGCGCAACCGGGCCGGTTTCTTTTCCCTGGAGATCACCGGCGGCGCCTCCGTCCATGTGGATATGCTGCGCAAGCAGATCAACCCCCTGGAAAAGTTGCAGGTACTGGGAGAACGGATGCCCGAAACGTTGTTTCAGACCCTGTGCCGGGGGATCAATCTGTTCGGCTACCGGCCCTATCCCGACAATGTGATCCGGATGACCGTCCGCACCTTCGCCCGTTATGTCCATGTCTGGCGGGTTTTCGATTTTCTGAACCACATTCCCAACATGGTGCCGGTTTTCGAAGAGGTAAAGGCCGCGGGTTGCATCCTGGAGCCCTCCATCTGTTTTTCCACCGGACCGGAACACACGGACGAATTCTATGTCCGCAAGGTCGGCGAGATATTGGCCGTCACCGGCGAGGACATCCTGCTGTGCATCAAGAACCACGGCGGTCTGGGAACCTCCAAACGTATCGGCGACTTGGTCCGGGCCATTCATGACCGGTATCCCGGGCTCATCATTCACTATCACGGCCACAACACCGACGGCGACGACATCGGCCGGATCGTGGCGGCGGTGCGGAACGGGGCGAAGATCGTGGATGCCGCCGATCATGCCTTCACGGGATTCTACGGGCCGCCGCCGCTGCTGTCCGTGGTGGATATCCTGGCGGATTACGGTTATGAAGCCGCCGGTTTGGACCGTCAGGCGGTGATCGACACCTCCAACAAACTGCGGCCGGAGCGGGAATACTACCGGGATTTTGAATCCCAGTTCCTCGGCTTCGATCCCACGGTGCAGATTCACAAGCTCCCCGGCGGCGCCACCGGATCGAGTTTCGAACAGGCCGTCAAAGGCGGCTTTCTGCAAAAGATGCCCGAGATCCTCCAGAAGGAGCTGCCCCGGGTGCAGGTGGAGCTGGGCAACTGGTGGAGCGTCACACCCGGTTCCCAGATTCTTTGGACCACCGCCGTCAACAATGTCCTGAAGGGCGAACGTTACAAAGACGCCAACGACGACCTGAAAAACCTCATGCTGGGCCGTTACGGGGATCTCCCCTTCTACCAGCCAAGCGACGAGATTTACCGGGCCGTCTTCGGAGAGGACTGGAAGAAGATCGTGGAATGCGACACCTGCTATCAGAAGATCGAGGACGTGGACCTGGAGGTGGAAAGGAAGGTGCTGCAGCATCGCCTGGGAAGGGCGGCCACGGATGACGAACTGGTGCTCTACCTACAGCATCCCAATGACGCGGTGGACTTCTTCAAGTTCGAGGCAACCTACGGAAAGACCTGGGTACTCTCGCCGCGGATCTGGTTCCGGAAGGGGGGCTTCAACCTGGGAGAGAAGTTCGACATCCCCGATGCGGAGGGCAAGCTCCACAGCGTCGAGATCGGACCCCAGCGCAAGACGAAGTCCGGGGATACGGCTACATACCTGATCATCGACCATCACCCCGAACCCATTGTGACCGAGCAGGAGGAGGAAGAGGGGGGAAAGAAACAGAAGAAATCCATCATGTCTCCCAAGGAGATCGACGCGGCCTGGAAAGCGGGGGATATACGCGCTCACCTCACCGGGACGGTCAACGATATCGCCGTGGAACAGGGGGAGGAAGTGTCCACCGGGCAGGTCCTCATCGTCCTGGAAGCGATGAAGATGCTGAACAATATCACTGCGGAGATCAGCGGCAAGGTTACGGAAATTTATGTTTCCCCGGGAGACAAAGTGACGATCGGCGACAAGCTGCTGTTCGTCGCCAAGGAATGAGGTCGAGGGGAAAGGGGACCCGCAGCGGAGCCGGCGGAAGAATGGATGCCGCGGTGCGGGCGGGTGTTGAATGAAAATTCCGGCGGAATAAAGCCGGATTTTTTCTTTTCGGGTGGAAAGAGGAAAGATGATAGGCGCGTTGCTGAAAAAGATTGTCGGGACGAAGAACGATCGCACCATCAAGGAACTCTCCGTCGTCCTTGACGAGATAAACCGTTTGGAACCGACGGTAAAGGCCCTTGCCGACGATGAACTTCGGGCCAAGACGGGACAATTCAAGGAAAGGCTCCATAACGGCGCCTCCCTGGACGATATTCTTCCCGAGGCCTTCGCCGTCGCCCGGGAGGCGGCCCGGAGGACCGTGGGGATGCGTCCTTTCGACGTCCAGATCATCGGCGGGATCGTTCTCCACCAGGGAAAAATCGCGGAGATGAAAACCGGAGAGGGCAAGACCCTGGCCGCCACCCTGCCGCTTTATCTGAACGCCCTCACCGGCAAGGGATGCCATCTGGTCACGGTGAACGATTATCTCGCCCGCCGGGACGCCTCCTGGATGGGGCCGATATACAATTTCCTCGGGCTGTCCGTGGGGGTGATCGTCCACGGGATGGAGGACGACGAGCGGCGCCGGGCCTATCACGCCGATATCACCTACGGGACGAACAACGAATTCGGCTTCGATTACCTCCGGGACAACATGAAGTTTTCCCTGGAAGACTACGTGCAGCGGGACTTTCATTACGCCATTGTAGACGAGGTGGACAGCATCCTCATCGACGAGGCCCGGACGCCCCTCATCATCTCCGGCCCTTCCGAGGAGTCCACGGACAAATACTACCGCATCAACCAGGTCATCCCCCGCCTGCGCCGGGATACGGATTACACGATCGAGGAAAAGACCCGGACCGTGGTCCTCACGGAGGAGGGCATCGCCCGAGTGGAGAAGTATCTCAAGGTGCAGAATCTCTATGAGCCGCGGAATATAGAGCTCCTCCATCACGTCAATCAGGCCCTGAAGGCCCATACGATCTTCAAGCGGGATGTGGATTACGTGGTCAAGGACGGTCAGGTGATCATCGTAGACGAGTTCACCGGCCGGATCATGCCGGGGAGAAGATACAGCGACGGTCTCCATCAGGCCCTGGAGGCCAAGGAGCACGTCAAGATCGAGCGGGAAAACCAGACCCTCGCCTCGGTCACCTTCCAGAATTATTTCCGCATGTATGAAAAGCTGGCGGGAATGACCGGCACGGCGGACACGGAGGCGGAGGAATTCAGGAAGATCTACAAGCTCGATGTGGTCGTGATCCCCACCAACATGCCCATGATCCGCATTGATTATAACGACGTCATCTACAAGACGGAAAAGGAAAAATTCCACGCCGCCATCGAAGAGATAAAGGAAATGCACGCCCAAGGGAGACCGGTGCTCGTGGGTACCATTTCCATCGTCAAATCCGAGCTCCTCTCCGCCATGCTCACCCGGCAGGGGATCAAGCACCACGTCCTCAACGCGAAACATCACGAGCGGGAAGCGGAAATCGTGGCCCAGGCGGGCCAACGGGGGGCGGTGACCATCTCCACGAACATGGCGGGGCGCGGCACGGACATCAAGCTGGGCGAAGGGGTGGCCGAATTGGGGGGGTTGCACATCCTGGGAACGGAACGTCATGAAAGCCGCAGGATCGACAACCAGTTGCGGGGCCGGTCGGGACGCCAGGGCGATATGGGATCGTCGCGGTTCTACCTGTCTCTGGAAGACGATCTGTTGCGGATCTTCGGGGCGGAGAAGATCTCCGCCATCATGGACCGGATCGGCATCGAGGAGAACCAGCCCATCGAGAACCGGCTGGTATCCAAGGCCATCGAAAATGCCCAAAAGCGTGTGGAAGGCCAGAACTTCGATATCCGGAAGCATCTGCTGGAATTCGACGACGTGATGAACAAGCAGCGGCAGGTCATCTACGAGCAGCGTCGGAAGGTGTTACGGGGGCAGGAACTCTGGGCGGATGTGGAGGGCATGATCGAAGAGGTGGCGGCGGACATTGTGGCGGAATACGTGGATGAGAAGGGCCACCCGGAGGACTGGGATCTGAAGTCCCTGGACGACCGTATCTACCAGCAGTTTTCCCTGAAACTGAACCTCAACGAGAAAAAAGGGGAACTGAGCGCCGCAGAAATCGAGGCGAAGGTGGTGGAAGAGGTGAAGGCCCACCTGCGACGCAAGGAAGAGGCTTTCGGCGCCCCGCTGATGAAATACGTCATGACGATGATCATGCTGCAGAGCATCGATACCCAGTGGAAGGACCATCTGCTGGGCATGGATCATCTCAAGGAAGGCATCGGCCTTAGGGGTTACGGGCAGAAGGATCCGGTCCGGGAATACCAGAAGGAAGGGTATGACATGTTCATGGCCATGATCCAGCGGATCAAGGAAGATACCCTGGAGAAGCTCTGCCTCGTCCAGATCCGCCGGGAGGAGGACCTCGAAGAGATGCAGCGACAGGCCGAGGACGATTATATCCTCAGCCGGGGGGAAGATGTGAGCGCCACGCCGGTGAAGCGGGAGAAGGAAAAGGTGGGACGCAACGACCCCTGTCCCTGTGGCAGCGGCAAAAAATACAAGAAATGTTGCGGTAGATAGGCCAGGATCGGCAGGTAATGTGCAGCCGGGGTTGTCGGCCGGATAGCACCCTTGTCGGATGATTCTTTTCCGAGGTAAAAAATCATGAACGAACAAGATATCTGTGTCCCCGGTTTTCTCGCCAACGGGATCAGCGCCGGGATCAAGGAGCAGGGGGCGAAGGATCTTTCCCTGATCTATTCCGAAACGCCGGCCCGGGTCTCCGGATTTTTCACCACCAATGCCTTCCCGGCGGCGCCGGTCCTTGTTTCCAGAGAGAGGGTCCGCCGGGGTTTCGCCCAGGCCGTCATCGCCAACAGCGGCAACGCCAACGCCGCCACCGGTGAAAAAGGTCTGCAGGATGCCCTGGCCATGTCGCAATGCCTTTCCGAAAGGTTGAAGATCGCAGACGATCTGGTCCTGGTGGCCTCCACCGGGGTCATCGGCCACCGCCTACCGTTGGCAAAAATTAGAAAAGGGGTGCCGAAGCTGGTCCGGGGCCTCCACTCGGAAGGGATTGCGGCGGCCGAGGAGGCCATCATGACCACGGACCGCTTTCCGAAAATCGCCTGGGCGCGACGGCGCATCGGCGGCAGGGATATAACGGCCTGCGGTATGGCCAAGGGGGCGGGGATGATTCAGCCCCAGATGGCCACCATGCTGGCCTTCGTCATGACCGATGCCGCCGTTGACGGCCCGGCGCTGGAAAGGGCGTTCCGTCACGCTGTAAACCGTAGCTTCAACGCCGCCACGGTGGACGGCTGTATGAGCACCAACGACACCGCCCTGATTCTGGCCAACGGCCGGGCGGGGAACGCAACGATTGCCTGTCCGCGCAGCCGTGCCTTCCGCGAATTTCAGGAAATGCTTCTGGAGATCACGATCAAGCTCGCCCGGGATATGGTACGGGACGGGGAAGGGGCGACGAAAGTGATCGAAATCACTGTAGAACAAGCGAGAACGACACGAGAGGCCAGGGAGATGGCCTACGCCATCGCCAACTCCAATCTGGTCAAGACGGCCTTTTTCGGCGGCGATCCCAACTGGGGAAGGATTATCGCCGCGGCGGGCGCGGTGGGCATCCCCCTGCCGGTTTCCGGGGTGGAATTATATCTGGACGAGGCGCCCCTTTTCCGTGGGGGTCGGGCGGAGAAGGGGAAGGAAACCCTATGGCAGGAGATCATGAGCCGGGAGGAGATCCGGGTCTTGTTCCGGGCGGGAATGGGAAACAAATCCTGCCGGGTATTCGCCTCGGACCTGGGATTTGAATACATCAAGATCAATGCCCATTACCACACCTGAAGTACGCGTAGGCCGTCCATAAAAAATGGAAAATAGGCTTGCACAATCCCAGGTATTGTGATAGTGCTGCGCGAATTTCACACATTCCCCGATGGGCCCGTGTTGCCTCTCCCGGTGGAGACGTTCGAAGCCTGCAGGAAGGGAATGGCGGAAAAAACACACTGCAAGGAGTAAAAGTATGGCACACATTTCCATGAAGTTACTGCTGGAAGCGGGGGTACATTTCGGTCATCAGACCAACAAATGGAACCCCAAAATGAAGCCCTACATCTTTGGGGCAAGAAACGGCATCTACATCATCGATCTGCAGCAAACAGTGGTCCTCTTTCAGAAGGCCTACGAATTTGTGGTGGATACCGTGGCCAACGGCGGGGAGGTGCTCTTTGTGGGGACGAAGAAGCAGTCCCAGGAATCCATCCGGGAAGAGGCGACAAGGTGCGGCATGCCTTACGTCAATCAGCGCTGGCTGGGCGGCATGCTGACCAATTTCGTCACCATCAAGAAAAGCATCGATCGCCTCAATACCCTGGACAAGATGATCGAAGACGACTCTATCCGGGCCTTTCCGAAGAAGGAGATCCTGGCGCTACAGAAGGAAAAGGTCAAACTGGAGAAGATCCTGGGCGGCATCCGCCGGATCAAGGGGCGTCCCGCCGGCCTGTTCATCGTCGACCCGAAGCGGGAAAGCATAACGGTCCAGGAGGCGAGGAAGTTGGGGATTCCCATCGTGGCCATGGTGGACACCAACTGTAACCCCGACGACATCGATTACATCATTCCCGGAAACGACGATGCGATCCGGGCCATCAAGCTCTTCGCCTCCAAGATCGCCGATGCGGTTCTGGAGGGGAAAAAGAGATTCGAGGAGCGCATTCAAGCGGAAAGCGACAAGGAGGGTCCGACGCAGGAGGTGGCGATCGGCGACGAGGGTGAAAACGACGTTCCCGAGAGCATCGAGACGAAGGATGGTGTCGTGGCCGAGGATCTGGACGGCGAAGAATAGCCGGCAGGAAATTATTCAATAAAAAACGATCGGGAGGTATGGTTGTGAATATTACTGTAGACATGGTTAAGACACTGCGGGTTAAGACCAATGCCGGGATGATGGAATGCAAGGAGGCGTTGAAGGAGGCCAACGGTGATTTCGAGAAGGCTGTCGATTATCTGAGAAAAAAGGGCATGTCCGCGGCGACCAAGAGGTCTTCGAAGGCGGCGAAGGACGGAACCATCGCTCAGTATATCCATATGGGCGGCAAGATCGGCGTGCTGGTGGAGTTGAACTGCGAAACGGATTTCGTCGCCAAGACCGAGGCGTTTCAGACCCTGGCCCGGGATCTGGCCATGCATGTCGCCGCCTCCAATCCCCTCTACGTCCGGCCGGAGGAGATCCCCGCCGAGGCCCTGGAAAGGGAGAAGGAGATTTACCGCAGTCAGCTTGTGGCCGAAAAGAAACCGGAGAAGATCTGGGACAAAATCATCGAGGGCAAGCTCCGGAAATTCTACGAAGAGGTTTGCCTCTTGCAGCAGAAATTCATCAAGAACCCCGACATCACTGTGGAAACCCTGGTAAACGAAATGATCGCCAAGACGGGAGAGAACATCACGGTGCGGCGTTTCGCTCGGTTTCAGCTCGGAGAAGAACTTAAATCCAGATGAAACGACAAGCGGTCTATCAACGGGTCCTCCTGAAGCTCAGCGGCGAAGCCCTGGAGGGAGAGCGAGCTTTCGGCATCGATTTTGCCGTGGTCAACGAGATCGCCAAACAGATCCGGGAGGTGGTCGAGTTGGGGGTGCAGATGGGCCTCGTCGTGGGCGGCGGCAATATCTGGCGGGGCGGCGAAGCCGCCAAGCTGGGCATGGAAAGATCGGCGGCGGATTATACCGGCATGCTGGCCACCTTGATAAACTGCCTGGCCCTCCAACATGCCCTCGAGCATATCGGCGTACCGACCCGGGTCCAGTCCGCCCTGGAGGTCAAGGAGGTTGCCGAGCCGTATCTGCACCGCCGGGCAATCCGTCACCTCGAAAAGGGACGGGTGGTCATCTTCGCCGGGGGGACGGGAAATCCTTTTTTCACCACGGATACCGCGGCGGCCCTCCGGGCGGTGGAGATGAGGGCGGAGGTGATCATGAAGGCCACCAAGGTAGACGGCGTTTACGACCGTGATCCCGTACGGGATTCCAAGGCGGTTATGTTCAAAAAAATATCGTATAACGATGTGTTGACCAAAAACCTTAAAGTAATGGATGCGACAGCAATCTCCCTGTGCCGGGAAAACGGGCTGCCCATCGTGGTCTTTAATTTGAAAAAAAAGGGTAACATCAAGGCCGTGATCTGCGGCCGGAACATCGGAACGCGAGTGGAGGGTTAGGTTCATGAAAGAAGCGGTCTTTGCAGAACTTAAAGACAATATGAACAAGATTCTGGAATCCCTGGAAAAGGCCTTCAGCAAGGTGCGGACAGGTCGGGCGTCGCTGTCCCTGTTGGATGGCATCAAGGTGGATTATTACGGGGTTCCCACCCCCCTTAACCAGGTGGCCAGCCTTTCCGTCCCCGAAAGCCGCCTGATCGTGATCTCCCCCTGGGACACCGGCGTCATCGGCGCCATCGAGAAGGCCATCCAGAAATCGGAACTGGGGCTGATGCCGTCCAACGACGGCAAGATCATCCGCCTTTCCATTCCGCCCCTTACGGAGGAACGGCGGAAAGATCTCGTAAAGATCGTGAAGAAAATGGCGGAAGAGGGCAAAGTCAAGATGCGCAATGCCCGTCGCGATGCCAACGAGCAGTTCAAGGCCTTGAAAAAGGACAACAAGATATCGGAAGACGAGATGTTCACGGCCCAGGAGGAGGTGCAGAAACATACGGACAAATATATCGAAAAGCTCGACCAAGTCCTGGCCGCCAAGGAAAACGAGATCATGGAGATCTGACCCGGCTGTGCAAAGCAGCGATCCGGATCATGGGGGGAGTTCATAGACTCCCCTTTTTTTTAAAGTATCCTTGCGAAGAGACTCCCGATGTGCTACGCGAAATCCATGTCCAGCATGTCTCGCCCCTACCTGATAATAACGGGTACGCCGAAGGGATTCCAAGACGCCCCTGATCTGGGTTACCGGATCTTTTCCCCAGTTCCCGGCCGCGAAAAAGGCAGGGGGACGATCCACGGGACAGGGACAGGATGCCAATGGAAATAGATCTTCGGAAACTCCCCCGGCATATAGCCATAATCATGGACGGAAACGGACGCTGGGCTCAGCGTCATGCCCTGGGCAGGGTCATGGGCCATCAGAAAGGGGTGGAGGCGGTGCGCAGAACCGTCCGGCTCTGCCGGCAACTCGGAATCGGGTATCTGACTCTCTACGCCTTTTCCATGGAGAACTGGTCGCGGCCGGATCAGGAAGTGGCGGCGCTGATGAAGATACTGCGCCGTTATCTGCGTTCCGAACTCCAGGAAATGCTCCAGAACGACATCCGCCTCCAGGCTATCGGCGACATCGAAAGCCTCCAGAAACCGGTGCAAAAACTCCTTCTGGAAACGATGGAAAAGACCGCCCATAATCAGGGCATGGTACTGAATCTGGCCCTAAGTTACGGCGGTCAGGATGAAATCGTCCAGGCCGTCCGGAGGATAGTCCGGGATGTAGGGGCAGGAAAACTGGCGGCGGAAAACATCTCCCGGGAGGTCTTCGCCCGATATCTCTATACCGCCGGCATCCCCGACCCCGATCTCCTCATCAGAACCAGCGGCGAGTATCGCATCTCCAACTTCCTCCTCTGGCAGTCGGCTTACACGGAGTTCCATTTTACGGATGTCCTATGGCCGGATTTCGACCGGGACGATCTTTACGCCGCCATCGCCGATTATCAGCGCCGGGAGCGAAGATACGGTATGACCAGCGAACAGTTGGGGGGTGAGAACCGGTCATGAACGCCCATATTCAACGTTGGCTGACAGCGGTCGCGGTGGTCCCGCTGCTGTTCGCCGCTGTCGCCTGGGGAGGACAGACGGTTTTCTTCACCGTGATCGCCGCCGCCGTGGTGCTCGGGGTTCACGAATATATCTCCATGGTGATGCCGGCGGCGACGATGTCCATGAAAATTCAGTCCCTGGTCATTTCCTTTATGATTCCGGTGATTTTTCACTGGGGGTCTCCGGAACTGCTCACGGCTTTTCTCGCCTTTTCCCTCATGGCGGTGTTCATTCTATACCTGCTGGGTATCAGGGAAGAGAGGTTCGATATCCTGCCGGTCATGAAAATCCTCTTCGGGGTCTTTTACATCCCCTTCCTTCTCTCCCATTTGATCTGGCTCCGCAACACCCCGCAAGGAGTATTGTGGATATTTTTCGTGATCGTCCTGGCCTTCTCGGGGGATGTGGCCGCCTATTATGTGGGCCGAACCTGGGGCCGGCACAAACTGATCCCCCTGGTGAGCGCCGGCAAGACCGCGGAGGGGCTTGTGGGACTGATCTTCGGCAGTGCTTTGGGTTGCCTGGTCTTCAGCTGGTTTTTCTTTCCCGCCCTTTTCCCCTGGCACGCGGTGCTGATGGGGGTTATCGGCAGTACGGTGGGACAACTGGGGGACCTTTGCGAATCGGTGCTGAAACGCGCCGCCGGGGTGAAGGACTCGGGGACGATCCTTCCCGGACACGGCGGTATCTTGGATAGATTGGACTGTCTGTTGTTCATCTCCCCCTTTGTTCATTACTACCGCTATTTTAACGTTCCATGAAAAACATCGCCATCCTGGGATCCACAGGCTCAATCGGACGGCAGTCCCTGGCGGTCATCGACGGCCATCGGGACAGGTTTGCCGTAAACGCCCTCGCTGCGGGGAAAAACGTCGTCCTGCTACGGGAACAGATCAGCCGCTATCGACCGCGGGTAGCGGCCGTTTGTGATGAAGAACATGCCCGGAAATTGAAAGAGCTTTTGGGCCGGGACGCCGGAACGGATATCCTGTGCGGGCCCGAAGGTTATCGCGAGCTTGCCGTGGACCGGGAAAACCATCTGGTGCTGTCGGCCATGGTGGGGGCGGCAGGGCTTCTGCCCACGATGGCGGCAGTCGAGGCCGGCAGGGATATCGCCCTGGCCAACAAGGAAACCCTGGTCATGGCCGGCGAACTGGTGATGGCCATGGCATCGGCCAGGGGGGTGCGGATCCTGCCGGTGGACAGCGAGCACAGCGCGATTTTCCAATGTCTCCAGGGGAATTCCCGCGGCGCGATCCGGCGGATCATCCTCACCGCTTCCGGCGGTCCCTTCCGTACCTGGTCGCCGGAAGCGCTGGCCGGGGTTACGGCGGCCCAGGCCCTCCGTCATCCCAACTGGGAAATGGGGCGCAAGATCACCATCGATTCCGCGACCATGATGAACAAAGGGCTGGAGATAATCGAAGCCCGGTGGCTGTTCGACGTTACCCCGGAACGGATCGACGTGGTTGTCCACCCCCAGAGTATCGTTCATTCCCTCGTGGAGTATTGTGACGGCTCGGTGCTGGCCCAGTTGGCCAGACCGGATATGCGCCTGCCCATCGCCTATGCCTTTTCCTGGCCGGAAAGACTGGTGGACAGTACCCCGGGCCTGGACTTGACAACCCTTGCCGCCCTGGAATTCCAGCCGCCCGATACGATCAAATTTCCCTGTCTGTCCCTGGCGGGAGAGGCTCTGCGGATCGGCGGAACCATGCCGGCCGCCCTCAACGGGGCGAACGAAGTGGCCGTCCAGGCCTTTCTCGATGGACAGATTCCCTTTCCCGGAATCCCCGGGGTGATCGCCGCCGTCATGGAAGCCCACCGGGTCGTTGACCATCCGGATCTGGACGCGATCCTCGCCGCCGACTTTGAAGCAAGAGAAACGGCCAAGAAAACAATAAAGGAGAAGACAGCTTGGTAGGAATAAGCATCGTTTCGGTAATCGTGCTTTTGGGGATCCTGATCTTTGCCCATGAGCTGGGTCATTTCCTCATGGCCAAATATTTTCACGTCGGGGTGCAGAAGTTCTCCCTGGGATTCGGCCGCAAACTCATCGGCAGGAAGATCGGCGAGACGGAATATCTCCTTTCCCTGGTGCCGTTGGGGGGGTATGTGAAGCTCCTCGGAGAGGGGGAAGGGGAGACGTTGAGTCCGGAGGATGAAAAAAGATCCTTCAGCCGGCAGGCGGTGTGGAAGAGGATCGCCATCGTCGGCGCCGGTCCGGCCTTCAATTTTCTGTTGGCGGTGATCATTTTCACCGTAGTCTATATGGTGGGGGTGCCTGTGCTCACCACCACCGTCGGTAAGGTTCAGGAGGGTTCGGCAGCATATCTGGCGGGTATGAAGCCGGGAGACGTGGTACGGGTGGTGGACGGGGAAAATATTTCCCGGTGGGACAAGATGGCGGTGAAGATCACCCAGAGCCAGGGGAGGGAGATGAGCTTTACCGTGGAGCGTCAGGGAAAGCCTCTGGAAATCCATGTCCTTCCCCGGGAGACGAAGAGCCGCAACATCTTTGGAGAGGAAACCACCTCCTACAAGATAGGCATCTCACCCACGGGCGAAACCGTGATCGAACGTCTCAATCCCGCGGCGGCCCTCTGGTCCAGCCTGCAACAGACCTGGTTTATCACCAAACTGACGGTGATCAGCATCGTCAAGATTCTGGAGGGCGTCATCTCTCCCCGCACCCTGGGCGGACCTATTCTCATCGCCCAGATGGCCGGTGCCCAGGTGAAGGAGGGCATAATCCCCTTTGTCCTGTTCATGGCCCTCCTGAGCATAAATTTGGCGGTGCTGAATCTGTTGCCCGTGCCGGTTCTGGACGGTGGGCATCTGCTATTTTACCTCATCGAGGCCGTCCGCGGCAAGCCCGTCAGCCTGAAGGTCAGGGAGCGGGCTCAGCAAATCGGTTTTGTCCTCCTGGTCATGCTCATGATTTTCGTGATCATGATGGACATCGACCGGCTCGATATTAAAATTATCAATGACTTTACGAAGATATTCACGAACGAACCATGATGATCCTGGCCGTTGACACCTCGGGGGCCACCTTCGGCGCTGCGCTCGTCCGGGAGGAAACGGTCCTGGCGGAGACCTTTGTCCGGTCGGAACGTCATCACTCCGAGCTTCTCCTTCCCGGAATAGAGAAACTGCTACAAGCGGCTGATCTTCACCTCCACGAGCTGGATATTCTGGCCTGCATCGTGGGTCCTGGTTCCTTTACGGGCATCAGAATCGGGGTGGCCACGATCAAAGGCCTGGCCTTGGCGGCCGGTCTGCCCGCCGTCGGTGTCTCCTCCCTCAAGGCACTGGCCTTCAATGCGGCGGGATTTCCCGCAACGATATGTCCCATGATCGATGCCAGAAGAGGTCAGGTTTATACGGGTTTGTACCGAAGCGACGCCCCGGGAGACCTGACGGAGGTCCTTCCCGAAGGGGTGAGGACGGCGGAGGAGATCGCCGGAATGATCTCCGGAGAGGCACTCTTCATCGGCAGCGGCGCCCAGGTCTACGGCGACGTTGTCCGCTCCCGTACTACCGGCGCGAATCGTTTCGCCCCCCCGCATCTAAACCGGATCAGTGCGGCGGCCGTGGCGGTACTCGCCCGTCGGCAAGCCATGGCTGGGGAGATAACGGACGCTCTGTGCCTGAACCCCGTTTATCTGCGCCGGTCGGAGGCGGAGGAAAAAGAGATGGAGAATATTGACAGATAAAGCAAATTCTCTTAGAATCAAACCGGTATCAGCGCCAGCAGACCGGCGATGCGAATGAGGTTCGGCAAGCGGGCATACCGGAAAAATAAAATTGCCGGCAGCGGGCGGCAATTTCCAACAGGAAAGGGAAACAGCCATGTCGCATGATAGCCCCATTGCCCCGGAAGGCGTGCCTTTTATCATCTCCGCCTTGCTTATCACCTCCGTCTGCATATATTTCGCCAGGATTTGGGACTCCTCTTTCTGGACGGGCGCGGCGGTGGTCTTCGGGGTGACCGCCGTCTGGGTCGTTTGGTTTTTCCGCAATCCCCGGCGCATCCCTCCCGCCGAACCCGGTGTGGTGGTTTCTCCCTGCGATGGAAAGGTGATTCGCATCGAATCCCTTCAGGATCACGAGCTGCTGCCCGGGCCATGGCAGAAGATAAGCATCTTCATGAATGTCTTCAGCGTCCATGTGAATCGTATTCCCTATGACGGCATCATCGAGGACATCCGTTATTTTCCGGGTAAATTCCTCACGGCGAATCTGGACAAGGCTTCCACCGACAACGAGCGCAACGCCCTGATTCTCGATCTTGGTAAGGAAGAAAGGATGATCGTTATCCAGATCGCCGGTCTGGTGGCCCGGAGGATCGTCTGCTGGGTGTCCAAGGGTCAGAAGGTGAACAAGGGAGAGAGATTCGGCATGATCCGTTTCGGTTCGCGACTGGATGTCTTTCTGCCCCCCCGCGCCGGGATCCGTGTCCGGATCGGAGACAAGGTGCGGGCCGGGGAAACGCCCATAGGAGAATTGCCATGAAAGAAAAATCCCGCTTTCCGAAAGACAAGATGAAAAAGGGGATTTATGTCCTCCCCAATCTGTTTACCACCGCCAGTCTCTTCTCCGGCTTCTATTCCATGATCGCTTCCATGAAGGGATTGTTCGAAGTGGCCGCCGTCGCCATTCTGGTGGCCGCCGTCCTGGATGCCCTGGACGGCCGGATTGCCCGCATGACCAACACCACCAGCAAGTTCGGCGCCGAGTATGATTCCCTGGCGGATTTGGTATCCTTCGGTGTCGCCCCCGCGCTCCTGGCCTATATGTGGTCTCTTCAGGATTTCGGCCGCTGGGGCTGGGTGGTGGCTTTTCTCTTCATAACCTGCGGCGCCCTGCGGCTGGCCCGTTTCAACATCCAGATCGGGATCATCGACAGCAGGGTGTTCAACGGCCTGCCCATTCCCGGCGCCGCCGCCGTAGTGGCCACCGGGGTGCTGATCTATTATAAACTGGGCGGCACGGGACATTTCAATCATATCGCGGTGTTGATTTCCGTTTTTGTCCTGTCCCTGTTCATGGTGAGCAACATCAAGTATTACAGTTTCAAGGACCTGAATTTTTTTGCCAAAAAACCATTCATGTCCTTCGTCCTCATCGTCTGCATTCTGGTGGTGGTGATCGCAGAACCCCAGATCATGATCTTCACCTTCATCGCAGGCTACAGCCTTTCCGGTCCCGTCTGGTTTGTCGCCAAGGTTTACCGCAAGGGGCTGGCCAGCATGAGGGAGAAAAGGGATGCCGCGGTGAAACCGGGCCGGTGAACCTCGGATTACTACATTCAAAAACCGGTGGAGTCCTGGCCTGCGGTTAAGGGTCATAAGACATCAAATTCCTCAGGAGTGGAACTTAATATGAAAGCATTTGACGTTGCGGTAGTTGGCGCCACCGGCGCCGTGGGAAATGAAATGATCAAGGTACTCGAACAGCGCAATTTTCCCGTAGGCAAACTGCGCCTGCTGGCCTCCGAGCGCTCCCTGGGCAAGTCGCTGGAGTATCGGGGGCAAAGTCTGCCCGTGGAGGTGCTAAAGGAGGATTCCTTTGCGGGGGTACAGATCGGCCTGTTCTCCGCCGGCGGCAGCATCTCGGAGAAGTTCGCCCCCATAGCCGCCCGGGCGGGGTGCGTGGTGGTGGACAACACCAGTGCCTTTCGCATGGTGCCCGAAATCCCCCTGGTGGTTCCCGAGGTGAATCCCGAGGCGATCGCCCTTTACAAGAACCGGGGTATCATTGCCAATCCCAATTGCTCCACCATCCAGATGGTCGTGGCCCTGAAACCCATTCATGACGCCGTGCGCATCAAACGGATCGTGGTTTCCACCTACCAGGCCGTTTCCGGAACCGGCAAGAAGGCCATCGAGGAATTGAGCGAACAGACCCGCGCCCTCCTGAGCTTTCAGGAACCGGTGGTCAAGGTCTATCCCCACCGCATCGCCTTCAATTGCCTACCCCAGATCGACGTTTTTCTGGATAACGGCTACACGAAGGAAGAGATGAAGATGGTGAACGAAACCAAGAAGATCATGAACGATCCGGGAATCGCGGTGACGGCCACCACGGTCCGTGTGCCGGTCTTCTTCTCCCATTCTGAATCGGTGAATATCGAAACGGAAAAGAAGATCACCGCTGCGGAAGTGCGGGAGCTCCTTTCCCGGGCGCCGGGGGTCAAGGTTGTCGACGATCCGAAAAACCGCCTTTATCCCATGGCCATCGACGCCGCGGGCAGGGATGAAACCTTCGTGGGCCGCATCCGGGAAGACGAATCCATCGCCAACGGCATCAACCTGTGGGTGGTATCCGACAATCTCCGCAAAGGCGCCGCCTTGAACGCCGTCCAGATAGCCGAGATCCTGGCCAAGGATTACTTGTGAATCCGGTGGCCGTGCGCGAAGGGACGGTACAAAAAATTTTAAACGGAGAATAAAGAGATGCGCATCACCGGGGGCGAACTGGGGGGAAGAAGAGTCCCCCCTCCGCGGACCGGATTTGTACGGCCGACCCCGGATGCGGTCCGGGAGGCGCTTTTCGACCTGCTTCCCGATATGCGGGGCAGCAGGTTCCTCGATCTTTATGCCGGCACGGGGATCGTGGGCATCGAGGCCCTGAGCAGAGGGGCGGCAAGGGCGGTTTTCGTGGAGCAACAGGCCGTCAACGGTAGGAGATTGCGGGAACTCATCGCCGATTTCGGCTTGCAGGGACGATCCCGGGTCATCCGTGCGGAGATGCGCAAAGGGGTGAAGATCCTCATGGAGGAGGGGGAAAAATTCGAGGTGATTTTTGCCGATCCTCCCTATGAACGGGCGCTCATCGAGGCAACCATAGCCTGCTGCCGACGCGGCGACATCCTTGCCCCCGGTGGATTGCTGGTTTTGCAACGGTCGGTGAGGGAAACCATTGACCCGGTCGTCGAAGATCGGGGTTTGATCTTAAAAGCTGAGCGCCGTTATGGAGACACGGTGCTCAGCTTTCTGGAAAGGGCCATGGAGGATTGACGTTGACATGAAGAAAATCGCGGTTTATCCGGGATCCTTCGATCCCATCACCAACGGACACATCGATATCATCACCAGGGCGTTGCGGATGTTCGACGAACTTATCGTGCTGGTGGCCTATAATCCCAACAAGTCATCGCTTTTTACCGTCGAGGAGCGGATGGCCCTCATCCGGGAAGTGGTGGTCAAGGATGAACGGCGGCTCCGCGTGGACTGCTCTTCCGGGCTGCTGGTGGACTATGTGCGGAGTCGCGGGGCGAATGTCATTCTCCGCGGACTGCGGGCCGTATCGGATTTTGAATATGAATTTCAGATGGCGCTGATCAACCGGCGCCTGAATCGGGATATCGAAACGGTTTTTCTCATGACCGGTTACCAGTGGTTTTACACCAGTTCCAACCTGATCAAGGAGGCGGCAAGCCTCGGCGGTTCGGTGAAGGGGCTCGTTCCGGACGCCGTTTTCGATAGACTCAAGGCCAAGTACAATCACCATAAGTAATAAAAATATCATTACAGAGGCATTATGAAACTGACAAAACGGATCAATAGTATCAAACCGTCGCCCACGCTGGCCATTACCATGAAGGCCAACGCCCTCCGGGCGGCAGGGAGGGACATTATCGGCTTCGGCGCCGGCGAGCCCGACTTCGACACCCCGGACAATATCAAGGGGGCGGCGATCAGGGCTATCGAGGAGGGCTTCACCAAGTACACCCCGGTGGGAGGGACCGACGAACTGAAGGACGCCATCATCGGGAAAATGAAGCGGGACTACGGACTGGCCTACAAGCGGTCCCAAATCGTCGTTTCCTGCGGCGCCAAGCACACCCTGTTCAACCTCTTTCAGGTTCTCTGCGAGGAAGGGGACGAGGTCGTCATTCCGGCGCCTTACTGGGTATCTTATGCGGACATTGTGGTTTTGGCCGGCGGCAAACCGGTCGTCGTGACCACCGAGGAGTCCCGGGATTTCAAGCTGACGCCGGAGGCGCTGGCAAGAGCACTGACGGCGAAAACAAAGGCGGTGATCATCAACAGCCCCGCCAACCCCACGGGATCGGCCTACAGCCGCGCCGAACTGGCGGCCCTGGCGGCGGTGCTCGCCCCCACGGACGTAACGATCGTCTCCGATGACATCTACGAGAAGATTCTCTATGACGGCTTTGAGTTTTTCAGCATGGCTGCCTTGGACGAAAGTTTCCGGAACCGGACGGTGGTGGTGAACGGCGTCTCCAAGGCATACGCCATGACGGGCTGGCGGATCGGTTATGCCGCCGGCCCGGAGGAGATCGTGGCGGCCATTACCAAGCTCCAGAGTCAGAACACCTCCAATCCCAACTCCATCGCCCAGAAGGCTTCCGTGGAGGCCTTCAACGGTACTCAGGAACCGGTGACCCGGATGGTAAAAGCCTTCCGGGAGCGTAGGGATGTGATTGTCGCCGCCCTGAACCGGATACCGGGCGTCTCTTGCCGTAATCCACAGGGGGCGTTCTATGTATTTCCCAATGTGGCACAGCTTTATGGACGTACCGGTAGGGGCATGAAAATCGCCAATTCCTCTGATCTTGCCGCCTATCTCCTCGAAGAGGCCAACGTGGCCGTGGTGCCCGGCGCGGATTTCGGCGCCGACAGCTATATACGTTTGTCCTACGCCACCTCACTGCCGCTTATCGAGGAAGGCGTCAGGCGCATAGCCGGAGCGGTATCCCGACTTGCTTAGAAGTCGCTGAACAAGACCGGCGCGGTGGGCGCTCCCCAACGAACAATGGCGGAAATCACCAGAAGAAAAACCCGGCAGTTGTTTCTGGGCAAAGTCCCCGTGGGCGGGGACGCCCCGGTGGCGGTGCAATCCATGACCACCTCCGATACCCGGAACGTAAGGGGCACGGTGGCCCAGATCCGCAGACTGGCGCGCCAGGGCTGCGAGATCGTCCGGGTGGCCGTACCCGACGAGGAGGCCGCCGCGGCGCTCCCAGGGATCAAAAAGAGAATAACACTTCCCCTGGTCGCCGACATTCACTTCCGACACCGTCTGGCCCTGATGGCCATCGAGGCGGGGGTCGAGGGACTCCGGATCAATCCGGGAAACATGAAGCGCGCCGCCCTGCCGGAAATAGTGCGAGCGGCCCAGGACCGAGGGACGGTGATCCGCATCGGCGTGAATTCCGGCTCCCTGGAGCGGGATCTGCTGAAAAAGCATCAGGGACCCACGGCGGAGGCCATGGTGGAAAGTGCCCTGCGTCACCTGCGGATTATGGAGGATCTGGGATTCGAACGCATGAAGGTTTCCCTGAAATCCTCGGACGTACCCACGATGATCCGCGCCTACGAGCTTCTTGCCGCCCAGGTGGACTATCCCCTGCATCTCGGGGTGACCGAGGCCGGTAACATCCTCCAGGCGGCGATAAAATCCTCATTGGGAATCGGTGCCCTTTTGCATCGGGGAATCGGTGACACCATCAGGGTTTCGGTTACCGGCGATCCTGTCCGGGAGCTGCCGGTGGCTTATGCCATTCTGAGGGCCCTGAGATTGCGTCTGGTGGGTCCGGAGATCATCTCCTGTCCCACCTGCGGGCGTTGCGAGATAGATCTGCCGAAACTGGCAAGGGTCGTGGAACGCAAGTTGCGGAACGAAATGGTCTATCTCAAGGTGGCGGTCATGGGGTGCGTGGTCAACGGACCGGGAGAAGCCGCGGAGGCCGATGTGGGAATAGCCGGCGGCCGGGGGATGGGAATGTTGTTCCGCAAAGGGAAGATCATCGCCAGGGTTAAGGAGGGCGATTTCGCAGCGGCCCTACTGGCGGAAATAGAGAAGATAATAAACGAAAAAAGGAGGTAGGATGAGATACTCACAAATGTTTCTGCCCACCGTAAAGGAGATCCCTTCCGATGCGGAGGTCGTCAGTCATCAGCTCATGCTGCGGGCGGGGATGATCAGAAAGCTGACCAGCGGGATTTATTCCTATCTACCCCTGGGTTACCGGGTGATACGCAAGGTGGAAAATATCATCAGGGAGGAGATGAACCGCGCCGGGGCACAGGAGATATTCATGCCCGCCGTCCAGCCGGCGGATCTCTGGAAAGAATCAGGGCGGTGGAGTTATTACGGGAAGGAACTCCTCCGTTTCCGGGACCGGAAGGATTCGGAATGCTGTCTCGGACCCACCCATGAAGAGGTGGTCACGGATATCGTGAGAAACGAGGTCAAATCCTATCGCCAGCTTCCTTTGAACCTTTACCAGATTCAGACCAAATTCCGGGACGAAATCCGTCCCCGCTTCGGATTGATGCGCTGCCGGGAGTTTTCCATGAAAGACGCCTACAGCTTCGATGTGGATGCCGAGCATGCGGACGTGAGTTATCAGCTCATGTTCGAGGCCTACAACCGCATCTTCACGCGCTGCGGGTTGAAGTTCCGGCCGGTGGAGGCCGACACGGGCAGCATCGGCGGCAGCTATTCCCATGAATTCCTGGTCATCGCCGACTCGGGTGAGGATGCCATGGCCTATTGCGAGGGTTGCGGCTATGCCGCCAATTTGGAAAAGGCGGAGATCGCCCGGCCGGAAAAGCGGGAGACCGAGGCGACCCTGTTGCCCCGGGAAGAGGTATTCACCCCCGAGGTGCGGACCATCGAGGAGGTATGCGCCTTTTTGCAGGTCACCCCCGAACAGGTGGTCAAGACGCTGGTATTCAGCGCCGACGGCGTGCCCGTGGCCGTGCTGGTACGGGGAAATGAGGAAGTAAACGAGATCAAGGTAAAAAATTTCCTGGGCTGTGATGTCCTGGAAATGGCCATGGATGACATGATCCAGGAGGCGGCGGGTTCGCCGCGGGGGTTCGTGGGGCCCATCGGCATCAAATGCCGGACCTTGGCCGATTATTCCCTGGTCAACCTCGTCAACATGGTCGTCGGGGCCAACAAGGAGAACTATCACCTGAAAAACGTTAATTTCGGCAGGGATTTCCAGGTTTCCGAGTTTGCGGATCTCCGGGTTGTTCGGGAATCGGACCCCTGTCCCCGGTGCCAGCGCGAGATCCGCTTCGCCCGAGGCATCGAGGTGGGGCATGTCTTCAAGTTGGGGACGAAATACAGCCAGGCCATGAAGGCGATGTACCTCGACCGGCAGGGAAAGGAGCAGTTCATGGTCATGGGCTGTTACGGTATCGGCGTCGGGCGCACCGTGGCCGCCTGTATCGAACAGTGGCATGACGACAACGGCATAATCTGGCCTCTGGCCATCGCCCCCTATCATGTCATCATCACCCCGGTGAACATCAACGACCGGGAATCGTCCCGGGCCGCGGAAGATTTGTACGCGGAGCTCACAAACCGGGGCGTGGAGGTCCTCCTTGACGATCGGGACGAAAGAGCGGGGGTAAAATTCAAGGATGCCGATCTGATCGGCATTCCCATGCGGGTGACCATCGGTCCCAAGAATCTCGCCGTGGGGAAGATGGAGCTGAAACTCCGCGGCACCGGGGAAACCATGATTCTGTCCCCGGAGGAGACGAGGGAATATATCGTGAGCGCCGTCCAGGCGTTATGAACCCTCTTTTGGAGGGGGAAAGCAAATAGCGAGCACACCCGGAAAAAATGCTCCGCATAACCGACATTCTGGACAAGACGCAATCGTATCTCCCTCCGGAAGAGCAGGAGATGATCGAGAAGGCCTACGTTTTCTCCGCCTCGGTTCATCAGGGGCAGACGCGCCTTTCCGGCGAGCCCTACCTGACGCATCCCATGGAAGTCGCCGGGATGCTCGCGGACATGAAACTGGATGCCGCCACGATCATCACCGGCCTTCTCCACGACACCGTGGAAGATACCCTGACGACCACCGAACAGATCGAGGCCTTGTTCGGCAAGGATGTCGCCTTTCTGGTGGAGGGACTCACCAAGATCAGCAAAATTACCTTCGGTTCCCAGGAGGAGCGCCAGGCGGAGAATTTCCGGAAGATGATCCTGGCCATGTCCGCCGATCTGCGCATCCTCATCGTCCGCCTCGCGGACCGCATGCACAACATGCGTACCCTCAATTTCCAGCCTTTGGAAAAACAGCGCTTCATCGCCACGGAAACCTTGGAACTCTACGCCCCCCTGGCCAACCGCCTGGGCATCAACTGGATGAAGGTCGAGTTGGAGGATCTCTCCTTTTACTATCTGGACAACGAAGCCTACAACGAGATAGCGCGCCGCATCGACAAAAAGAAGGAGCAACGGGAGCAGTACACCGAAGAGGTGCGGAGCATTATCGCCACGGAGATAGCCAAATACGGCCTGAAAGGGGAGGTGGAAGGCCGGGCCAAACACTTCTACAGCATCTATGCCAAGATGAAGAATCAACGGATCGATTTTGACGAAGTTTATGACCTTATCGCCTTTCGGATCATTCTGGACGGAGACCGGGACAAGGAATGCTACGAAGCCCTGAGCATCGTCCATGCCCTTTGGAAGCCCGTTCCGGGACGCTTCAAGGATCGCATCGCCATGCCCAAGGCCAACGGCTACCGTTCCCTGCACACGACGGTCATCGGCCCCTACGGGGAACGGGTGGAGATCCAGATCCGCACCCGCCAGATGCATGAATGGGCGGAGGAGGGCATAGCCGCCCACTGGCGATATAAGGAGCGCCGCACCGACATCGGTTCCGATGACCAGCAGATCATGAAGCTCCGGGAACTTCTGGAGGTGCAACAGGAGGTGGCGAACCCCCGGGAGTTCATGGCGAATCTCAAACTGGCCCTTTTCCCCGACGAGGTTTACGTTTTCACCCCCAACGGCGATGTCAAGTCCTTTCCCAAAGGCGCCACCCCGCTGGATTTCGCCTACAGCATCCATACGGATGTGGGCAATCAATGTATCGGCGCCCGGGTCAACCGGAGCATCGTGCCGCTGAAATACGAACTTCAGAACGGGGATACGGTGGAAATCATCACCCAGGCCGGACATCACCCCGGGAAAGACTGGTTGAAATGGGCGGTCACCTCCCGGGCGCGTTCCAAGATTAAAAACTGGATCAATACGGAGGAGAGAAAAAGAAGCATCGAGATCGGCCGGGAAATCCTGGAACGGGAATTCAAAAAGCAGGGCCTCAAGATATCCCAGTTGCTCAAATCAGAAAATCTCAAGAATATTTTCGAAGAGCTGAGCATTAACTCTCTGGAAGACCTGATGGCCATGGTCGGTTATGGACGGCTCTCCGCCAAGCATTTCGTCAACCGCTTCCTTCCGGAAACGGTAACGAAGACGGAGGAGGTCCCCGCCGAGAAACCAAGGCGGAAAACCAAAAGCGCCGCCTCCGTGGGGATTTCCCTCACCGGTGTCGAGGACGTGCTGGTTAAATTCGCCCACTGCTGCGATCCCATCCCCGGCGACAGGATTGTGGGCTATATCTCCCGGGGCAGGGGAATCACCATCCATACCAGTCAGTGCGCCAATTTGCAGGATCTGGATCCCGAGCGGTTCGTCGAGGTGTCGTGGAGCATCAAGGATAAACAGACGTACTCGGTGGATCTGTTGGTCATCTGCCAGGACAAAAAGGGGGTGATCGCCGAGCTCAGTTCCGTCATTTCCTCCATGGATATAAACATAAGTCACGCGGAGGTGGAAACCACCCAGGATCTAAGGGCGATCTGCAACTTCCGGATCGATGTCCTCGATTTGAATCAGTTCAATCAGGTGGTGGCCGCCCTCAAGAAGGTAAAGTGCGTGTTATCCATCGAGCGGCTCCGAAAGCGTTGAGCCTGCCTTCCGTATTGACAGACGGACGGGTAATGAAGTATGTACCGCCCAAAATTGAGGCCGACGATATGAAGAAGTTTAAGATAATATTAATATTCTTCCTGGTAGTATTGTGGGGGGTCGCACTGCCCCTTTACGAAACCGGGGCAGAGCAGGGAACCGCCAAAAAGGCGGTGGTGATCGATCCGGGACACGGCGGCAGCGACAACGGCGTCCGCGCCGCGGATAAGACATACGAGAAGGACTATAACCTGCGCCTGGCCCTGGCACTGCAACGGGAACTGCTGCAGTCCGGTTTCTCCCGGGTAGTACTGACGCGCACCGGCGACGTCGATCTGACGCTGAAGGAAAGGATCAGGATTATCAAGAACAGCGATCCGCTGGTCGTGATCGGACTCCATGCCAACGCGGGCTTCGGAGGCAAGGCGAGGGGATACGAGCTGTATTTCCCCGGCTTCGGGAACGTGAAGGAAACCCGCAACGATCCGTCGGCCATTATCAGCGACATGACCAAGAACAAGCACTTGAACGACAGCGTCCGCCTGTCCCAGCAGATCCAGAAACACCTGGGTGCGGTCTTCCCCCGGGAGAACCGGGGACTGCGGGAGGCGCCGCTGCCCCTACTGGCCGGTCTGAACGTCCCGGCGGTGATCATCGAAATCGGCTTTCTGACCAACAAGGAGAACCGCCAGAAACTGGTGGACGAGAGTGGCCGGCAGGAGATTGCCCGGGCTATCGCCAAGGGTGTGAAAGAGGGCCTGTAGATGATACCCGACAGGCTGGTCATTGCCTCCGGAAACAAAGGAAAAATTGCAGAGATTCGGGAGATGCTGGCGGAATTGCCCCTGGAAATCCTCTCTTTGGAGGACTATCCCGATGCCCCGGAAGTGGTGGAGGACGGGGAGAGTTTCTTCGCCAATGCCTTGAAGAAGGCCAAAATTCTTGCCGAACATACAGGGCTGACAGTCTTGGCCGACGATTCCGGTTTGGAGGTGGAGGTTCTCCAAGGGGCGCCGGGTATCCGCTCCGCCCGCTACGCCGGGGAAGGGGCCACGGACGAGGAAAACAACCGGAGACTGCTGGCGGAACTGGCGGGGGTGCCCCCCGGAGCGCGCCGGGCGGCGTTCCGTTGTGTCCTAGTCCTATACCGGCCCAGCGGAACCTATGAGAAATTTGAGGGGCGCTGGTCGGGAATCATCACGGATAAGCCCCGGGGTACCAACGGCTTCGGTTATGACCCCCTTTTTTTTCTTCCGGAGCGGGGTTTGACCGTGGCGGAGCTCGACCGTGAAGAAAAAAACCTTTACAGCCACCGGGCGCAGGCCGTTTTGGAATTGAAGAACTTCCTGCGGCAGGCCGCAGGAAATTGACCCGGCATCGCTGAGACACGGCGTCGGCAACGGATAAGGACGGTAACATGCGGGGCGTAGCGCAGCCTGGTAGCGCGCCTGCTTTGGGAGCAGGATGTCGGGGGTTCAAATCCCTCCGCCCCGACCATAATAATGCCTTTGAAGCGCAAAGACGGAAGAAGGAGTGACGGATATGACGGAGTTCAAAGAAGGGACCATCAGCCGGGAAAAGAAGGGATATGTTTTTTTGATCGGTGTCCATCGGGCGACCAAGATGAACGCCTTTACCTGGGATATGCTTGTGGATCTGTCCCGGGCTTTCGGTGAATACGAGCAGGATCAGGAGATGCGGTGTGCCGTTTTGTATGCCGACGGCGATCATTTCACCGCGGGACTCGACCTGGGCGATGTGGCCCCCCATGTGGCCAAAGGGGAGCCGTTCATTCCCGAGGGCGGTGTCGATCCTTGGGCGGTACACGGACGGATGCTTTCCAAACCTTTAGTGATTGCCGTGCAGGGACGCTGTTACACCCTGGGCACGGAACTTTCCCTGGCGGCCGACATCGTGATCGCCGCCCGTGACACCCGTTTTGCCCAACTGGAGGTAAAAAGGGGTATTTTCCCCTTTGGTGGCGGGACCATCCGTTTCTCCAAGACCGCGGGATGGGGCAATGCCATGCGCTACCTGCTGACGGGAGACGAGTTCGATGCCGACGAAGCCTATCGCTTCGGTCTGGTACAGGAAATCGTGGCCCCGGGTCAGCAGTTCACCAAGGCCCTGGAAATCGCGGAAAAGATCGCCGCACAGGCGCCGCTGGCCGTCCAGGCGACCCTGTCACTGGCCAAAACGGCGACTTACGAAGGTTTTGCGGCGGGGGTCAGGGAGATCATGCCCAAACTGCTGAAGATCATGAAATCTGAGGATGCGGCGGAAGGGGTGATGTCCCTCATCGAACGCCGGCCGGCAAATTTCAAGGGACGGTAGGCGGCCTCTCTATAAACCCCAGGGATGAATGGATATTACCCTGCAAGGCCCGTTCGTCCCATTACTCCCGTAATCCCTGGACATCCATCCAGCGTGAAAGATCGCGCAGGGAGCGGCGGGCATATTCCTGTCCCCGCTCCCTTTTCTTTATCCTTGCGGTAAGGGGCGTAAGCAGGCCGTGATTGACATTCATCGGCTGAAAATCCCTTTTCCCAGCCGTGACGAGATGACGGATCAGGCCGCCCAAGGTAGTGGTATCCGGAGGGGGCGTCAAATCCTTTCCCGCCAGCAGGCGGTGCACGCTGATGCCCGCGTAGAGGCCCATAGCCGCCGACTCGACATAACCTTCCACCCCCGTCAATTGTCCGGCGACAAACAGCCGGGGATGAGCGCGGAGTTGGAGACGATCGTTGATCAGTTCCGGGGCGTGCAGGAAGGTGTTGCGGTGAATGCTGCCGTAACGGGCGAATTCCGCCCGGGCAAGAGCGGGAACCGTCCGGAAGACCCGCTGCTGTTCCGGCCAGGTGAGTTTGGTCTGGAATCCCACCATATTGAGCATCGTGCCCGCTTCATTTTCCTTCCGCAACTGGATGACGGCGAAGGGCTGACGTCCGGTGCGGGGATCGATCAGCCCCACCGGTTTCATGGGACCGAACAGCAGGGTGCGGGGACCGCGTTCCGCAAGAATTTCCACCGGCAGGCAGCCCTCGAAATAGCGGGGATTTTCAAAGTCCCGGAGGGGAATTTTCACCGCCGTAAGCAGGGAAGCCAGAAAAGAGGCATAAGTAGATTCATCGAGGGGGCAGTTTAGATAATCTCCGGCTGTGGCGGCGGTAGTGGACTCGTAACGGGAGGCCCAGAAGGCGTGTTGCATGTCCACGGTGTCGGCCAGAACAATGGGGGCGATGGCGTCATAAAAGTATAGATAATCCCTGCCCGTTAGTTGCTGCAGCGCCTCGGCCAGGGAATCGGAGGTCAGGGGCCCTGTGGCGACGACGGTGGGCAGATCGCCGGAAAGCACGGTGACTTCCCGGTTAACGAGGGTGAAGTTGTCTCCGAAGGCCAGCAGCCGCTTCTGGATGAAGGAGGAAAAACGCTGCCGGTCCACGGCCAGGGACTTACCCGCAGGTACGGCGGTGGCATCGGCGGCCGCCATGAACAGGGAACCCAACAAACGCATTTCCGCTTTCAAAAGCCCGGCGGCGCTGGCAGGGTCTCCGGAACGCAGGGAATTACTGCAGACGAGTTCGGCGAGCAGGGGTGAGGAGTGGGCCGGTGAATAGCGTTCCGGCTTCATTTCATAGAGGGTGACCCGGCAGCCCCGGCGCAGAAGCTGCCAGGCCGCTTCACAACCCGCCAGACCGCCGCCGATTATCACTACCTCCCGGTCACGCGGCATCTTCGTCCTGATTGGCCTTGTAACGGCACTCCTTGCGGGAACACTGTTTGAAAACTCCGGCTTTCATGCGCTTTTCCACCAGGAAGGGGGCGCCGCACACCGGGCAGGGCTCGGGAAGGGGACGGTTCCAGGTGGCGTATTTACAGTGGGGGTAACGGGTGCAACCGAAGAATGTCTTGCCGGTTTTGGACCGTCTTTCCCCCAGATAGCCGGAGCAACCTTCCTCCGGGCACGGAATTCCTAAATGTATAGGCTGGATAACCTTGCAGGCGGGGTAGCCGGTACATCCCAGAAACCTTCCGTAGCGCCCTTCCTTTATAGCCATAGGGCGGCCGCATTTTTCGCAGTTTTGATCGGTGACGATCACCTCTTTCGGTGGTGTGTCGCTGCCGTCGGGGGCGATCTTCATGGTGGTTTTACATTCCGGATAGCCGGTGCAGGCCATGAATTTGCCGAAACGTCCCTGTTTCAGGACCATGGGTTTACCGCATTTTTCGCAGGTGAGCTCCGGCGCCATGGATTCTCCACATGCTTCCCCATGGCCGTTCGCCTCGGGAAGATTCATGGTGTTCCGGCAGTCCGGGTAATTGGTACAGGCGATGAAGCGGCCATTCCTGCCCCATTTGATAGCCATGGGGCTGCCGCATTTTTCACAGGTCATATCCGTGGGGATTCCCTGTCCCTTGAGGCTTTTCATTCTTCCGGACGCCGTCTGCAGTTCTTTTGAAAATTCGGCATAGAAATCGTTGAGGATTTCAATACGGTCGTTCTTTCCCTCTTCGATGCGATCGAGGCGCTCTTCCAGGGAGGCGGTGAAGGAGACATCCAGGATCTTCGGGAAGTTCTCCACCAAAAGATCGGTGACCACTATGCCCAGATCGGTGGGATGAAACCTCCCTTTTTCCAGCCGGACGTATTCCCGGTCCTGGATGGTGGCCAAGATGGCCGCATAGGTACTGGGACGGCCGATACCCTTTTCCTCCAATTCCCTGACCAGGGTGGCCTCGGAAAAGCGGGGCGGCGGCTGGGTGAATTTCTGTTCCGGGGTAAGGGCGACAAGATTCAATACCTCGCCGGCATTCACCTCCGGCAGGAGTTTACCCAATTCATCCTCGGATTCGCTCCCGTTGTCGTCTTTCCCTTCCCGGTAGACCTCCATGTAGCCGGAAAACTTGAGGATGGAACCCTGGGCGCGCAATTCATGACGTCCGGCGGTGATCTCGATAAGCGTCTGATCGAAGCGGGCCGGGGACATTTGACTGGCCACAAAGCGGTTCCAGATCAGGAGGTACAGCTTGAACTGATCCGGGGTCAGGTGCTGTTTGATGTCTTGCGGGCGGTATTGCAGCGAGGAGGGACGTATCGCCTCGTGGGCGTCCTGGGCCGCCGCGCTGTTCTTGAAAGCCCTGGGCTTCGGAGGCAGGAACTCCGGGGCGTAGGCGCCCCGGATATAGTTCCTGACCGCCTGCAGCGCCTCTTCGGAGATCCGTACCGAGTCGGTGCGCATGTAGGTGATGAGACCTACGGAACCTTCCGCGCCGAGTTCCACCCCTTCGTAAAGCTGCTGGGCCACGTTCATCGTCTTTTTTGCGGAAAAACGCAACCAGCGCGAGGCCTCTTGCTGCAGCTTGCTGGTGGTGAAAGGGGGCAGGGGATTGCGTTTGACCTCCTTCTTGTCCACCCGGGAAACGATGAATTTCTGACTTCCCAGTTCCGCCACCACCCGGTTGGCCTCTTCGGTGTCGGATATTTTTGCCTTTTTGCCATCGGACTTCATCAGGCGGGCATCGAACGGCGGTGGATTCTTTCCGGACAGAGTGGCGGTGATATGCCAGTATTCTTCGGTAACGAAGGCGTTGATTTCCTTTTCCCGGTCGCAGATCAGCCGTACCGCCACCGATTGCACCCTGCCGGCGCTGAGACCCCGTTTCACCTTGTCCCAGAGCAGCGGGCTGATCTTGTAGCCCACGAGTCGGTCCAGAATCCTGCGGGTCTGCTGTGCCTCGAATTTCTGTCGATCCAGGGGGAGAGGATGATTGATGGCCTCCAGGACCGTGCTCCGGGTAAGATCGTTGAACAAGGCCCGGCGCACCGTCTTTTCCTTGCCGTCGATTTCTTCGGCGATATGCCAGGCAATGGCCTCGCCCTCCCGGTCGGGATCCGGGGCGAGATAGATTCTGGCCGCCTTTTGAGCCGCCTTCTTTATCTCGGTGAGAACTTTCTTCTTGCTCTCGATTATTTTGTAGCTGGGGGTGAAGTTGTCCTGAAGATCGATACCCAGCGAGCTTTTCGGCAGATCCTTGACGTGGCCCATGGTGGCCCGGACGTCATAATCGGCGCCGAGAAATTTCTTTATCGTCTTGACCTTGGTGGGGGATTCGACGATTACCAGTGATGATGACATCAATTCACTCCTGAAGGATATATTTGTTGCCCGCCGTCCGGCGGATCAAGCCCCGCAGTTCGAGCTGCAGGAGCAGGGCGAGGACCTCCGGGGCATTCAGGCCGGTGGCGGCGATCAATTCGTCTATGTGGCGGGGCTGCCGAGAGAGCGCCGCCAGCAGCGCCCGTTCACTGGCGCTCATGGTTTTTTCTGAAGCGGTAACGCTGCTTTCCCGTTTCATTCCCGCCGTCGTAACTTTTCCGGATGTTTCCGTGGCGGCGTTCGTCTTGGAGAGCTGGGGGCGAATCTCGTCGAGGATATCATGGACATTTTCCACCAGTTTCGCCCCTTCTTTGATCAGCCTGTTCGTTCCCCGGGACCCGGCCGCATCGATCCCGCCGGGGACGGCAAAGACCTCGCGGCCCTGCTCCAGGGCGATTCGGGCGGTTATCAGGGAGCCGCTCTTGTCGGTTGCCTCCACAACGACCACCCCCAGAGCCATACCGCTGATGATGCGATTCCGGGAGGGAAAGTGCGGGGCGTTAGGCGGGGTTCCCATGGCATATTCCGTCACCACGGCGCCGGAGCCGGCAATCTCGTGATAGAGCCCTTCGTTTTCCGGCGGATAGACGACATCTATTCCCGACCCCAGGACCGCCACGGTTTTCCCCTTGACGGACAGGGCGCCGCGATGGGCGGCGGTATCGATTCCCCTGGCCATGCCGCTGATCACGACCGCCCCCTGGAGAGTAAGTTCCCGGGACAGTCTCTCGGTGGTGAATCTACCGTAGGCGCTGGCCGCTCTCGATCCCACCATGGCGATATACATATCGGCGGCAGGAAGCTCCCCCTTTACATAAAGAAGAAACGGGCAGTCATAGATATGGAGCAGCCGTTTCGGAAAACGGGGGTCCTGACAGGTAACGGCAACGGCCCCGCATCTTTCCATCCGGTCTATTTCCTCGTCGATCCGCTGCCAGTCTTGAAAATCCTTGATGCCCGCCGCCGTTTTGGTGCCGATTCCCTCCACCGTGCACAGCAGGGACAGAGGCGTCCGGAATATTCGTTCCGGGGTTCCGAAACTGCGAAGAAGATTTCTTACCCCGATATTTCCCAAACCCTCCACGAATTTCAGGGCCAACCAGTATTTAATGTTCTCCGGCGCCTGCGCCATATAAATTCCCTGCTTTTTGACTGACGACATTAAGGAACAACGTTCCCCCGCCTGCCAAATGCCGACTTAGCCTGGTTGAGGATTGGCGGCCGTCACGATTTGGCCGAAAAACGTTGCACGATATATCTCCTCCTCGGGAACTGTCAAGATTTTTCCTGCCAAGGCAAGACAGCGGAAATTTCTTCCCGTTCTTTGTCAAATATTCATTGTCATGGATGTTCATTTGCTATATTCAAACCCCCAAACTACAATGGGAACGGAAAATAGAGTAATGAGGGTAGGATACCTGTTGTTCTATAGTATATTGTTCTGGGTGACCTTTTTCCCCCCCGTCCTGGAGGCTTCCCGGGCTGGGGAAGTGCTGTTGAACCAGGAAAGGGTCAGTTTGGGCGACATCGGCACCGGAAGATTGAAGAAAGCGCAAGCCATTATGACCTATGCCACCGCCGCAAAGAGGATCTGGACGATCGGTTTGCCCTCCGGATGGAACTGCAAGCCGGAAGAGGATTTCTCCGGAACGATCACGCACCGCCACCCCTCCCGGATACAGTTGGCCATGAAATCCTCTTTTGCCCCGATGGCGGCGAACGGGCATCTTCAGCAGCAATACAATGTCCAGCTCCATCTGGAGTTCGAGAACAAACATATTGTCTGTCAGCGATACCTCCCACCGGGACCGCATCGGGAAGGGATCAATTTCCGTATCGGCGGCGAAGAGAAAAATATCGAAATATTCTATAATGTTCTCGATTATCCTTCGGAACCGGTTTTGTCCGTCTACCCCCAGCGTTTGGATTTCGGGCGCCTGGAACCCAATCAGCAGACCATGAGGAAAATAGAGATCACCAACCGGGGGCGCCAGCCGCTCAAATGGAGGATAGAACCGATTTCTCTTACAACGGAGAAAGTATCAGATTTCGTTGTAGGAACCTATCATTCCTTCTTTCTTCCCGAGGCGTCGGGCACGGGCGCTTACCGACCGGCGGTGGCCAGAGCTGCCCTGATGGAGTTTTCAGGGCACTGGGGGGAGATGGACGGTTATCCCGAAGCGCACGAAAAAGCCGTCCTGAAGTATCATTACACCGGCGGTGGGGTGATCGTTTATTACTGGAAATCACCGGCGGGAAAAACCATGAACGTCTATCTCGACAATCATCCGATAGGCCAGGTGGAGACCTACAGCGACAATTTTACCCCGGCCGAGTACCGCCTGCCGGAGACGACGATACGCGGTGCCCATACCCTGATGCTGGTCAATCAGCAGGGCAGGGTGGTGTTGGAAGGGGTGAAAATCCCAGGTAAAGGTTTGATCCGGGACCAAGGGAAATGGCTACGGATATTTCCCGAATCAGGCGCGACGAACAGAGAGGTTGATTATCTCCATCTGGCGGTGGATACAAAAAATCTGCGCCCCGGGGTACATGGACAGTACTTTCAATTGTCCTCCAACGGCGGCACGCAGCCTTTGGAGATCTACGTCGAGGTGGCGTCGGAAGTAGCGGCCAAGATACTTGATGTCTATCGCTACCACAAAGGCGATGATCTCTTCTTCACCACCAATCCTCCGGGAGAGGCCCGGTTAGCCAACGGAGGCGACTATCTAAAGGAGGGGATAGCCTTTCGACTATACAGTCCCGGGACGCCGGGAACCACGGATTTTTACCGCTGGTACAACCAGCGGGCTCAGCGGCACTATTACTCCTGTGAATTAAATGCCGATGGGAAACTGAATCGGGACTTTGTCCGGGAAGGGGCAATCGGCAACATTGCCACCATCCGCCTGGTAAATTCGCGTCCCCTATACCGGTGGCATCATAGCGGATCGGGACAATATTTTTTCACCACCGACCCCCGGGGTGAAGGGCGCACCAGGAAAGGTTATAAATACGACGGCATCGTCGGGTATGTCCGCTGAAAAATATGTTAAACATGCTTTGATTGGGTCTTGACAAATATTTACAAAAAGGATATTGAGCTCCCTCTTTTACATAACCAAGCGCCTGTAGCTCAGCTGGATAGAGCAACGGACTTCTAATCCGTGGGTCGAGAGTTCGAATCCCTCCAGGCGTACCAGTGAATACGGTGGGTGTAGCTCAGCTGGTCAGAGTGCCGGGTTGTGGCCCCGGAGGTCGAGGGTTCAAATCCCTTCACTCACCCCATTGACTGCATGACCACGCGCCTGTAGCTCAGTCGGATAGAGTCGCAGACTTCGAATCTGTTGGTCGTACGTTCGAGTCGTACCAGGCGCGCCAGACATAAAGAGATATGTTCTTTAAGGATTATCGGGCCTTTAGCTCAGTTGGTAGAGCAGTTGACTCTTAATCAATTGGTCGGGAGTTCGAGTCTCCCAAGGCCCACCAAAAAAATAAAGGGGTTAGGCGATTTCGGCTTAACTCCTTTTTCTTTTTACGATCTATTTTTTACCGTTCCTTTACCGCATTTGGATGTCAAAACGAATTTTCCGGGCCATAAATCCGGTCAATCTTTCTCCCTGATAAACCCGGCTCCCGTTGCGCATCCTCCTTTCAAAGAATGCCGTCGAAGGGCTTTACCGTCTTGCTTACGCGTCACAGCATCTTCAAAGCTACAAGGTATGGAGTCTTTTAGTCTTGGTCGGACTTTCATCGACTTTATTATGCGTCCTTGGCTGGACGTGCCGATCAGCCATCCGCAACCATAAAATGAGGGGGGATTTTTCATTCCTCTTCACCATCCACGAGCTGCCGGTTACGGGCTACGAGCTGCAAAGTTAACCCATAGCCTATCGCCTTTATTCCAATCGCCGAAGGTAAAACACACTGATCAATTCGGAACTTGTTCAATCCGCTGTATTCCACTATACTCCCTTTCCAAAGCCCCGCCGGGGCTTGATTGTCAAAAATATTTGCATCAAAAATCCTTTGAAGGAAGGCCAGGAGCCCACGGACATGCCGGAACCCAAACGTTGTATTGCGGAATCTGTGAGACCTTTGAAAAGCGAATTGTTGCGCAAAAGTCCCTCTGTGTTCAAGCAATCCGTCGGAAGGTTTTCATCGCTTGTTTTTGTTCTTCTGCTAACGCTGATTACGCTTTTTTCCGCAACCCATGCGGCCGAGCGCGAGATTCGCATTCTTTACCTCAACGACTTTCACGGATTTGCCCTTCCTTATTCATCGAAGAGCGCCGGCCTGGCCGAAGGCGGCCTGGCTTATCTGGCCGGGCGCGTCGATCAGCTGCGCGCTGAAAAACCCACGCTGCTTCTGGCGGCGGGCGACATGATTCAGGGCAACAACTGGGCCAACCTGTTTTCGGGCAGATCGTCCATAGAAGCGCTCAACGCCATGAAGGTAGACGCTCTGGTGGTCGGCAATCATGAGTTCGATTTCGGGCAGGCCGTTCTCAAAGAGCGGATTGCCGAAGCCCGTTTTCCGGTGCTCGGCGCCAACGTTAAGGGAATAAGGGCGCTCAAGCCTTATCTGCTCAAGGAACTGGACGGCATAACCGTAGCCGTCATCGGTGTGGTGACCGACGACGTGCCGCAGACCACCCATCCTCAAAACGTGATCGGCCTGCAATTTGCCGCTCCCGAAGAGACGGTGGCAACATACGTCCGGCAGCTGCGGGACAAAAGCCAGGTGGTGATCGTTTTGTCTCATATGGGATTTAACGCGGACAGACGTCTGGCGCAGAAAGTTGAAGGGATCGATGTCATCGTCGGCGGCCACACGCACACCCGAGTTGAAAAGCCGGTTCAAACCGGCAAAACGTTTGTCGTGCAGGCATTTGAACACGGTAAAGTCCTCGGTGTTCTTGACCTAAAACTGGAAGGGAAACGCGTCGTCGGCGCCCGCGGCTGGCTGGAGCCCATCAAACCCGGAGGACAGGTAAACAAATCTGTCGAAACCATCGTCGCGAAGTACCAGCAGCAGGTGGACGCCATGCTGAATAAAAGTGTTGGCGTTGCCACGGTTCATCTGGACGGCGCCGGCGTTCGGCGCAACGAGACGAATCTCGGTAATCTGATCGCCGATGTTTTGCGACGGAGCACCGGCGCCGATGCGGCGCTGATCAACGGCGGAACCATCCGGACCAGCATCCGGCAGGGGCCGGTGAAAGTCAGTGATGTCTATGCGGTGATGCCGTTCGATAATTATATTGTCGCCATCCGTCTGACCGGCCGGCAGCTGCGCGAAGCGCTGGAGCATGGCGTTTCCGGCGTGGAGGACGAGGAAGGACGGTTTCCCCAGATTTCCGGCATGGACTTCACTTACAGCCGGCAGGCTGCAAAGGGGGCGCGCGTTCGAGATATCCGCGTCGGCGGGAAGCCGCTGGAGCTCGACCGGGAATATACCGTCG
>JAGPFL010000072.1 GCA_018056545.1 Syntrophobacterales bacterium
AGGCGGCGCCAACCGCCTTCCAGATACATACCGAACTCCCGCCGCTGCCGGGGAGAACGGTCGTGGAAATCGTCGCTCACCTCAAAGCAGCGGGCCACTCGGGAAAGAAAACCGTCCGGTGTCAGGCCGTGGAGATCCCGCACCACCCGATTATAGTCCATGATCCGGAGTTGGTCATGGGGGAAAAGGACGGCCAAAAAGGTTTCATAAGGGCGATCCGCCGCCGGTTGCGCATCCCTTTCCCGTCGTCTCGCCGCCACCGCCGCCGCCGCGGCGGCCCGGTGATGACCGTCGGCGATATAAAGGGCCGGCACCGCGGCAAAAGCCGCCGTCAGTTGTCCGATAAGAGCCGGGTCGTCAACAACCCAGGCCCGGTGCCCCACGCCGTCGTGGGCGACAAAATCATATTCCGGGGCGGATTTCACGATCCGGGTCACGATCTCATCGATTTCCTGCCGCTGCCGATAGGCGATGAAAACGGGCCCCGTCTGGGCGCCCACGGCGTCTACATGGCCGATCCGCTCCTGTTCCTTGTCCGCCCGGGTGTGCTCATGTTTCTTGATAAGTCCCGTTTCATACTCCCTAACGCTCACCGCGGCGACAATGCCGTACTGGCACCGCCCGGCCATTTCCTGGGCATAGACATAAAGGCAGGGCTCCGGATCCTGAAGGAGAATCCGTTCCTCCCTGAACCTTACCAGATTGCGTTCCGCCGCCCGGAACACCTCCTTTTCCTCAACCTCGGGGTATTCCGGCAGGTCGATCTCGGATTTTTCCACATGAAGAAAACACCAGGGGTTACCGCGGGCCATTTCCCGCGCTTCTTCCACGTTGATGACGTCGTAGGGCGGGGCCGCCACCTTTTCGGCATAGCGGCGGTCGGGCCTAAGGGCCCGGAAAGGATTGATGTGTGCCATGAAGGAAACCTCTCGATATGCAATGACGGTTTCCTATCACACTAGATTCGGGAAAGCAATGCGGCGGCAAGGAACGGCGTCTCCGCTCCGGACGGCATGCTCCCCGGGTACCGTCCCGCTCTCCTTTTCCACCCCCGCTCGGGGGCCGAAAGACCAAACATCAACGGTGGTCATCACCGGAAGAGAGGGGCGGTGCCGCCTTCCCCGGGGGGCAAGTATCTATTCCCCCGGAAGAGCAATCGTGATATACGTGGCAGGATTCAGACACCACCCGCAAACCATCAAAAATGGTTTCCAGGAAATCACGAAGCGGCATTTTCATACCGGAGGAGGGATAGTTTCCCCGTGGCCGGAGCAGGTGTGGGGATATAAAATTGGGAGGTTGACCATGGCGGCGACGAGGGTATTCATTCACGGACTGGAAAGTACCGGTCAGGGGACGAAAGGTGTTTATTTCCGGGAGCGCTATCCCGGGATGATCATCGAGGATTACACCGGGTCCCTTGAGGAACGCCTGGCAAAGCTGGAGATGGTCCTCTCCGGAAAGGAGGACCTGATCATCGTCGGGTCCAGTTACGGAGGGTTGATGGGGGCAATTTTCGCCTGCCGCCATCCGGAGCGGCTCCGCCGCCTGATCCTCCTGGCCCCGGCTATCAACCTCGAGGAATTTGCCGTCTATGCCGGCAAGGAAACGACGGTGCCCGTCCATCTCTATCACGGCCGCCGGGATGAAGTGGTCCCTCCCGGGGAGGTCCGGGAAATCGCCGCCCGCACCTTTACCCGGCTCACCTATCGTCTGCTGGAGGACGATCACTCCCTTCATGAAACCTTTCCCCGGCTGCCCTGGCCGGAACTGCTCCGGGATTAAAAACGCGGCAGGAAAACGGGGAAGGGACCTATCAGCGACATCCTATTGACAAAGAGTTTTTTTCGTCATAACATAGCATACCGTTTTTTCACTTATCACCCCGATCTCTGACAGGCAGCAGCCTCATCAGCGTTCCCTTTTGCGAGGAGTTTCAGATGGAAGCTAGCAAAACGAAGACCACAGACATGGATGCCCTCATACAGGAATGGCTTCAGACCGCCAATGATTTCTGGATGTCCATGCTCAAGGCCATGCCCGCCGCCCCCGCTGCCGGAGCTCCCGATGCCGGGGGTTTTACGAACCGTTATGCCGAATCTCTGGAGGTGCTCCTGAAGCGGCTGCAGAGTGTCTCCACGGCCCTGAGCGACCCCCAGGTGGCGGACGCCCTCCTCCAGGGGATGAACACCCTGCCGGAATTCTTCTTGAAAATCGCCAAGGCGGGGTGGGAAACCTCGGTGCGTATCCAGAAACAGGCCCTGGAAAAGGCCGGCAAGATAGGCCAGAAGACCGAGGCCTACAAATTCGAAAATCTCGATCAGGACATCTTCAAGCTCTGGCGGGAAATCTACGAAGAGGAATTTCGCCAGTATTTTCAGATCCCCCAGTTGGGTCTGACCCGTTATTACCAGGAACGACTGAACCGCCTGGCAGACGAGGCGAACATCCTCAACGCCGCCCTTTCGGAGTTCTTCTACCTCCTCTACCTGCCCATGGAAAAGTCCGTGAAGGTGCTCCAGGACAAGGTGGAAGAGCTGGCCAAAGAGGGAAAGGGCCCGGAAAAAGCCAAGGAATACTACAATCTCTGGGTGAAAATCCTGGAGGGGCATTACATGAATCTCTTCAAGTCGCCGGAATATCTGGCCGCCTTCCGGGAAATGCTCAACCAGGTGGAAAACTACGCCCACGCCAAGAACGAGGTTCTCCAGGACATCCTGCAATCCCTGCCCGTACCCACGAACCGGGATATGGACGGTATCTACAAGGATCTATATCTGCTGAAAAAACGCGTGAAGGCCCTGGAAAAGGAACTGGCGAGACAGGAAAAGCAACGCAGCCCATAGTAAGGAGGTGAGGATTATGGACCAACCCAAGATATCCCTGGATCTGATTTTAGCCAACATCGCCGCAGAAGCCGAGAAAGCCCAGGACACGGCGGCCAGGGCCTCCGAGGTGCTCCTGGGCCCCCTCGAAACCGCCATGGCCACCACCCCCTACGACGTGGTTTACGAAGAGGACCGGGTGAAACTCAAGCATTACCATACCCATGGCGACGTAACCCTGAAGACCCCCCTCCTGGTGACCTACGCCCTTATCAACCGGGAGACGATGCTGGATCTGCAACCGGACCGGAGCGTGGTTCAGACCTTCCTCAACAACGGGGTCGATCTCTATATGATCGACTGGGGATACCCCACCCGGAAGGATCGTTTTCTCACCATCGACGACCACGTCAACGGCTACATGGACAATATCGTCGATTTCATTCGGGAAAGGACCGGGGCGCCGAAAATCAATCTCATGGGTATCTGCATGGGCGGCACCTTCTGCGTCATCTATTCCGCCCTTCATCCGGAAAAGATCAAGAATCTCATCACCACCGTCACACCTTCAAATTTCGACACCGACAAGGGCCTGCTGCATATCTGGATGCGGGCCATCGACACGGACAAGATGATCGACACCTTCGGCAATCTCCCGGGGGATATCATGAACATCGGCTTCCTCCTCCTGAACCCGGCGCGGCTGATGATCGACAAGTATGTGGGTTTCTTCGAGAATATGGGGAGCAAACCCTTCGTGGAAAATTTCGTCCGCATGGAAAAGTGGATCTTCGACAGCCCCGACGTCCCCGGAGAGACCTTCCGCCAGTTCGCCGAAGACTTTTACAAGAAGAACCTCCTCATCCAGAGCAAGCTCGAAATCGGGGGACGGCGGGTCGATCTCAAGAACATCACCATGCCGCTCTTGAATTTCTACGGGATGTACGATCACCTCGTCCCTCCCGAGGCCTGCAATCTCCTCACCAAGGCCGTGGGCAGCACCGACACCGAGGACATCAGTCTGGACACCGGGCATATCGGCATCTATGTGAGCTCGAAATGCCAGCGGGAATTCGCTCCCAAGATCGTCAGATGGCTGCGGGAGCGCGACGGGGAGGAAAGGCGTCCGGCAGCGGCGCCGGCAGCCACCGTCACAGCCGGCGAGGATCAGGCGACCGGAAAGGATTCCCGACCGGCGCCGAAGGAAAAAAAGGCCTCCCCCCCGGCGGGGAGGAAAAAGAGGGTCTATAAGCGACAAGCCGTCAAGCCGTCGTTAACGCAAATCATTCAGGATACGATTTAGGGGGGAAAGAAAAAATGGCGGGAAAACAAAGTTATTTCAAGACATTCATCAAAGTGAGCGACGCCTTTGGCACCAGCACCGATATGGATGTCCTGTTGCAGATGATCGTGGACAGCGCCATAGAAACCCTGAAGGCCAAGGCGGCCTGCTTGTTCCTGGCGGACGAGGAATTGGAGACCTTCAAGGCCGTCGCCGAGCGGGGTCTATCGCCCGATTATCTCCACGCCGGGTATGGCCATGCGGAAAAGATTATCCCCATCCTGAAGAAGGACGGCTTCATCTACTATCAGGATGCCGCGACGGACAAGCGCCTCGAAAACCGGGATCGCAAAAAGGCGGAAGGCATCGGCTCCATTCTGGTGGTGCCGGCCATGGTGAAGGGCGAACTGATCGCCGTCCTCACCGTTTATACGGCCAAAAAGAGGGAATTCCATCCGGACGAGATCGAATTTCTCCAACTGATCGCCGGACAGGGCGGTTGGGCCATCCAGGTCAAGAAACTGGTGGACCAACTACGGTCCAATACCAAGATATTCCTGAACCTGGCCGCGGACATCGCCGCCAGTCTGGACATCAAGGCGATCCTCCAGACGCTGACGAAGGAGGTGGCCCAGGCCCTGAGGGTGAAAGCCGCCTCCATCCGTCTCCTGAACGACGAAAGGACGGTGCTCCAACTCGTGGCCAGCTACGGTCTGAGCGAAAAGTATCTGCAGAAGGGCCCCATCTCCGCGGAAAAGAGCATCGCCGAGGCCCTCAACGGCAAACCGGTGGCCATCGCCGACGCCTCCACGGACAAGGGGGTGCAGTACAAGAAGGAAAAGAAGGAAGAGGGCATCGTCTCCATTCTCTGCGTTCCCATCAAGGCCAAGGAGGAGGTCATCGGGGTGCTGCGCCTCTACTCGGATAAAAAGCGGGAATTCACGGAAGACGAGGTGGAATTGGTGACCGCCCTGGCCTATCAGGGTGGTCTGGCCATCCAGAACGCCAGTCTCTATCTCATGCTCCAGAACGATCTGCGGGACATGAAGGAGGCGACCTGGACCTATAAGTGCTGGTTTTGACCGCCGGGCGGGAAGTTCTCGACATCCATGAGGGACGACGGCGCCGTAAGCCTGCTGTGAGGGAAACTATCGAGACAGGAGGGAAGGAAGATGACGGGGAGAACCATCGACACCATAAAGACCGGGGATGCGGCGGAGTTTACCAAGACCGTAACGGAGACGGATGTTTATCTTTACGCCGGCATCACCGGGGATCTGAATCCCGCCCATATCAACGAGACCTATGCCGCGGGAACCTTTTTCAAGGGGCGGATCGCCCACGGCATGCTGACGGCGGGCTTCATCTCGGCGATCCTGGGCATGCAGCTCCCGGGGCCGGGGACGATCTATCTGAGCCAGACCTTGAAATTCATGGCCCCGGTCCGCATGGGGGACACGATCACCGGACGGGTGGAGGTCGTGGAGGTCATTCCGGAGAAAAACCGGCTGCGCCTGCATACGACCTGCAAAAATCAGGAGGGAACGGTGGTGCTGGACGGTGAGGCCCTGGTCAGCCCGCCGAAAGCCCCCAAGTCCTGAAACGAGGGGTTCCGCCCGTTCTGACCGGGAGCGCGCCGCCACGTCGTGACACCCCTTCCGACCGAGCGGTGCTCCGAATTTGCTCCTTGTCAAAGCACCGCCTCGGTGACTTGGGTCGCCGACAGACGCTTTTCGTCGATACCCGCTTCGGCTGACCGGCAGTCGGTGTCGCTCAGTGACCCTTCTTTCTGCCCGGACGGGTCAGTTGGGAGGGATCCTTGTCGAACAGGAGCGACATGCTCTTCATCAACTCCTGAAACTGGGCCTGCTGATTCTTCAGGAGTCCCTGGAGTTCCTCCAGAGCCGCCGCCGGAGTACCGGTGGCCTCCTCCGTAAGGAGGCGCTTCAGACTGCGGATCATCTCTTCCTGTTCCGCCACCGTCTTTTCCAGGGCGGCGCATTTTTCCGCCAGGGCTTCATATTCCCCCTTGGGGACCACCTCCATCAAGGACAGGCCTTCCCGGAAAGATTTCTGAAAGGTATCCACGGATTTCTTCCAAAATTCCGAATAATCCGGCGAGGTTTCCTCCATCCGGTCGAGACCGTAGGCCCTGCGGAACATGGCCGTCAGGGATTCATAACCGGCCATCCCCTGACTGAACCATTTGCGAAAATCCTCTATCTGTTTCTGACCTTTGGCCAGGTTCAGAAAAAGCTGCCCCCAGAACTCATAGAAATTGCGGTCCATTTTTCTATTTCCCTTCTTCCAGATCGAGCTGGAATCGCACCGGCCCCCGGTAACCCTTGCCGAAACGGGTATGGAGGGCGCAGGCGGAACGCGGATCGGACCACGAGGTGGCAATCGCCCCATGCCCTTTGGGGAAGGGCGTCACCTCCACCTCGATGAAATCGGCGGGGGCCATGGCCGCGTCCCTGTCCACCAGGTCATCCCTTTCGGCGTAGCACAACAGCCAGGGAATGCCCCGCTCCTTGATGCCTTTGAAATTGAGCGTCTTGCCGAAAAGCCGCACCGGCAACTCGCCGTCGTCGGTCACCGGAATGGTGTAGGAATCGAAACTCAGCTTGGTGATGCCCTCCGGCAGATCGGTACGGTCATAGATGAGCCAGTGATTCAGTGCCGCGGCGGTCTTGCTGATTTCCTCGCCCTCGATGCTGCTCAGATCACGGTAGAGGGTGACGAAAGGGGCCTCTTTTTCCATGCTTTTCAGTTTGTACACCCAGCTCATGACCTTGCCGTCCACGATACCGTTGCCGTTCGGCAGCTTCTTCACGGCGTAATTCAGATCCCGGAACCTTTCGGGAAGATGCTCCATGTATTCCACCAGGGACTTGCTCCGGGTGCCGTCCATGGGGGCGACGCAGGTTATGAGGGCATCCACCAGGCCATCGAGCCGGCCGGAAAGGATATCGAGGACGGCCATGAACCCGCCCTGGCAAAAACCGTTGAGGGTGACGGGACGGCTGTGAACCGCCTTCAGCACTTCACAGAAGTACCGGGTATCCAGGGCATCGTCCTCCCCGGTCATGAGCTGCACCGCCTCCGTGGTCTGGATGTCCTTGAGGATCCGGATATAGGTCGGAATACCCTGGTCGGCAAAGGCGTGGACGTAACTTTTTCTCTCCCCGGGGAGGAAGGCCAGGATATTCGGACCCAGGACATAGGGATGCATGATGATGATCGGTTTTCCTTTTTCCCGCGGCCGGATGCTCTTGTCCCGGGAGAGCACCTGATAGAGAATGAACCGCTCCGTTTCGGCGGTTTTTATGTACCCGCCGTCGTCGAAGTGAAACCCAAATTCGCTGCCGATATTCTTGATGGCCTCCGGATACCGATTGACGACCCCGTCGGTGAGGCGTGCCAGCCGGGCGGCGTACGTGCCGACATCGCCCTCTTCCTCCCCATAGATGCTGTTGAGCAGGGACATGAGAACATGGGCGGTCTCTTGCTTGTAAAAATGCCTGAAACCGCTGGCAGTGCCCGTCATGCCCCGCTCGGCGATCTGGAGATTGAACTGCAACAGTTCATAATAATCGGCAAGGCTCTGAAGAAAAAAAGTCTTCCTCAGCTTATCCCTTTCCAGACGGTTGAAAGCCTCCCAGGCCGTCCAGAAGGGAACCATAAAATCGTTAACATAAGTGAGGACTCCCAGGTTGTAGAGTTGGTATGCCTTCAGCAAGTCAGCGGCGGCACCCACCATCTTGGCCGGGGCGTCGGTCCACCTTCCGGCGTAATAAGACAGCGCGTTTTTCAAAATCTGCTGCTGATACCTGGCCATCATAATCAACCCCTCTTTTCGAAACCTCTCTGTAGAGTCCGCCGCCGGTCACCGCCCTATTTGTCCTGCGGCGTCAGATACTGTTCGATCTTTTCATAACCCTCTTCCACCTTGCTCTTGAAGTCGTCGCGGCCCTTTTTGTAAGTTTTCACCCACTCCGCCATGGCCTTTTTCCCTTCTTCGGGAAACCATTTGTTCTGGTCCAGCCACATGTTGAACATCTTCTCCGCCTGGTCCTGCATGACGACCATGGCGGCAAAAGAACGTTCAAAGGCCATCTTGTTGAAATCGAACATCTGCTTGGAAATCTGTTTCGGGTCCATAATCATACCTCCTTTTTTTTGTTTTCCGGTTACTTACCTGCTTTGACCTTTGTTTCTTTGGCCTGTTTGGTGAAACCGGCAAAGAACTCTTCCACCTTCTTGAAGCTGTCGTCCGCCGAGCTCTTGAAGTCCGCCCGGCCCTTCTTGTAGGCCTTCACCCAATCCTGAATAGCGGTCTTGCCCTCCTCCGGCACCCAAGGCGACTGTTCCAGAAACATATTCACCATACGCTCCGTCTGCTCCTGCAGAATCGACATCGCGTTAAAGGTGTTGTCGAAGGTGGCCTTGTGAAAATCGATCATCTGTTTGGCGATCTTTCCCTGTTCCATGTGGTTTATACCTCCTGGTTGTTTTTTGCCCTATTATAATCCCCTCTTTTCGTTTGTCAAGGAAAAATTGTTGCAGCGCACAAATATCATTGTCTGCGCCGCACAGGAGATAAAACCCAATTTATAGTTATAAAATCAAATTTTTATGAACTCAATACATGTTCTCCGCCCAAAAAATTTT
>JAGPFL010000073.1 GCA_018056545.1 Syntrophobacterales bacterium
GCGGAGACTTGGCTGTGGATAACTCCGACCATTAACCAGATGTCCCATAAAACCAGTACCGCTAATATTATTGCAAGACATCAAACAAATGTGAAAAATAGGAGTCAGATTAATGTGCAAGGTGACACCTCGCCACCGGAAACTTCACCAAGGAGGAAATCGCCCGGGAAATAGAAAAATGCTGTCCCGGCATCGAAATCATCCTTCGGGAAAACGATAAAAGAGGCTACATGATCGAACCACTTGTCACCGGCAGAAGCCTGGCGGAAGGAATCCGGGAGGTCTTGGATGCTAAAATTCTATGATGCGGGCAAGGTACTGCTCTATCTAAGGGAATTGGAGGCAAAGGTCCCGGTCTTCATCGAGGTTCATCCATCCTTGGCCTGCAACCACAATTGTGTCTGGTGTCGCTATGAGCACGCCGATCTGGAGCTCTCCTACGATTACCTGATGAACCTCCTGGTCAAATATCCCCGGGTACGGGGTATCCGGATTACCGGCGGCGGCGAACCGCTGATGAATAAAAATATTGTCGCCTTCATCCGGGAATGTTTCAACAGGGGAATACAGACCGGTATCGAAACCAACGGCAGCCTCTTGAACGATGAAGCTATCGACACCATCAGCCGTTGCTGCCGCTACTGCCGCATCTCCCTCGATGCGGCAACGCCGGGAACGCATCTCCTCTTACATCGTGTAGAAGATTTCGCGACCGTAACGGCAAACATCCGCAAGTTGCGGGCAGCCCGGGTCCGCGAACTGGGTCTCTCTTACCTCGTGACCGCAAGAAATGTAAGCGAGATACCGCTGTTGGCGGATCTGGATCTGCCGGTGGACTATATTCACTTCAAGCCCCTCATCCAGGGAATCGATGAAAAGACGCGACGGAAGGCGATGCATCTGATCAAGGAATCTCCATACTTAAGGAACTTGCGGACGCGATACGATCGCATCGAGCAAGACGACATTTGCAATAACCGCCTGCCCTGCCGGATCAGCCAACTGATCCGCGTTATCGGCGGCGACAGCAAGGAATATGTGTGCTGCGAGCAGGTCTATGTACCCGAATTCCAGATCGGCACTTGGAAAGGCGACACCAGCCGCTGCCTGACCTGTCGCTATAACGGCTATAACGAAATCCTTGAGTCTTATTATTCCAACGCCATGTCCCGGGAGTTTCTCTAATGGCCGAAAAGATTCAGCTCCATTTGGGATGCGGGAAGAGACATATCCCGGGTTTTATCCACATCGATCAGGCCGCTTTCAGCCATATTGACTACCGCGGTCCGGTGGAATCACTCCCCATGTTTGCCGACAATACCGTCGATCTCATTTACGCCAGCCATGTCCTCGAATATTTCGACCGCATAGAGGTGCGGGAGGTACTTGCAGAATGGCGGCGCGTACTCAAGATGGGCGGCATTCTGCGGGTCGCTGTACCCGATTTTGCCGCCCTCGTCGAAGCGTATCGCCGTTTCGGCCTCGACAGGATTCTGGGACCGCTCTACGGCCGTATGGAATCCGGGGGAAGAATTATCTATCACAAGACGGTCTATGATTTCGATGCCCTGGCCACCGTGCTCACCGCAAACGGCTTCGCCCAGGTGCAACGATATGACTGGCGGGAAACGATCCATCGGGATCACGACGATTACAGTCAGTCTTATCTGCCCCACCTGGACAAGGATAAAGGCCTGCTCATCAGTCTGAATGTCGAAGGGACAAAAATCTGAAAGGTGGAAACATGAAAAGAATAAACCAGATGGAACCTTGGTTCGGGGTCGAGGAACGCGAGGCGGTAAACGCCTATCTATCGGCGGGAGGCTGGCTTACGGACTTCCGGAAGACCAGGGAATTCGAAAAGATCATCTCCGCTTACACCGGCGCCCCGTATTGCGCCATCGTCCCCAATGGAACCATGGCGCTCCAGATCGCCCTCATGGCCTTGGGCATTGGTCCGGGAGACAAGGTCATCGTTCCGGATTTCACCATGGCGGCCTCGCCTTACGCAGTGACCCTGGCCGGCGCCGAGGTCGTCCTGGTGGACATCGACCGGCAAACCATGTTGATGGATGCCGAACAGATTCGTCCCCACCTGCCGGATGTAAAGGCGATCATGCATGTCTCCATCAACGGGAGAGCCTACGGTCTCGACAGTATCTGCGAAGCTTACAGAGACAAAGTCTTCATTGTGGAAGACGCCTGCCAGTCTCTGGGATCCCGCTATCAGGGGAAGCATCTGGGCACATTCGGACATATCGGGATTCTTTCCTTTAATGCCTTCAAAATCATCAGCACGGGCCAGGGCGGCGCCTTAATCACCCATGACGAAAAGCTGAATGAAAGAATAATCAAAATCAAGGACTTCGGCAGGAGCGGCGGCCGGGGCAGCGCCTATGAGATACTGGGGATGAACGCCAAGTTTACGGATCTTCAGGCCGTTATCGGCATGGAGCAGATGAAGAAGCTCGCCTGGCGCGTGGAAAAGAAAAAGGAGATGTATCGCTGGTATCGAGATTTACTGGCGGATTGTGAGCAAGTCCGCTTCATCGATACTAATCTCGAAGACTGCGCTCCGTGGTATATGGATTGCCTCGTGGAAAATCGCGATGAGCTTATCCGTCATCTCGACGAAAACGGCATCGAGGCACAACCATTCTATCCCCCCATTCATCGGCTTAATCACTACGCATCACTGAGATGCCGGGACAGCGATTTCCCGAACAGTATCTATGTGTCGGAAAGGGGTATCTGGCTCCCCTCCAGCAGTTTTCTCACCTACGAGGATATAGAAAGGGTCTGCCAGGAGGTGAAGAGGTTTTTCGCATGAACCGCGGCCGTTACCCATGAGGCGGGGAGAGATAAAACCGCTTTGAAATTCTGGCGACGATTCACCCCTTTCTGTCTTCCAGATCCGCTTCGAGGAGGCTTACCTTCTGTGCCAGGTTCTTGATCTGATTCTGGAGAAGGGAGACCTTGATGGCAAAGTGCAGGGAAAAGAAGATCAGAAAGATGATGCCGAACAGAAAGAGTGTCGTCGTAGGCAGGACCGCCCCGATCAGCTTCGTAAACCATTTGAGAATGTCGTAATACAGCACCAGGACTAACAGGAAGGCGCCCGTCACCAGCCAGAGCCAGGAATATTCCTCCTTTAGTTTCCGTTCTTTCACGAGATAGATGATCAAGGCAAACATTGCCACCGTTACGATAACGGCAAAAATCTGCTGTCTTATCGTCATTTCCTCTTCACCCCTCTCAATTCCCTCGCTTCCTTCCGGCTATCATCGTAATGAAAATGGCCAGAAAGACTCGAAAAAAATAGTACATAACCTTGAAAACACCCCGGTGCATACTGCGGCCCTCGGCATTGGGAACCATCCGCACGGGCATTTCCCGGACCCGGAACCCCCGGCGTAGAAGGGCGATGACAATGTTGGCATCAGGATAATCCGTCGGGAAATCGTCCTCGGTAAAATATTGAAAGACCTTCCTGTTCATGCACTGATAGCCGGAGGTAGGATCGGTGATCCGTTGACCGGTGGTGCATGTTACTATCATTCTAAACAAATTTATGGCGGCAAGCTTCAGCGGGTCGACCGGATAACTCCCGGGCATCAAGAATCGGGAGCCCATGACCAGGTCGCAATACCCGTTTTTTATCTCCCTGAACATCTCCGGAATGTGTCGTGGATCATGCTGGCCGTCACCGTCGATCTGGAGAAGGTATTCATAACCCTTCTCCAGGGCGTACTTATATCCCGACTGGACGGTTACTCCGTAGCCCAGATTGAAGGGGTGGGCAAGCCGCTTGGCGCCTGCAGCCATAATCTCTGCTGCCGTATTATCCGTCGAGCCGTCATCGACAACGATGAGATCTCCTTGGGGATAACAGCTCCGGATACTTTCGATGAGGCCGCGTATGGATCTTCCTTCATTGAAAGCGGGAATAACAATCAGCTCTGTTTTCATTTCCTGGACATCCAAGACTTCTCCTTGTATTGCGCAAACCTACAATGATGATATGAGTTCCATCAATCGTTCCGCCCGGTGCCGGTAGGTATGCTCGGCAAGAAGGCGCGCCCGGGCGGCCTTTCCCATGGCCTCCCTGGCGCCGTCGTCACACAGCAAGCGCCGATAAAGAGATATGGCGTCCCGGGTATTCCTGGCCATGCAAAGTTCGGTGCCTTCCGTGAACCATTCATTCATTCCCTCATAAGCATCGGTCACGATGCAACAACCCATGGCGGCCAGTTCAAAGGGACGGGCGCTGCTGCTTCCATATATCCCCGCATCGGTATCCTTTGTGATGTTCAGGTTGATGCGACTCCGACTACACCAGCGGCGCCAGACGTTCAGCGGCATAGGCTCCGCGGTGCGGGCATTGCCGATATCCTTTGGATCGAACTCCTTACCGCCGATACAGAAAATCTTGTCCGTCATGGCCAGGCTCGGTTCCTTCAACATGTAATCCATCCTTGTTTCTTTCCCGGCAGAACGATGCCCGTAATAAAACACGTCTATGTCCTTCTGGACATCAACCGGGGCGAACAGGTCCGGATCGGCAGCGAAATAGAAGCTCTCCACCCGCTTGGCGCCCATCTTCCGGAGGCGCGGCACGATACCGAGTGAACAGCTCAGGAAAAGATCATATTCTCCCAAGTCGGCTCCTTCATACATGGTAAACTTGAATGCCGACTGATCGGCGAATTCGGGAAGGCTCATGGGAAGATCCGTATCATAATAGATTACCGGGATATTAAATCTCCGCCTGACGGTATCGGGGATGCCGACAATATGGTTCAGGGGCACGGACAACACACACAGCGCCGCTGGTTTCTCTTCCTCGCAGATTCTGATAATTTGCCGTGTCCAGGCCGGTTTGACATGGCGCTCGATAAGCTGACGGCTCAGAAGAGAAAATATCCCCCGTCGTTCCTTGTTCTGCGTCCCTACCGACCGTACCCCGAACCTGTCCAGGTACCAATTGAAGATCTCGCTTTGCCGACGGCATGGATTGGGCTCGGCCTGCCACCAGGGTGTTTCGATGGACTTACCCAGGTAAGGGGTCATAACCACTTCCTGCCCGAGTTCATGAAGGGCTTTGAGCAATTGCCACCACGCAATGGTGGGTCCCATGCGATATTGCATGTCTATGGTGCTGATCCAGGCCAATATTTTCACTTTTGTCAAAACCTTATAAAAGTGGGCTTAAATCCTAAATTTTCAACCGGTTACTATCCCGCAATCCAATATCGGCGGCAGCTTGTCAAGATATTGGTTTTACTAACATAATTCTTCTAAATTAACAATGGCCCTAAGTCTTTGATCATTGTTTTCCCATGGCGGCTCGCATTCCGGCAAGGTTTTGCCTCGCCGCAGCATACTCGGGATCCAACTGGAGGGCGGTGGCCAATTCGATCTCTGCCTCCTGGTAGCGTCCCTGGGCTGCCAGAGCGGCGCCCAAATTGTTGTGTGCCTTGGCGCTTTTCCGGTTATCGCTCAGGAAGGCACGGAAATGTTTTTCCGCCTCCGGGTATTTCCCCATCGCCATATAAACGTAACCCAAATCGTTGTGCGTAACCGGATCGTTATAGATGCGCAGTGACTCCTGGAGATGCTGCACGGCCAGATCTTGTCGGCCCCGGACATGCCAGGCTAAGCCCAATCCTTGATGAGCCTTCTGGTTTTCTGTGGTTACCGCGAGGGCATGTTGAAAGAGGGAAAGGTTGTTTTCCCACACCGCCACCTGTCTCCAGGTTATAACAGACAGGGCCAACAGCAGCGACACCGAAACAATAGGAAGGATTTTTCCGGAAAAGAACCTTATTTCACCAAATCCCATACTGCGTGCCAGTATCGGCGTCCCCCAGGAAATGATGATGAAAAGACCGATCATGGGCACATAGGTGTACCGGTCCGCCAGGCTTTGCGCCCCCACCTGGATCAAACCGATGACCGGAATCAGCGTGCCGACATACCACAACCAGCCCACAATGAGGAAGGGATGGCGTCGCCGCCATAACCACGCAGCAGTCGTCACGACAGCAAGCGACAATACCGCAGCGGCCACAAAAGGTGCGGGGAAGTCTTTGGGAAAGGGATAGAAGACGGCCAAGTCAAAGGGCCAGAACATCTTCCGGATATACAGGGCATAGGAAAGGACCACATTTTGGAGGCGATCCCCCAGGGACACCTTTGCCAGATCGGCGATCGTCCCTACAGACTGTGCCGCCTTGACGGTCATGGCGGCGGAAATAAGCGCCAGCATGAACAGGGGGATTTTTTCGATGACGATCCGTCGCGGTATTATCTTTAGATCTGTTCGCCCCAGGGGCCAGAAATCGAGGAGCAGCAAGACGAAGGGCAAGGTCACCAGCATCGGTTTCGTCATCAACCCCAAAGCGAAGACAGCGATCAACATCAGGTAGCCGGTGACGCCGGGGTGACGCACGTATCCCCAATAACAGAGCATGGTCATAAGCCAGAAGGTGGTGCTCAGGACGTTTTTCCGCTCCGCCACCCAGGCGACGGACTCCACATTGAGGGGATGCAGGGCAAACAATGCCGCCACCAGATAGCTCGGCCAAAACCGGCCGGTCATTTTATTCAGGACGATCAACAGGATAAAGACATTCAGGAGATGGATGATCAGATTCATTCCATAGTGGCCGGCGGGGTTCAATCTGTAGAGCTCATAATCCAGCATATGAGAAAGCCAGGTGAGGGGGTGCCAATGGCCGGTTTCCGTATTGGTGAATGCCCAGTGGACGGATGCCGGGGTAAGCCCCTGTTTGACATGCCGGTTGTCGGTGACGTAGAGCTGATCATCGAAATAGACGAATTCGTGGGAACGCACCTGCCAGTAAACGGAAAGGACAAGGATGGCAAGGAAGAGAGCGGCAATTATTTGTTTCTGCTCATATTTGTTCATATTTTCCCACCGGGCGACGAGCGGTGATCAGTAATGAACCTGCAAAATTCTTTATGATCGGCAGCCTCTCCAGAAAGGTCCCAAAGGTCAAGACTGGCATGATGATCGCCCTGGGGGTAAGGGGATGAAGCCAGTCAAAAGGGATGATTTCCACATCGGCAAAACCGTGCACCAAAAGCCGGCGACGGAGGCGAGGGGCAAAAAAGGCCGTTTCGTCCGGCGAGTCCCCCAACCGCTCCTTCAGCCAGGGGATGTTCTTTTGAACCATTATCTGGGGGTTGAGCATGTTCGGCTCGGCGAAAACCATGACCCCGCCCGGGGAAAGAAGACTGAAGATCCTCCCCAAGGCCGGCGCCAAGTCCAGGTGATGAAGAACGGAAGAACCGATGATGGCGTCAAAAGGTCCGCAAATGGAGGGATCTTCAAAAGGAACGGCAACGAACCGCACCCTTTCCGGCGGCAGTTTCCTGGCAAGGGCTTGGTCCAATAAATCCACGGAGATGTCGATAGCCAGAATGGCGGCGCCGCTCTCCGCAAAGATCTCTGTAAAAAGTCCGGTTCCGCAACCTATTTCCAAGACCTTCATCCCGGAGTGAAGGCCGGCCTTCCCACTGATCAGTTCTCCACGACGGCGGGCCCGCAGGCGGCCCGCCGCAGTATCCCAACCCCATATCGCCTCGGCGCCATCCCGGGCCAGCTTTCTCCCGTGCCTGATTTCCTGCACCGCTCTGTCCGTCATACCGTTCCGGTTTTTCATACGAACTTCATCCTCCGGAGGGCGAAGAGCATCATCCGGATCAAGAGCCAGCCATGACGCCAGCGCCGGATATTCGTGGCGCCATAGGTTCTCTCCCGGTAACGGATCGGCACGTCCCTTATCTTCAAATTGAGTTTCGCCGCCCCGAACAGCAGATCGAAATCTCCGAAAGGATCGAAGTCCCCGAAGTAGGAACGCCCGGCGGCGATTCGTTCATAATCACGCCGCCAAAGGGCCTTGGTGCCGCAAAGGGTATCCTTTACCGGCTGTCCGAGGAGCCAGGAAAAGGCCAGGCTGAAAAACTTGTTACCCAAAAGATTGAGGAAGCGCATCGCCTCCTTTTCCATCGGATAGACCAGGCGGACGCCATTGGCAAACTCTCCCTGGCCGCTGACCAATATATTGTAAAAACGGGGCAGATCCTCCGGGGGCACCGTCATGTCCGCATCGAGAATCATCAGGATATCCCCGCCGGCCTTCTTGAATCCCATGCGGACGGCGTCGCCCTTCCCCTGCCCCTCTTGGCGAAACAGCAGGCAACGCCGGGAAG
>JAGPFL010000074.1 GCA_018056545.1 Syntrophobacterales bacterium
CCTGGCAAAGGCTTCCCCAGTCTCTCTCCTGGCTCGGCGGCCTTAAATTGAACCTTGATTTCCAATGACGGCAACTTCAAATCCTTATACCAAAATGACGGTTAAAGCGTCCGCGAAAATCGGTGATGATTGTATTATATCATTAAATAACTAATGCGTTAATATCTATAGAAAGGAGAATATGATGAGTGATCGTAAACAAATAAAATTCAAATACGTCATTCCCGATGATTATCGCGACTACCATGCCAGCGGCGTTTGGGGAGGTGTTACGCCGCATGGCGAGGTTCATATCCATTTTTTCTCGGAACGTCATGCAATTCCCAAGACGGAAATTTTCGAGGCATCACAGGACAATCCTCACGGTACATTGATTGCAAGAGACATAGGCGGCGATATCGTTCGCGTTATGCAGGCATGCGTGGTAGTTGACATGGACACGGCTATATCTTTTAGGGATTGGTTGATAAATTTGATTGACAAAACACCATTATTCAGAGAAAAGAAAGGTAAGTAAATGGCAGCACAAAAGATCGATAGTAACGAATGGGGGGCCGTATATGGCTTTTCGATGCCATTGCTTCCGTGGCCTAAGTTTCAAACCACAACCGAGAGAATACAGTTAATTTTTGAGCAAAATCCGGCGGGATACAACGAAATAAAAAAAGAGTTGCGAGAAATCAGGGAAATGATCGCCAAGCTATCGAATGCCATCGGGTATGATGATAATGATATAATCGAACTGCGCGATATTACGCACGATCAGGCCAAGAAGGAAATCGCCGATTATTTTTCTGCTCATCACGGCGAAAACATTAACTCTTTTCAGATCTCCGTTGATCTTCGCATAGACGAGGACGTTGTGGACGAAATATGCGAAGAGTTATTAGAGGAGGGCCGAATAGCGGAGGCGAAATAATGGCAGAAAAGACATACCGTGCTGTAGGTGATACAATTGAAGGGGATATGATTTCCGTAGAATGCCGCAAATATACAAAATGGCAATTATTTATGATGTCTGGCCAGCATAAAGGCTGTCGATGCTTGATTGAAAAAAACGCAAAAGCAAAAATCAAGCGTGCTTATACAAACATCAAATCAGCGGGAAATGCGTCGTGAAGGCCATGATCAATTACCCGTCATAATGATTTCTCGGTCATTTCTGTTGTCTAAAAGTTGTCGCCTATTACGTTACTCTATCAACAGGTTTTCGGACAAACGTATTTTGCGACAAAACTGTTGATAACTTTAATGGTCAACAATTTATGCTTTCAAAAAAACAAACAATATCAAAGCTAAAATTTCTTCCTATCCCACTAAGTCCCGCCAAATCCTCAATAGTCCCGTTTGTCGCCTATTAACTTACTCCCTTCAATTCGGGTTTATCCCTCGCCTGCTTATGAACATCAGGAACAAACAACCGGCGCCGATCGTCCTCTGCCTGTTATTGGATGGACGCTTTTGATGACCCTCTACACTTCCATCGGAAAAAGTCCGACTGTCCTGATTCCGTCAAGCTGAACCATTGATCCGCGCCAATCCCATCGATAATTCAGCCTGCTGCTTATGGATAATAATCCCTTCCGGGGCTATTCTATCCGCGCCGTAAGGGAAGTCGAACAGGAGGCATGCAATGATGGTCAGAAGCAGTGAAAGGATAGAATTCAACCCGCAGAAAAATGTCCTGGGTTGGATGGTCACCAGATACGAAAAGCGTCGACGCCAAGGTTCTTGCCAATGAAAAAGTCGCAAAAAAAAGTCGCCGACAGCGCGAAGAGGGAGAAAATGACAGTACCGATTGCTCATCAGGCCAGGAAGATCGGCGGGATTTGGGTGGATCCCATGAGTTTCCCGTCGCTGACCGATTACAATCAGTCTTAAGAAACTCGGATAAAAAAATCCAGGGAGACGGAATAAAATACTTGACAGGTTTTTTAATATTGTAATATAGACCACGACACAATAGAAATATCCGGTACGTGAACAGCGGCTGGAAAGCAAGTAGTAAAGGTTGGAAAAAGGCATTTTAGAGTACAGCGGATGGCAGCCATACTCCTCGGAGTTCCGGCGGTTTTTTTCTTTCTGTCATAGATGCAATCCGACTTTACGGAAAGGAGGATGCAGGAAATGCCAGAAGGAAAAGTGAAATGGTTCAATGAGCAAAAAGGCTTCGGCTTCATCGAAAAAGATGATGGCGGCGATGTTTTTGTTCACTATAGCACCATCCAGGGTTCCGGTTTCAAAACCCTTCAGGAAGGTCAGCGCGTAAGCTTTGATATCCAGCAGGGCAAGAAGGGTCCGGCAGCGGAAAATGTAAAACCGCTGTAATACTTTCTGAAAAAAAGACAAAAAGCGCCTTGGTCGAATCGATCAAGGCGCTTTTTTTGTTTCCCTGACGGGCAGCCAAGGGCGTGGGCCTCGGGGAGGGAATGCCGGACAACGATTATCCCGTCAGGCGGTCATCACCGGCAGATGGTTTTCTATAATGCGCTGCGGGGAGAAATCCTTGAGGAGAATCGCGGCTGCCGTTTCCGCCTTCAAGGCGGCCTGCGGGGCCAGACCGATCAGCTCCGATTCCAAAACCGCCACCCCAGCCGCCGCCGCTTCCCGGCTTACAAACGCAAAGACCTCCTGGAGAGAGGTTATCCGGAAATCGGTGATGTTCATGGAAACCTGGGCCAGGTTGCGACTGGCGAGAAAAACCCCTATCGCCCTCACGCCGGGCAGGCCGCCTCCGGATTCCCTTATTTTTCCCGCAATGCGTCTGGCCAGCCCCACATCGGCGGTATGGAGATTGATGTTGAAGGCGATCAGGGGCATACGGGCCCCCACCGCCACGGCCCCGGCGCGTTCGGAACAGATGGCCGGTCCCGCATCCGGGCGCCAATCGCCCCCGCGCAACCGGGCAATCAATCCCGGTAGGCTGCCCCGGCGGATATCCGGCAGCTCCCGACAGGCCGGGTTCAATGCCGCCTCCCCGTAGAAAAAAACCGGAATCCCGTATCTTTCCGCGAAGGTGCGACCGAACCGATGGGCCTCGGACACTGCATCCCGCATCTTCGCCTCCGCCAGGGGGATAAACGGCACGACGTCCACGGCGCCGATCCGGGGATGAACACCTTCATGGCCCCGGAGGTCGATAAGTTCCAGGGCCTTGCCGCCGGAAGCCAGTGCCGCGTCACACACCACCGCCGGCTTTCCGAGAAACGTCACGACACTCCGGTTGTGATCGGCATCCCATGAATAGTCCAGGAGGGTAACCCCCGGCACGGACGCCGCGGCGGCGGCAATCTCCCTGACCTTTTCCGGAGACCGCCCTTCAGAGAAATTGGGAACGCACTCGATGATCTTCACTGCGGCTTCAGTGTCCCCCATTGCCGAACAGGGCATCCACAAAGGCATCCCCGTCAAAGGGCTGGAGGTCCTCCAGACCTTCGCCTACGCCTACATAACGGATCGGGATATCCAGTTCCTTGACGATCCGGACAACGATCCCACCTTTCGCCGTACCATCGAGTTTCGTCAGGACGATTCCCGTCACGCCGATCTCCTCTTTGAACATCTTGGCCTGCATCAGGCCGTTCTGCCCGGTGGTGGCATCGACGACCAGCAGGATCTCCTGGGGAGCCCCCGGCAGTTCCCGCTCCACGATGCGCCGCATCTTTTTCAGCTCTTCCATAAGGTTGAGCTTCGTATGCAGCCGTCCCGCCGTGTCGATGATGATCACCCTGCCCTTTCCCGCTTTGGCCGCCTGAACGGCATCGAAAACCACCGCTGCCGGGTCGGCGTTGGGCCGCTGTTTGATCAGCGCCGCTTCCGCCCGCCGGCTCCACGTCTCAAGCTGTTCGATGGCCGCCGCCCGGAAGGTGTCCGCCGCTACCAGCAGGACACGCTCGCCGCGGTTCTTGAGTTCATAGGCGATCTTGCCGATCGTCGTCGTCTTGCCGGTTCCGTTGACTCCCACGACCATCATCACATAGATACCTTCCGGGGGAATTTCCCGGGAAGCGTCACGCCTCGACAGAATATCCTTCATCGTCTCCCGAAGGATCCTCTTCAACAAATCGGAGCGGCTCAACTCCTTCCGCCTGACCTGTTCCTTCATCTTTTCGATCAGTTCATAGGTAAAGGCCGGCCCGATATCCGAGCGGATCAACACCTCCTCCAACTCGTCGAAAAGTTCCTGATCGATCTTTCTTTCTCCCAGGATCAGATCGTCGACATCCGTGAGCAGGATATCCCTGGTCTTGGCCAGCCCGGCCTTCAGCTTGTCAAAAAAAGTCTTCTTCTTGAATACATCGAGCATCCGACACCTCCGGAAAACGCTGGTCTCCTTTAACCGTTTTTCTTGAATAAGTAAAGGTGAGAGGTGTATCCGACTTTCAGTTCAGGGAAACGGAGACCACGGTGGAGATTCCCTGCTTCTGCATGGTGACGCCGAAGAGGTTTTCGGCCACTTCCATGGTCTTCTTGTTGTGGGTGATGAGGATCACCTGGGAATTGATGGAGATCTCCCTGATGATCTTTGCGATAAGGGAGATATTGGCATCGTCGAGGGCGGCGTCCACCTCGTCCAGCACCAGGAAGGGTGTGGGCCGGTACAGGATGATCGCCAGGATCAGGGCGATGGCCGCCAGGGTTTTTTCCCCTCCCGAAAGCAGACTGATGTTCTGGGAGCGCTTGCCCGGGATCCGGATGTCGATATCCACGCCGGTTTCCAAAAGATCGCTTTCATCGGTAAGATAAAGCTCCCCCTTGCCGCCCGGAAAGATGCGGGAGAATACGTCCTGGAAACAGCCGCGCACCGCCTCGAAGGTTTCGGCAAAACGCTGTCGGGAGATTCTGTTGATCTTGGCGATGGTCTGCTGCAGGGTTTGTAGGGAAGCGTCGAGATCCCGGGCCTGGGCGGTCAGGAAATCGAAACGCTCCCGGAGTTCATCGTGTTCGGAGATGGCCAGCAGATTGACCTCACCGAAGGTTTCTATGCTTTGCCGATTTTTCTCGATTCTGGCCTGCAGGCTCCGGACGGCGTCTTCGTCGAGGCGCGCCGGCAATTCCGGCAACTCGTTAAGGAGAACCTGATACCGCTCGGCACACATCCGGACCAGTCCTTCCCGGCGATAGGCTATCTCCCGGGCCTCCGTTTCCAGGCCTCTGGTCTCCTGAACGATCTTTTCCAGGCATGCTTTTGCCTCCTGGATTCTTCTCTCGCCGTCCTTCAGGGAAGCCTCGGTCTGGGCATACTGGTCATGCTTCTCCTCCAACTCCTTTTCCATTGTCGCCAGGGATTCGTAAAGGTGCAGCAGTTCCGCCTCTTCCCGGTCTGCTTTTTCTTGCAGCCCTGCCAGTTCCCTTTCCCCGGAATGCAAATCATCGTCTCCCTTACGGATCCGTTCCTCCAAAGCGGTAACCTCGGCCTGGATACGGGCCCCTGCAGTTACGGCTGCCTTTATCTTTTCGACAAGTGAGGCCTGGCGAACCTTCTCCTTCGTCAATGCCGCCTCCAGTTGCTCCAGTTCCCCACGCAGCCGGACGACCTCTTCCTGCCGGGCGGACAAGGCTTCCTGCACGGCCGCCTCCCGCTGTTGCTGGGCAGCGAGTTCTTCATGGGTCTCCTGAAGCTTTTCCCCTATCCGTCGCATTTCGTCCTGCTGTCGCTCGCGATTGAACTCCAGGATCTTGCGGGTCTGGGACAGTCGCTTCTCCTCGTCCTCATATCTTTCCAAATCCTTCCGGAGACTGTTGCGCTGGAGTTCCCGGTCATGGATGGCGCCGGTCAGATTTTCCAGTTCCTCCTCTCCCCGGGCGACGCGACGGGAAAGTTCCTTCTTTCTCTGCCCTTGCTCCGCAAGGGCTGCGGCAAGTTGGTTGACTTCCTCCTCCAGGGTTTCCATCTCCCGCTTGTTTCTCAGGAGACTCCGGTCGGTATGGCCGTTGCGTCCTCCGGTGAGCACCCCCTGAGGGCTGATCATATCCCCTTCCGGAGTCACGAAGGTGCCCCGGAACCCATTACGGTTCCAAAGGGCAAGTCCGTTCCGGAGATCGGGGATGAGGAGGACGTCCCCAAGCAGATATTCGGCAATGCCGCGAAAACTCTCCTTGACCTCGACGTGATCCAGCAGGCGTTCTGCCTCCTGCAGGTGCTCGGCGTTGATCCCCCGGGCGGCGACATGGCGGACGACCAGGGGGACGAAGCTGCTTCTGCCCACCGCGGCTTCCTTAAGGTAATCGATCGCCTGAATGCCGGCCTCCTGGCTCCGGACGATGACATACTGCAATTTGTCTCCCAGCACGGCTTCCACCGCCGTTTCATAATCCCGGGGAACGCGGATTTGTTCCGCCACCAGACCGATCACCTGATCCGGACCCACCCCGGAAAGGACTTTATCATCTCTGGCCATCATAATGGACCGGGTGGCTTCGTTGCACCAGGCATAGCCGTCGTGGAACTCTTTCAAAGAGGCCAGCCGGGAGGAACGATTGGCAAAACCTTCCTTGAGGCCGGCGATGGCCTCTTCCACCTCCGCCAGCTCCCGAACGGCCTCCTCCCAGGCCTCGTTGGCGATCTCCCGCTGATGACGCAGTTCCTCGAGGGCACGGTTATCCTCCTCCAGCGCCACTATCAGGGAAGACACCTTTGCCCTAAGGTTACAGGTCATGTTTTCGTTATCATTTAAATCTTTATCATTTCTTTCCTGATCCCTTCGGAGGTCATCCCGAACTCGGGTGAGATGCATGTTGTTGTTGTGCAGCCGGGACCGCTCTGCCGCCAGATCAATGAGCCGGGCCCGGTCCTCTTCCAAGTACCGCTGCCGGGCCGACAGTTCGTCCTTCAGCCGGACGAGCCGCTCTTCCTCCTCCCGGATTCCGGTTTCAATTCGAACGGCATCCTCGTCCAACACCTGTCGGGCGGCGGCAAGCCTTTCCCGTTCTTCGCGGAGTTCCACGCAACGGGTCTGCAGGAGGCGGATATCCTCCGCAAGGCGCTCCCGCTGTCCCGTGAGTTCGGTCATGCGGCTGTGGGCATACTGCCGCCCTTGCTCCTTGACCTGCACCGAGGTCCGCAGGTTATATATTTCCTCCTGATATCGAGCACGTTCCCTTTCCCGGACCGAGAGTTCCGCCCGGACTGCCGCCAACGCCGCCTCCGCACCGGCCAGACCGGCAGCCGCGGCTTCTTCGCGTTGGCGGCAGTCCTGAAGCCGCCGCTCCAGGGTATCCTGTTCCTCCTGCAGGGAGCGGAAGGCATCCCGGGCCACGGTAAGCTCGTCTTCCCGGAGGTTGTTCTTGATATTCCGGTAGTGCTCGGCCCGCCGGGCCTGTCGGGACAGGGACGTGAGTTGGCCTTTGACCTCCCGGAGAATGTCCTCCAGACGGAGGATATTCTGCTTGGTGGCCTCCAGTTTGCGGACCGCAGCTTCCTTTCTCGCCCGGTACTTGGAGATGCCAGCGGCCTCCTCGATGAACTGCCGTCGTTCCTCGGGTTTGGCCTCCACAAGAGAGGCGACGCTGTTCTGTTCCACAATCGAGTAGGTCCGGGCGCCGACGCCGGTGCCCAGGAACAACTCGCGTACGTCGAGAAGGCGGCAGGACAATCCGTTGATGGCATACTCGCTCTCGCCGCTCCGCAGGAGCCGCCGGGTGACCGTAAGTTCCGCGCAGTCCGCATAGGGATCGGGGAAAGCAACCCCTTCCGCCGCCAAGTGCATGGAGACCTCCGCCATACCCACCGGTTCCGCCTCCTGGGAACCGTTGAAGATGACATCCTCCATTTTCGCCCCCCGGAGGCTTTTCACGCGCTGCTCGCCCATCACCCAACGGATGGCATCCACCACGTTGCTCTTCCCGCAGCCATTGGGACCCACGACGGCGCTGACTCCCGACGCAAAATCGAGGACGACCTTGTCCCGGAATGACTTAAACCCGCTTATTTCCAGATGTTTCAGTTTCATCGTCGCTGTTTCCAAAATTTGCCGCACCTTACCAAAAGGCGGCGCCTTTGTAAAGAGAAAATACAACATATATGCAAGGCTTGAATTTAACCACAATATATAGTATGGTGTCACTCATGGAAAGCGGGGAATGGTGGCGGGAAGTCTGTCGGGTCAACGGCATGAACACCGCCCATATCATTGTCGGCAGGCTGGCCGCCGAAGGGATACCGGCGCGCCTGAGCTATGAAGCGGCCGGGCCGATATACGCCATTAC
>JAGPFL010000075.1 GCA_018056545.1 Syntrophobacterales bacterium
GAACAATGAAGAAGACGCTGATAGTAGTGCAGATCGTGATTTTCCTGATACTGGGCATCAAGATCCTTACCATCGTTCAATTCTTCGATCAGAATTTGGGGACGAAACAGATCGCCTTGATCAGATCGGCCGTCGCCAGTCCCAATCCGCAAGGCCTGATGGCCGTTTCCGGGGGAGGTTTTCTCGATAACGATCTTCAGAAGGAACGGGATCTTTATTCCCTCCTGGAAAAGAAACGAGCGGCGCTGGACGCCAGGGAGGCCGCGATGAAACAGGAGGAACAGAAGCTGACGGCACTGAAGAAAGAGATTCAGGACAAGATAGACCAGCTCACCGCGATGGAAAAACGCCTGGAGGCGAAACTCGATGCGGAAAAGAATGCCGACGCCAAACGCTTCAAGGACCTGGCAAAGATCTATGAAGCGGCGGCCCCGGCAAAAGCCGGCGCCATGCTGGAAAAACTGGACACCAGGACCGCCGCCGGCATCACCATGAACATGAAGCGCGATAAGGCCGGGGCTATCCTCTCCACGGTCAATGTTCAGAAAGTAGTCGAAATAACTAAAGAAATCACCAAGAATTTCAAGGCTGCCCCGGAAAAACAATGACCGCTGACCATGCAAACCCTGCCTGTCGGACAGGAGAAGCGAGAAAAAATTTCCGCCCCGAAAGCCCCATTATTTTCTTTCTAATTTATAAGTTGCTGATATTGTTATTCATATTGTCGGCGTAAATATTGGCATATCCGTTGCAAAAACGATTTTAAATCGCACTGACGGATATGTTATGGAGCTGACAAATAATTTGAATCTCAACGTCATCGCAGGCAATAAGGGCGCCCAAGGCGCCGCGGGCACGCTGCTTTCGCTTGCACCTGAAGGCTTTATTTCCGACGTAACCGTAGAGAAAAGCCCGCTCTCCAAAGAGGCGTTAAGTGGCGATTTCGCCCAGTTGATGCAGCGAACCTTATCGCAACTCCCCGCCGCGGACATTCAGTCGAAAAACAACCCTTCCGGTCCGGCAATTCCCAAGAATTGTTTTGTCGCCATAGGAGATTTCATGTCGGATCCCTATGTCGGCAAGGATCTGCGTATCTCCTGCCTGGTGGAGAAATACTTTCGTGAAGATAATGTAAAAGCAGAATATATATTGGGAAATGATATTGTCGCCTCCTTTGCGACCTGGGAAGCAGCGGTCACCGGGAGCGAAGCAACCCCCCTGCCGGGAGAAAACAACAAAGATAATCAAGACGTATTTGATAATACCGGGACTGCCGAGGACATGTCTCTGTTTGCTTCCGTATCTTCGCAACCGGATATGAGCGTGCTGTCCGAATGGACGACGGAGGAATATAACCGGTCCCTTGAGGGAATGAGGTCTGACCAGCCCAGCGGGGAAACGGGTGGAGAGGGAAAAGAATATCAATCCCTAAGCGAAGATAAACCATCCCAATTCGAGCCGGAAACGCCGGAAGAACAAATCGGGATCATTCCGGGTCACCGCACCATGGTGAAGGAAGGCATATCCGGCCGGAATCAAGTCTCCGAGACCGGCGTTGTTTCCGCGGCGGCTGCCGACATGAGCCATTTCCACCCCGCCACTACCAAACACCATGCCGCCTCATCGCAGGGTAGAGAACAAGTAAGCATGGAAAATCCCCAGGTTGCCGCGCTGGCCGAAGAAGCGGCGGCAGATGCGAATTCCGCGAAGATCCGCCTTCACCCCCACGATTCCGAACCTCTCCCGGGGCCGGCACCGGATAAAGAAAATCTGATCGGCGTTGACAAACAGGTGGCGGCGATGACCGAAGGAGGGGAAACGGATGTGGACAGCAACGACCCGGGCAATCGACGTCCCGACCGGGAAGATCATCAGGCCGCGGCAACAACGGCACTCAAGGAGAAGAATGTAGCGGGCGCCAACGCCATCCTGTTTCCTGACGGAAGGAACGGAGCGAAGACAACGACCGCCTGGTTGGGAAATGATCGCCCTTCCTTGGCGGCAGCGACGGCCGCCTTCGAAAGACCGGTCCTCGTGACCCCGATCCTTGTCACGGTTTCCGAAACAGATGCCGAGGAACCGTCGGGGAAGAAAACGGCAAGCAACGATACGATAAAAGAAAATATTATCGGTAAATATCCGACCCAGCCGAAGGAAAGGCATGAGGAAGGAGAAACCGCGGGCCTTGGGCAAAGCAAGGACAACGGGAAGAACCGGACGATAAAGGAAAACTTTGCCGGCAACTTATCTTCACCGTCGGCGGGAAGCCATGACGACCCGGAAATCGTAGACCCCAAGGTAAGGAAGGACAATGGGAACGTCCGGATGGATAAGGCGGACTTCATGGAGGGGCTTACTCGGGGAACGGAAGAGCGTCACCGGGGGCCGGGAAAATCGAGCGAGGATGCCTTTTCCGAACATCTTTTCAGGTTTGGCCCTGGGGACGTCCAGAACCTCCGGAGCGAACGCCCGGTAGCCGCGGGCTTACCCGGGGAAAACTTTCCGGCCCAGTCCGTAATGAATCAGGTCCGGGAAGGCATGGCCACCGGCTTCAAGGATGGCGGCCGGGTGCGGATCACCCTCTATCCGGAAACCCTGGGACGTGTCGATATGGACATTGTCGTTCGTCACGACCGGGTGGAACTGGTCATGAAGGTGGATAACGAGCAGGTCCGCCAGCTCCTTAGCAGTCATGTCGAAGATCTGAAGACGACCCTGCAAAATCAGGGCTGGCAGGTAAACGGTGTGGATGTGACGCTTCAGAAAGACAACAACACCTCGGACGGACGCAATTTTGCCAATCTTTTTTCCTGGCAGGAAAAAATGAACCAGGAGCGGCAGTCGGGAGGCATGACGGGTGGTGACGGGGGCAATTCTCCCGCGGCGGGTATAGTCGATTCTACCCCGGAAGCGACGACGAAAACGGAGATAAAGGTAAAAGGTCTGAGCATTTTTGCCTGATTGTAAAAGGAGTAAACTATGGCGGAATTAAACGGCATCGACAACATCATCGCCCAATACAGCAAGACGAAGGCCACCTCCCAGGGGACGACCCAAAGTCTCGGGAAGAACGAATTTCTCAAGCTGCTCGTAGCACAACTCAAGAATCAGGATCCCCTGAAACCCATGGACGGCACCGATTTCGCCGCCCAGCTCGCCCAGTTCTCGAGCCTGGAGCAGCTCAACAATCTCAATGAAGGGATCAAGAACCTGGGGGTCTATCAGATGAGCCAGGCCAATGCCCAAGCCGTGAATCTCATCGGCAAGGAAGTGGTCATCGGCAACGGCAATACCGTCCAGGCCGGCGGCCAACCCGTTGATCTTGCCTACGAATTGGCGGCGGCGGCGAAGACGGTGGAGATCAGGATTTTTGATGCCGAAGGAAAACTCGTGGACACGGTCACGACGGGCGATCAGGCGGCCGGGGCCAACAAGGCGACCTGGAACGGGGGGATCAATCACCAAGGTACCTACACCTTCCGGGTGAGCGCCAAGGGCGCGGACGGCGGGAACATTGCCGCCACCACCTTGTCGTCCGGCAAGGTCACGGCGGTGAGTTTCAAAAACCAGTCCATATACATCAATGTCGGCGGACAGGAAGTGCCGTTCTCCGACGTTCGGGAAGTAAAACAGGCATAGAAAAAACATTCGATAGGAGGATATGAGATATGTCAAGCGCACTTTGGATCGGGACCACGGGTCTGTCGGCGAGCAACAAGCAAATGGACGTTATCGGCAACAACCTGGCCAACGCCAATACCATCGGCTTCAAGGCCGGGGAGACCTCTTTTGCCAGTATGCTCAGCCAGAGTCTGAGCGGCGGTTCCGGGACCATGCAGGTCGGCCAGGGCGTCGGGGTGGCGGCGGTGACCACGCAGTTTGCCCAGGGGTCGTTCGAGACGACGGGCAACGCCACCGATGTGGCCATCGACGGTGCGGGATTTTTCATCGTCAAGGATAAGAAGGAAGACCTGCTGTACTATACCCGGGCGGGATCTTTCTACATCGACAAGAACGGCGACCTGAGCGATCTGAGCGGATATTTGGTTCAGGGGCATGAGATTAAATCGGACGGCACGGAGGCCACCGAAATGACGAAGATCAACCTCACCGGTCGTAAATCCCAACCGCATAAGACGGAGAAGTTCAACATCGGTCTGAACCTGAATGTCGATACGAGTCCTGATTCCGCCAGCAACAGTTTCAGCTCCAGCCAGACGATCTACGATTCCGCCGGTTCCAAGCACACCTTGGCCGTGACCTTCACCCGCGTCTCGGAAGTGGATGGCCTTTGGACGGTTAAAGCCAAGGTGGACGAGGATGGATCGGTGGTCATCCCCGATAACGAGTGGCTGGAGTTCGATGCCGAAGGAAAACTGATCACGGACAAAACAAGGCATATCCTGGCCGGGGAGGCGGTCTACACCGATAATACAAAAACCACCGCCATTACGAAGGATACCTCGATGGTGGGGACCTTCTACAGCAGCGCGGGCAGTGAAACCTTCGCAGCGGGTAATACGATTGATATTACGGGTGACCATGCTGCGGAAACTTATACAGTCGGTGCGACCCACACCGTGAAGGACCTTCTCAAGTTTATAGAGGAGACAGCCTATGATACCGCTGATGTGTCAGCGACCCTGGTGGAGGGACGTATCGTGGTTATCAACAAGGTAAGCGGTGCACCAATGACTCTGACAATAGATTCCGCAAGCGATATCTTCGGTACCTTTTCAACCAGCAACCCATACGGACAGATAGGCGGCACAGATTTGGAAAAGCGGGATGCTGTTTTCGATTTTACAAGTGATGGTAAAAACATCGGCAAAGAGGGGAAAATCACATGGAACCGTACCAGTGACGACGCCCCGGAGATCACCAGCTATTCCCTCGATTCCCGGGTAAATTATGTAAGCAACGACGGTTATCCCGCGGGACTGCTCAGTTCCATAGATGTAAATAAAAACGGGATCATCCAGGGATTCTTCACCAACGGTCAACAACAGAGTCTGGGGCGGATCCTCACGGCGAGCTTCACGAACAACGGCGGCTTGAACAAGGTGGGGAGCTACTTCATGGAAACCTCCGAGTCCGGGTCGGCGACCGTCGGCAACCCCTCGGAGGGCGGGCTCGGAGGCTTGCAGTCCCATGCCCTGGAGATCTCCAACACCGACGTCGCCAAGGAGTTCATCAAGATGATCGCCGCCCAGCGGGCCTATCAGTCCAGTTCCCGGATCATCACCTCGGCGGACGAAATGCTCCAGGAGCTGATGAACATCAAACGCTGACGATCCTTCGAGTTGGCATGGATTTTTCAATCAACGGTGATGATGCGCCGCCCATAACGACGGCGTGTCGTCACTGTTGCTCTTGAAGTCACCGGCATACGTTTCCGAACGTAGAAGGACATGGATGTAAAAGCTACCGTACTTGTCGCCTATACGCAAAATGTACCGCCGGCCCCTTCCCGGGGTAATCGGCCTTCTTTGTCCGTTGACCGCCAGCGTCCGGAGGCGCACCGGCTCGTGGCCGCCGACGATATCGTCGATATCTATGAGTCGGAGGTGGCAGCGGGAGCAGCCGGCGAAACCATCAAGATCAACCTCAAGACCTCGGAATATAACGCCGTCGGCTATGGACGCGTCCCTGTTCGCGGTTCTTTGATCGACACCTGGGTGTGATCTCTTCCTTCCCCCCTTCGTCAAAAATGTGACACTACATACGGCGGGTACCGTCTTCCCGCAAAGAACCTCCCGCCGCCGGTTCCTACTGATGGCCGAATAACCTTGAAAAATAAAGAAGATAGGTAGTTATCGAACTCCTGGTATGCAAATTGCTGTTCAGGTAGAGACAAAGGTGTGGCATGTCACCCCCGTCATAAATCATGAGGCGATAGATACTGTGGATCTGGCTACTGTCATCGGCATCCTCGGGGCCTTCGGACTGGTCATTGCGGCAATGATCACCGGGGGAGGTCTGACCTGGTTTCTCGACGGGCCGTCGGCGATGATCGTCTGCGGGGGGACCTTCGGTGCGGTCCTCATCAACTATCGCATGTCCGATGTGCTCAGCGTCTTGAAAGTGGCAAGGAACGCCTTTTTCAAGAAGGAATTCAAAACCGACGAGATCATCAAGATCCTGGTGGACATGTCCAAATTGGCCCGCAAGGAGGGGATCCTCTCACTGCAGATCATGTCGGGACAGGTGAAGGATCCGTTCCTGGGCAAGGCGGTGGAGATGATGGTGGACGGCTATGAACCGGCATTGATGGCCAACATCCTGGAAACGGAAATCGACTTCATCGCCGAGCGGCATCGCCTCGGGGCGGAGATTTTCGCCAGCATGGGCAATTTCGCTCCCGCCATGGGCATGATGGGGACCCTCATCGGGTTGATTCAGATGTTGATGAAAATGAACGAACCCAGTACGATCGGCCCCTCCATGTCGGTGGCCCTGATCACCACCTTCTATGGCGTGATCCTGGCCAACCTTGTTTTTTACCCTATTTCGGGAAAACTCAGAACGCGGAGTTTGGAGGAACTACTGATCAAGAGACTGATCATCAAGGCGGTACTGTCTATCCAGGCAGGAGACAACCCCCGGATTCTGGAACAGAAACTACATTCCTTCATCGCCCCCGCGCAACGACGCTCGAGGTTCTACCGTGATTGAACGCAGAAGCAGCGCCTTTTCCGATTCGGAAATCAAAGCCCGTGACTGGCAGCCGGTTTACGGTTCTTTGGTCATGATCCTGCTCGTGTTCTTCATCATGTTGATATCCCAGTCCCACCTGGGCGACGGCGGTATGCACAGACTGAAGAAGGCCCTGGAAAGCGGGAAGAAAAGGACGGTGATCGGGGCCGTACCGGGAATGCATGACCCGGCGGCTTCCCTCCGGGAGGTGATGACCACGGCGGGTATGAACCCGCCGGTGGCGATCGAGAGATACGATGGCGGCATGAAGCTGACCTTCGACGGAAACGCCTTCTTTTCCCCGGGGGAACCGCAGCTTCTCCCCCCGACGAAGGCGGTGCTCCGGGAAATTCTCCTCCAAGCCCGGAAATTGCAGTGTCGCCTGGACGTGACCGTGGTTTCGGGTTGTTTGGTGCCGACGGAGGAGATGGCGTCGCCGGACTGGGAGCTGGCGATCCGTCGGGCGTCGGTCTTGCACCGCAGTCTGTCCGTCGAGGGCGGTTTGCCGGAAGAGAGATTATACACCATCGCCCGGGGCACTTCGTGTACCCCCGGCGCTACCCGTATCGGTGAGGGGAACGGCAAAGTGATCGTCGTTCTGCAATAGCGGATTCATGGAGGGCGGAGGCATGAAGAAAAGCGGGAAGGGGGGGCCGGGAAGGCTGGGAGGCGACAGTTGGCTCATTACCTTCAACGATCTCATGACCCTGGTGCTGACTTTCTTTGTATTGCTCTTGGCCTTTTCGGTCATGAAGCCGGATTACGTGGTCCAGGCGGCGAATTCGTTTCGCAACACCGTGGCCGGCGGGATTACGACGGGTGGCGGCGTGATGAGGGTCTTTCAACCCTTCGTGAAACCGTTCTCCGATCCGGACATCGAAATGGAGAAGCGCAAGCGAGCACTGATCAAAGACGAAGAGACTTTGAGGCGCATTAAGACGAATTTGACGAACATCCGCGGGATCGCCTTCGGCTCCCTCACCGCCGTACCGTCGCAAGGTTTGAAGCTGTCGTTGCCCCCGGCGCTGCTGTTCGAATCGGAGGGCCATCGTCTCGGTATCCAAGGTCGAGAGATCCTCACCCATATATCGGCGGCGCTAAAAGGAGAGGCGATATTTGTCCACGTGGAACTTCAAGACGCGGCAACCTTTTTGTCCGGGGCGCTGTTGTCTGCAGAAACGGAATCTTTGCTCAGGACCGCGACCGTGGCGAGATATTTGAGCTCCCTGGGGGGCTTGGACGCCTCACGGATCACGGTGGGAACAGACCGAAAGAAAGGGAACGGTAATTACGGAAGGGAAGAAAAGACCCTCGAACCAAAAACGATGGATATTTATATTTCCACAAGACCTTTATAGGAGGAACAGATGGCCAGAGCAACCAGGGAAGAAAACACAACCGAACAGGCGGATCAGCAGCCGCAGACGAAAAAGAAAGGCATGG
>JAGPFL010000076.1 GCA_018056545.1 Syntrophobacterales bacterium
GGCAACGAAAGCAAGCTAGGCTGGGCTTCCTGTCTCCTGCGGCCTTTGAACGATGGTTCTATGAAAAACAGGAAAAACAGATCTCTGCTTAAAAGGTTTGGTGTCCACTATTGACGACCGACACCAATCAGATTGCGTAGGCACTCCGTAGGCACCAAAGCCGAAGAAAATACCTAATAAAATTGAATAAAAATGGCGGAAGTGCATGGGAATCGAACCCACCTGGGACGGTTTTAGCGCCCCACACCGGATTTGAAGTCCGGGAGGCCCACCAGTGACCTTGGCACTTCCGCGGGAAAAATTTGCCCCCGTATATCCTTACGGGGTTATAAATTCAAGCTGAATCTGCCTGACGCACACTTGCCGTCAACTGTCATCGGGGTGGTCGGTCTGCTCCAGGGACCTGTCGAGGATTTGTACCGCCACCTCCGTGCCCCGTGGGATTTTTGTCGCCGTCTCCGGCAGGACGATCAAACCGTTGGCCCGGACCATGGACTTGAGGATCCCGGAACCCTGTTCGCCGGTGGACCTGACGTAATATCTTCCCGTTTCCCGGCGGACCTGACCGCGGATAAAATAACGCACCCCTGCCTTTTTTGTCTGGTCGTCTTCCAGGACGGCCCGGATCTGTTTCCGGAACAAGTTCTCATGTCCCATCATCTTGAGGAGGGAGGGTCGGACGAACTGTTCGAAGGAGACCATCGACGAGACGGGATTGCCGGGGAGGCCGAAGACGGGGACGCCCTTGATGGACCCGAAGGCCAGGGGTTTGCCCGGTCGCATGGCCACCTGCCAGAACTGCATGGCGTTGCCCACTTCCTGCATGATGTCCTTCACGAGGTCGTAATCACCCACGGAAACGCCGCCGGAGGAAATTATCAGGTCCGCCCGGACGGCCGCCTGAAATTTTTCGATGAGATCTTCCCGGCGATCCCTGACGATACCAAGCTGCAAAACGGCGGCACCGCTTTCCAGAACCTGGGCCGCGGTGGCGTAGCTGTTGCTGCTGATGATCTTCCAGTCGGACGGCGGCTCGTCGATATCCACCAGCTCGTCGCCCGTGGCCAGGATCGCCACCAGGGGCCGCTGATGGACGTAAACGAAGGAACGGCCGAGGGCGGCCAGCATCCCCACTTCCGCCGGGCGGATCACCGCGCCGCGGCTGATCACCTTTTCCCCGACACCCACGTCTTCTCCGGCCAGGCGGATGTCCAGTCCCGCCGCCGCTTCGACCAGGATGTGGACCCGCCTTCCCTCCTTGCGCGTGTCCTCCATGCGGATCACGGCATCGGCCCCGGCCGGTAACGGGGCGCCGGTCATGATGCGGGCCGCCTGCCCCGGCGCCAGGGTCTTGCGGGGGACCGTCCCCGCCGGAATGTCCTCAATGACGTCGAGAACAACGGGATTTTGCGATCCGGCCCCCTGCGTGTCCACGGCCCGGACGGCATATCCGTCCATGGCGGAATTGTTTTTCGGGGGGAGATTGCGGGGGGCGATTATATCCTCTCCGATCACCCTGCCCAGGGCGTCCAGGATATTGACCTTTTCCAGGGGCAGCGGCGCGACGTTGCCGAGGATCGTCTGCAGTGCTTCATCGACGCGAATCATGACGAGAAGCTATCTCAAAAGGCAAATCTTGTCAACTTGTACCAATGAGCCGCCAGATCCGCAGGTGGCATATCGAAAAATGTAAATATTCGCGTAGTTGCTTACATTTTCAGCCAAGTCCTTCTTCCTTGAGTCTTTCAGGGTTATATTCCCCGAAGCTTGCCTCGTTCCTTGGGTCTTAGATACCCCGAAGCTTGCTGCCGATGGTTCGTTGCACGTTGGTGGACGGCAACTATGGAAAATGACGACAAAACCCGATTATACCAGAACGAGGATAGAAGCATGTTTGTTCTTGAAGAAAAGGTGTTTATATTATAGAAAGTTCCGATTGATCAAGAAAAGAGAAAGCTGATTACGTGCTCGCAGTTACAGCACGGTGGGGATGTGGTTGACAAACACACTATACATGAAACTGTCCACGACTCCTCGATAATTTCCATTTTTCGCATTGCCCGTCAAACGGGTATGGCGACTGGACTAAATACGGGGTTACACCGATGATTGAGCAAGAAATGCAGAGAGAGATTCGTAACCTCCTGCGGGAAAAGAACGCCATCCTGCTGGCCCATTACTATCAACGGGACGAGGTACAGGAGATTGCCGATTATGTGGGAGACTCCCTGGGGTTGAGCATCGAGGCCGCTCGGACGGATGCGGAGATCATCGTCTTCGCCGGGGTGCACTTCATGGCGGAAAGCGCCGCCATCCTTTCTCCCGACAAGACCGTTCTCCTTCCCCGACAGGAGGCCGGCTGTCCCTTGGCGGACATGATTACGGAAGCGCAACTGGCCGCCGCCCGGGAAAAATATCCCACAGCGGCGGTGGTGACGTATATTAATTCCTCCGCGGCCATCAAGGCCGCCAGCGATATCTGCTGCACCTCCGCCAATGCCCGGAAGGTGGTTCAATCCCTTCCCGGTTCCGGACCGGTCCTCATGATCCCCGACGGCAATCTCGCCCGTTATGTTGCCGGGCAAACGGGCCGGCAGATCATCCCTTGGGAGGGATACTGCCCGGTCCATAACCGTCTAAACGCGGAGACGGTTAGCGCCGTGAGAAAACTCCATCCGGATGCCGCCTTTGCCGCCCACCCCGAATGCAGGCAAGAGGTTCTTGCCCTGGCGGATTTCATCGGTTCCACCACCGGCATTATCGCCTACGCCGGCGGACCGGAGGTGAAGAAACTCATTGTCGGCACGGAACGGGGGGTATTCTACCGACTTCAATCCCTTTATCCCGAAAAAATCTTCATCCCCGCCGCCGATGATTTTCTCTGCCCGGATATGAAACTCACGACCCTGGAAGACATTCTGAATTCCCTACGGGATATGCGTTACGTAGTTGCCGTGCCGGAAGAGGTCCGTATCCCCGCCCGGCGGGCCCTGGACCGGATGTTGGCGCTTGCTTAGGGCGAATTGGTTCCGGTGAGACGGATATCGGTTCCGAGGTATGGCCCTTCCCCCGTCGGGAAAGAGAAATGATGTTCATGGTCGAAGAAGCTTCCATGATGACTGACTTTACAAAGCACCAAATATGGGCCGTCCGTAGTTGTGCCTTGCCATGAAAAGGATTGTGCGGCCGGTGAGGAATAGCCGGGATCCGGCCCTGGCGGAACTGCTGGCAAGGATTGAGCGGCAGGAGCGAAGCATCTTCGTCCGGGGACTGGAGGGAACGGCCCGGGCCTTTGTTATGGCCCTGCTGCACCGTCAGCTTTCCCGTCCGGTACTGGTGATCACGCCTACGGAAAAGGAGGCCCGGCAGCTCTATCGTGATCTGTCTTTCCTTTCCGGTTCCGAACCGGTCTTTCTCTACCCCCCCTGGGACGTGGTTTCCACGGACCTTTTCACCTGGCAACGGGAGACGGAGCTGGCCCGGAGCGAAGGGCTCTGCCGGCTCCTGTCGGGGGAACCCCTCCTGGCCGTCGCACCCGTGAAGGCCGTCCTCCAGAAGCTTCCTCCCCGGGAGGACATCGCCGCCTTTTGCCGCCGTGTTTCCCTGGGCGATTTTCTCGATCGTGACACCTGGATCCTCTCCCTTCTTCAAGGCGGGTATCACCGTGTCACCCTTGTGGAAGGGAAGGGGGAGTTCGCCGTCCGCGGGCACGTGCTCGACCTCTTCCCGCCCACGGCGCCGCACCCCTACCGTCTCGAATTCGTCGGGGACGAGATCGAGTCCATTCGCCGGTTCGACCCCCATTCCCAACGCTCCCGCCAGGAAATAGACGAATTTCTCCTGACTCCCGCCCGGGAAATGATCATGACGGAAGAGCGCCAGGCTTTGGGGATACGCCGTGCCAGGGAGCGGGCCAACGATCTCGGACTTCCCAGGGCGGTGCGGGATCGCCTGGTGGAGCGCATGGCCAACGGCCTGACCATGTCCCTCAATCCCCTGCTGCTGCCGCTGTTTTATGACGACACTGCGGCGCCGGGTTTCCTGCTGGATTATTTTTCCTCCGCCGGGCTGCTGATCTGGGATGATTCCCTGGCCGTCGCCCGCGCCGGCGAGGATCTGTCCGGCGAGATCGACCGTCTTCTGTTGAAAGCCCGTCAGGAAGAGAGGTTCTTCCTGGAAAGGGATGCCCATTATTGGCCGGGCAGCCGCCCGGCTCGGGACGGTACCAATTTCCAGCAACTATACCTCGACAATCTGGCCTTGGGTGGCCAGGCCGACGCGCTGGTCCTGCGCGCCGCGCCCCCCACCGGCGTCAAATCGGCCCTGGAGATTAGGAGTGAAGAGGGCGTAGTTCTTTCCCCGCTGGTGCAACAGCTGCGGTCCTGGGTGCGGGACGGCCATGCGGTCTATTTTCTGTACAGCGGCAAGGAAGGGCGGCAGCGGCTCTCAATGCTGCTCGACGGGCATGGCCTGGCCTATGGCTTGCTGCCCCCGGATAATACGGGGACGACCGGCGAGGCCCAGGAGGAGCAGAAAACCATCATGGGCCGGGAAGAGGCAGCCGCGGAAACGGAATTTTTGTTTCTGGAGGCCGTTTCCTCTCCCCCCGGCAAAGGCGGCATCACCCTCTGCCCGGGGAGGTTATCCGGTGGTTTTGTTTATGAAGCCCTGGGGCTTGTCGTCCTTTCCGACGAGGATCTCTATGGAAAGAAGATCCCGGGAAGGCGCTTCCGGCCCAGCCGGGAGGGGTATTTCCTCAAGTCCTTCGGTGAACTGCGGGAAGGGGATTTCGTCGTGCACCGGGAACACGGCATCGGCCGCTACGGGGGTCTGAAAAAGCTGGTAGTGGAGGGGGTAGAAAACGACTTCCTGCTTATCTCCTACCTGGATCAGGACAAGCTGTACATACCCGTGGACCGGCTGGATTCGCTCCAGCGGTACCTAGGCCCCGACGGGGCGACACCGCGTCTCGACCGCCTCGGCGGCTCTTCCTGGGAAGCGGTCAAGGAGCGGGTGAAAAAATCGATACGGGAAACGGCGGAGGAACTCATGGCGATCTATGCCGCCCGGGAGGTCATGGACCGCCCGCCGCTCGCCCCCCCCGACGGGTTGTACAACGATTTCTGCGCCGCCTTCGAATACGAGGAGACCCCCGACCAGTCCCGGGCCATCGAGGATGTGCATCTTGATCTGAGCCGGGCCAAGCCCATGGATCGTCTGGTCTGCGGAGACGCCGGCTTCGGGAAAACGGAAGTGGCCCTGCGGGCGGCCTTCCGGACCGTGATGGAGGCCAGACAGGTAGCCGTTCTCGTCCCGACAACGATCCTCGCCGAGCAGCATTATCAGACCTTTTCCCGGCGTTTTCAATCCTTTCCCGTGCGGGTGGAGGTTCTCAACCGGTTCCGGACCAAAGCGGAGCAGACGAAAATCGTGGCGGAAATCGCCCGGGGAACGGTGGACATCGTCGTGGGAACCCATCGTCTGCTCCAGAAGGATGTACACTTCAAGGACCTGGGGCTGGTCGTTATCGACGAGGAGCAGCGCTTCGGTGTGACCCACAAGGAGAAGCTCAAGAAGCTGCGCACCCTGGTGGATGTCCTCACCCTGACGGCCACGCCTATTCCCCGGACCCTTCACCTTTCCCTGGTAGGCATCCGCGATCTGTCCATCATCCATACGCCACCGGAGGATCGTCAACCCATCAAAACCCATGTGGTCGAATTCCATGAAGATATTATCCGGGAAGCGATCACGTGGGAGTTGGACCGGCAGGGGCAGGTCTTCTTTCTCCACGACCGGGTCCGCTCCATATACTCCATGGCCCGCTTCATAGAAAGACTGGTGCCCAGAGCGCGGGTGGCGGTCCTCCACGGACAAATGAAGGCCGGCGAGATCGAGGCGACCATGGTGCGGTTCATTCAGCGTCAGTGCAATGTCCTGGTATGCACCACCATTATCGGTTCCGGGGTGGACATCCCCACGGCCAATACGATCATCATCAATCGCGCCGACCGTTTCGGCCTGGCCCAGCTCTATCAGATCCGAGGCCGGGTGGGTCGGGCGAAGGAGGAAGCCCGGGCCTACCTCCTCCTGCCCAAAGGGGCCATGATCTCCCGGGACGCCCAGAAACGTCTCCAGGTGATCATGGACTTCTCGGAGCCCGGGGCGGGCTTCCGGATCGCCGCCAACGACCTGGAGATCCGGGGTGGCGGCAGCCTCCTGGGGGTATCCCAATCCGGTCATGTCACCGCCGTGGGATATGAACTCTACACGGAGCTCATGGAAAAGACGGTGCGGGAGCTGAAAGGCGAAGCCGTTCCGGCCGAGGAAATCAGGCCGGAGATCAATCTGTGTCTGCCGGCCCTCATCCCCGCCGGGTATATGCCCGACGAACAGCGGCGGCTGGTGACCTACAAGCGCATCTCCCTGGCCGCCGGTGAGGAGGATCTGGAGGAGATCCGGGACGAACTGGCGGACTGTTACGGGTTCGTACCGGAGGAAATAGACAACCTCCTGGAGGTGATCCGGATCCGGAACATGCTCAAGACCATGAAAGGCAGAAAGATGGGTTATGACGGCAAGCAGGTCGTGATTTCCTTTCAGTCCGACAGCCCCATCGATCCGGCCCGGATTCTGAAGCTTTCCCGGACGGTGGCCAAAGGGGTTAAACTGACGCCGGATTTCAAGCTTGTCGTCCCCCTTCCCGGGTTAACGGGAAAAAAGATCACCGCGGCGATCAAGGAGCTCCTGGCGGCGCTGCGGGACGACCGACCTTTGGCTATGGTAAAATGATCACAATCATGATAGACACGCAACGTGCGCCAGGCATACCGGCGGGAATCCTGTCTCGGCAAATTTTTGTCCCGTCGATCGATGCCGTCAGGGTGCGGAAAACGAGGGAAATATGAAGAAAAGATATCCGGTCATGGTGACGGTAATATTGGTGCTTGCCCTGGTTGCGACCGCGTCCGGCGAGGTGGTGGACCGGATCGTGGCCATTGTGAATGACGATGTCATAACCCTTTCCGAGTTGAACAACGCCTTCGACCCGTTCCTGAAGAAAATCGAGGCGAAACTCACCGGCCAGGACAAGGAGCGGATCATCGCGGAAGGAAAAACGACCATCCTGAACCGTATGATCGACAGCAAACTCATCGAGCAGGAGGCGAAAAAATCCGGTTTGACCGTCAAGGACGACGAGGTTATGGGGTTCATCAACGATATGCTCAAGGGCAGGAATATGCAGATGTCGGATTTGATGCAGGCCCTTGCCAAGGACGGCCTGACTTTTGAGGGCTACAAGCAGGAACTGCGGGATCAGATGTTGCGGCAACGCCTGATCCGCAAAGAAATCCGCGCCAAAGTCGTGATCACCGAGGAGGAGATAGGGGATTATTACCGGCAGCATCGGGACGAATACGAAGGCAAGGAGGCGGTGCGGCTCAAGCAAATCCTGATTCCCGTGCCGGTCGCGGCGGATGATCTGATTCGCAAACGGGCCCGGGAAGTGGCTCAGAACGCCCTCAAAAGAATCAACGGCGGCGAGAGCTTCGAAGCGGTGGCGGTGCAGTATGCCCAAGGATCGGCGGGTGCCGCCGGCACCGACATCGGCTTTGTGGAAAAGGGGAGCATGCTGCCGGAGGTGGAAAAGACAGCCCTGACTCTGGAAATCGGCGCGGTGAGCCCGGTCATCGAAACTCCCCAAGGGTTCTACATCATCCAGGTCGTCGACAAACGGGGGGCGGGATTGAAGCCGATAACCGAGGTACGTTACGAGATCAGGACAAAGCTGGAGGACGAAAAGGCCGCCAAGAGGTTTGAGCAGTGGATTGCCGAGTTGCGCGCCAAGTCTCTCGTCGAGGTCAAACTCTGAGCTTTATGGGGTTCATAAGAGTCAAGGGGGCTTCCCAGCACAATCTCAAACATATCAATGTAGATATCCCCCGGGATAACCTGGTGGTCATCACCGGGGTGAGCGGTTCCGGCAAGTCCTCCCTGGCCTTCGACACGATTTACGCCGAAGGCCAGCGGCGCTATGTGGAATCGCTT
>JAGPFL010000012.1 GCA_018056545.1 Syntrophobacterales bacterium
TGATAGATCTTCATCTCTTCCCACCGGGCCAGCATTTCCGGCTCCCGGGCGGCGAGGTTGGCCTTCATGGGGAAATCGGTCTTGGGCAGGTTCAAGCTTTCTTTGTAGTCCATGGCGCGCTCCTTCTGTTTTCGAAATCGTAAGGCGGGAAACTATCACAGAAAGGGAATGCTTTCAAGGAGATTGAAATCATCAAAATTGAAAGACAAAGCCCTCGGAAATCGCTTTCCGGGGGCTTTGTCGATTTATCGGTCGTTTTGTCCCGACGCCGTTGCCTCTTTGCGCCGCGCCGGGACGTGATTACAAGGTTATAAGGCTACGGGCTTACATCATGCCGGGGTAACCGCCTCCTCCGGGCATGGGGGGCATGGCCGATTTTTCTTCCGGTTTCTCGGCGATCATGCACTGGGTGGTCAGCATCAGGGACGCTACCGAAGCGGCGTTCTGCAGGGCGAAACGGGTGACCTTCGTGGGGTCGATGACGCCGGCGGCGAGCATGTCTTCATACTGATCCGTCCGGGCGTTGAAGCCGTACGCGCCCTTCTTTTCTTTCACCTTCTCGACGACCACGGAGCCTTCCATGCCGGCGTTGGCGGCGATCATCTTCAGGGGCTCCTCGAGGGCCTTCTTTACGATGTTGGCGCCGACCGCCTGATCGCCTTCCAGCTTCAGCTTATCCAGGGCGGGGAGGGCGCGGATATAGGCCACGCCGCCACCGGGGACGATGCCTTCTTCCACGGCGGCCCGGGTGGCGTTCAGGGCATCCTCGACGCGGGCCTTCTTTTCCTTCATTTCCGTCTCCGTCGCGGCGCCGACCTTGATGACGGCCACGCCGCCCACGAGTTTCGCCAGGCGTTCCTGGAGTTTCTCGCGGTCGTAGTCGGAGGTGGTCTCCTCGATCTGGGCGCGGATCTGCTTCACCCGGCCTTCGAGGTCGGCGCGCTTGCCGGCGCCGTCGATGATCGTGGTGTTGTCCTTGTCGATGACGATCTTCTTCGCCCGGCCGAGGTCTTCGAGGCGGGTGTTCTCCAGCTTGTAGCCCATATCCTCGGAGATCATCTTGCCGCCCGTGAGGATGGCGATGTCCTCCAGCATGGCCTTCCGGCGGTCACCGAAGCCCGGGGCCTTGACGGCGGCCACATGGAGGGTGCCGCGGATCTTGTTGACCACCAGGGTGGCCAGGGCTTCGCCTTCCACGTCCTCGGCGATGATGAGGAGGGGCTTGCCCATCTTGGCGATCTGCTCGAGGATGGGGAGCAGGTCCTTCATGCTGCTGATCTTCTTCTCGTTGATGAGGATGTAGGCGTCTTCCAGACTTACTTCCATTTTTTCCGCGTTGGTAACGAAATAGGGGGAGAGATAACCGCGGTCGAACTGCATCCCTTCCACGATGTCCAGTTCCGTCTCGAGACCTTTGTTTTCCTCGACGGTGATGACCCCTTCCTTGCCGACCTTGCCCATGGCCTCGGCGATGATGCCGCCGATCCCCTCGTCGTTGTTGGCGGAGATGGTGCCGACCTGGGCGATTTCCTTCTGGTCTTTAGTGGGTTTGCTGAGTTTGCGGAGTTCGGCGACCACGGCCTCGACGGCCTTGTCGATGCCCCGCTTCACATCCATGGGGTTGCTGCCCGCGGCGACGGTCTTGGCGCCTTCGCGGTATATAGCCTGGGCCAGGATCGTGGCGGTGGTGGTGCCGTCGCCGGCGACGTCGCTGGTCTTGCTGGCCACTTCCCGAACCATCTGGGCGCCCATGTTTTCAAACTTGTCTTCCAGCTCGATCTCTTTCGCTACGGTGACGCCGTCCTTGGTGACGGTGGGGGAACCGAAGGACTTGTCGAGAATCACGTTTCTGCCCTTGGGGCCGAGAGTGACCTTGACGGCGTCGGCCAGGGTGTTTACGCCCTTGAGGATAGATTTCCTCGCTTCTTCATCGTACTGAAGTATTTTTGCTGCCATGTATTTAATCCTCCTTCATCGGGTTTTTTACTTGCCTTCGATGACGCCCAGAATGTCGTCTTCGCGCATAATGAGATATTCCTTGCCGTCGATCTTCACGTCCGTCCCGGCATACTTGCTGAAAAGGACCTTGTCGCCCGCTTTGACGTCGAGTTTAATGAGTTTGCCGTCTTCGGCTACTCTTCCCTTGCCTACGGCAATGACCTTGCCCTCCATGGGCTTCTCCTTGGCCGTGTCGGGGATGATGATCCCCCCCTTGGTCTTTTCCTCTTCCGCCAAGCGCTCCACGATGACTCTGTCCTGCAATGGCCTGATCTTCATGCTCTCCTCTCCTTTCCTCAAATATATTTAAGATTTTAAAGGCAAAATAGCTTACCCGGCATGTCGCGGCATAACATATACATCAAATTCCTGCTGTCAAGGCTAAGGAAGTATTTTTTTTGCGATCAATATGGGGACTCTTCCCGTATTTACATTCGTTTTTTGTCGTTCCTATCCTTGACTGCACTGCGGCGAATGAGTAGCGCGATAAATGCCTGTAAACCGCCATCAACGATTCGTGCAAAACGCCATATGCGCAGTTCTTTATGAGGATCGGTATAACTCGTAAAAGTGCCATAACTGCGCTCCTCCTGTTCAGGGGGAGGGTGGCGGTGGGGATGAATTTTCTTCTATTGTTTCAAATGATTGACACCCCTCTCCAAATGCCTTCCTGAACGGGAGAGTTTAGGATAAATTTAAGGTATGAGAAGTGTCCCCGTATTATGAGGAGGGGTTTTTGATTTCCACGGGGACCTTGGCTAGCCGGCGAAACTTTTCGGCATCGGCCCTGGTTCCTACGATGTCGCCCCAGTGGATGGGGATGGCCAGGGCGGGGTTGATGAGGGTAGCGGCCTCGGCCGCCTCGGCGGCGGTCATGGTGTAGGTGCCGCCCACGGGGAGGATGGCGATGTCGGCCCGGATGTCCTGCATGGCGGGGATCAGATCGGTGTCCCCGGCAAAGTAGATCCGTTTGTCCTCCACGGTCAGGACGAACCCGAGCCACCGGTTGGCTTCGGGATGATAGGGCTTGCGGGGGTTGTAGGCAGGGACGGCCTCGATGGTCATTCCGCCGACCGTCAAGATGTCTCCCGGGGCCACGGTGCGGACATTCCCCGTGAGTTGGGCCGTGCAGTCGCCGGGACCGACAATGACGGTGTCTGCCTTGCAAAGCTTCTTTACGTCTCCCGGGGAGAAATGATCATGATGACTGTGGCTGATCAGAATCAGGTCCGCCTTTGGTTCCCCCTTGACCTTCCAGGGATCGATATAGACGATCCGGTCCGCCTCGATCCGGATGCTGGCGTGGCCCAGCCAGAAGATCTTTTCCTCCATGTCACACCTCCGCGTGGTTTGTCAGCATCATAAGCCGGCAAGATAAATACCCCAAAAGGTGGGGGTGATTCAAGAATAATTTCATCGGTGTTGTGGTTTGGGGTGTGGAACGTGCCGCGAGGCCCGGAGACCGGCGTAACGGCCCGGCGATACAAGCGGGGGGGTCCTACTTGAAAAGGACGACGCTCAGGAGATAAACCAGGGCGGAGATCACGGCGGCGATGGGGATGGTGAGGATCCAGGCCCAGACGATCGTTCCCGCCACCCCCCAGCGCACGGCGGTCAGTCTCTTTGTGGCCCCCACCCCCATGATGGCCCCGGCGATGGTATGGGTCGTGCTGACGGGGATGCCGCCCAGGGAGGCGCCGATGATGGAGACGGCCGCCGCCGTTTCGGCACAGAAGCCGCCGATGGGCTGGAGCTTGGTGATCTTGGTGCCCATGGTCTTGACGATCCGCCAGCCGCCGCTCATGGTTCCCAGGGCGATGACGGTGTAACAACTGAAAACGACCCAGAAGGGGATATGGAACACCGGGCCGATGAGCCCCTTACTGAAGAGAATGATGGCGATGATACCCATGGTCTTCTGGGCGTCGTTCATCCCGTGCCCCAGGCTGTAAACCGCTGCGGAAAAGAGCTGCATCCTCCGGAAAAGATTGGTGGACCGCGACACGTTCGTATGGCGGCTGAGATTCAGGACCAGGACCATCATGCAAAAGCCGAGAAACATGCCGATAGTCGGGGATAGAAAAATAAAGAGGGTTGTCTTGATGAGCCCCCACCAGACGAGGGTGCCGATGCCGGCCTTCATTATCCCGGCGCCAACGAGGCCGCCGATGAGGGCGTGGGAGGAGCTGCTGGGAAGCCCGAAATACCAGGTGATCAGATTCCAGATAATCGCCCCGCTTAAGGCGGAGAAAATAATGTAATTATTGATTATTTCCGGATGGATGATCCCGACGCCGATGGTTTTGGCGACGGGGGTGCCGACGATGAAGATGGCGGCAAAATTGAAGAAAGCCGCCCACATCACCGCATGGCGGGGTGAAAGCACCCGGGTGGAGACGATGGTGGAGATGGAATTGGCGGCGTCGTGAAAGCCGTTGATGAAATCGAAAAACAGGGCGACGGCAATCAGAAAGATGATGAATCCAAGTGAGTCAATCATTTGATCATGTTATGAAGAACCTGATCCTGGCGGCATGGGCAAGGATAGATCAGCCATTTTTCAGGACGATACCTTCCACGATGTTGGAGACATCCTCGCAGACATCCAGGGTTTCTTCAAAGCGTTCGAAGATCTCTTTCCATTTGATCAACTCGAAGGGATCCGTTTCGGTTTCGAAGAGCTTGGCCATGGTCGTTCTCAGGATCTGGTCGCCGGCGTTTTCAATGGTGTTGATCTCCACGCATGCTTCCAGGATCATGGGGGCGTTTTTCATGTCCCGGAGACCCTGGACGATCTTTTTCACCTTTTCCGTGGCCACATTGAGCAGTTTTGCCTGTTCCAGAAGTTCCGGCGCCGGCGATTTGATCTTGTACAGGGACATGCGGATCGCCGAGGCCTCCGTCATGTCGAGGATGCTGTCCATCTTGTTGACGAGGGCGTAAATATCCTCCCGGTCCAGAGGGGTGAGAAAAGTTTTATGCATCTTTTCGTAAGTCCGGTGGGTGATGACGTCCGCCTCGTGTTCCAGCTCTTTGAGTTTGACGAGATGCGTGGCGAAGGATTCATAATCATGAAGCATATCGAGGAAGAGCTTGGCCCCTTCGTCGATCTTGTCGGCCAACTCTTCGAAGAGGTCGTAAAATTTCTCCTCTCTCGGTATCAGTCGCATCTTCACGTCCTCCAAACTTTATAAATCCGATCAGCGCCGCGATCAGGCGTTATGAAAACTGAAACTATCAATGACCCGTGATACTTTCCGGCGATTATGTTTTCTCACGAAGTCGACGCCATCCGGTATCGGGTGCGCATTTTACTGTTGTACAACAGCCCCCATGACGCCGCCGCGTTCAAATTTACCGACTCCATCTATCGGATTGCGCTCCAAAATGCAACTTATATCTTGCCGGGAAGGACCGTGAGGGGATGCAAATATTCTCATGGGGAAGGCGGTTCATGTCTTTATTGCAGTACCTCGCGCACCTTTTCCGCCAGCCTTTCCATCTGGAACGGTTTCTGGAGAAAGCCGTTGCAACCCCGGTCCATGATTTCTTGTGCCTGGCCGTCGATGCTGTAGCCGCTGGAGAGCAAGATTTTTATGCCGGGGGCGATCCGGCGGAGACGCATAAATGTTTCCTCTCCCGACAAGCCGGGCATAATCATGTCGAGAATGACCAGATCGATCCCGGTGGGATCGGCGGCCAGTATATCCACCGCCTCCTGGCCGTTCCGCGCCGTCCGGACGCGATAACCCAGGATTTCCAGGAGATCCCGGCTCACGGACAATACCGTATCCTCGTCATCCACGACGAGGACGGCTTCCGTGCCGGTCTTGATCGGGGAGGGCGCCGCGGCGGTGACGGTCTTGGCGACGGTCTTGTCGGAGGCAGGGAGATAGATACGGAAGGTCGTACCCAGCCCGAGTTCACTTTCCACGAGGATCGCCCCTTCATGACCTTTGATGATCCCATAGACGGTGGCCAATCCCAGGCCGGTTCCCCTCCCCATGGCCTTGGTGGTGAAAAAGGGATCGAAGATCCGGGACATGGTCTGGGGACTCATCCCCACGCCCGTGTCGGTTACGGAAACGTGAATGTATCGTCCTGCCGACAGAGCGATACCTTGGGCCTGGTCGTTACCGAGAAGGATATTTTCGGAGGCGACCCGCATCTCTCCCCCGCCGGGCATGGCTTGGCAGGCGTTCACGAAGAGGTTCATCAGCACCCTTTCCATCTGGCTCGTATCGACCTCCACCGTCCAGAGATCCGCCGCGAGCTTGCGCTGTACGAACACATCCTTTCTTGACCTGCTGAGAATGAGGGTGGTTTTTTCGATCAATTCATTCATGTCCGCGGGCTTCTTTTCATAGCGACCGCCGCGGGCGTAGCCGAGGATCTGCTTCGTCAGGTCGGCCCCGCTGGCCACCTGTTTTTCGATCCCTTTCAGATATTCGTAATGGGGATGGGAAGGGTCGGTACCCATGAGGGCCAACGAGGTATAACCCTGGATGCCCATGAGCAGATTGTTGAAATCATGAGCGATTCCCCCCGCCAGGGTGCCGATGGCCTCGAGCTTCTGGGCCTGGGCAAGATCGTGTTCCAGGCGGCGACGTTCTTTCTCGGCATTGATCCGGCCGCTGATGTCCGTCATGGTGCCTTCGAAATGACTTGTCTCCCCTTGAGTGCCCCGTACCGCCCAGACGCTCATGGATACCCAGACTTCGCTGCCGTCCCGCCGGTACACCTTGTGCTCGAAGTTGTCAACCCGTTCGGCATCGTTAATAATCGCGCGAAAACGTTCCAGCAGTTCGGCCTTCACGAAGAACTGCCGGCCGATATCCGTGATGGCGTTTATCATTTCTTCCGGCGAGGCGTAACCGCAAATCTGCGCCATGGCCCGATTGACGCTGATGAACCGCCCTTCCCGATCGTACTGGAAGATGCCTTCGCTTGCCCGCTCGAAGATGCTCCGATACTTGCTTTCACTCTTTTCCAGGGCCTTCTGCGTTTTCCAGCGCTCCGTGATGTCCCGGACGATGCCCCGGACGATGGGCGCTTCCCCCTCTTCATTTCTCAGGGTGTTGTTGTATTCCAGGATGCGGCGTTCCCCCCGGGGGGTTTCGATGGACATCAACCCGGAGGCGCAACCGTGCTGTCTGATGGCCGCCATATAGAGGTCTTCGAAATCCCGGCGGTAGGAAGGACTGATGAACTCGCTGACTTTCCTGCCGATTATCTCCTCCCGTTTATATCCGATGATGGTGGCGCCGGCGGGATTGATGGAGAGAACTCTTCCTTCCAGATCATGGGTATAGATCAGATCGCGGCTGTGTTCGAATAGATCGCGGAAGCGCCCTTCGCTGCGCCGGAGTTCGTCCTCGGCCCGGCGTCGCTGCGAGATGTCGCGGGCCGAGGTCATGACGGCATGAACATCGCCGTGGCCGTCCCTTTCCGGGATGAGGAGCCAGTCGATCCAGACGCCGCTGGGCAGTTGAAATTCCAGACGATGGGAAACCCCTTCTTGAAAGACCTTGTCCAACGCCTCCTCCCATAACCGGACCAGCTCAGCGGGGAATCCCAACTCCTGATGGGTCTTGCCGAGGAAGGCCGTCGGGGGGAGGCCCGTGCTCTTCTCTACGGCGGGGTTTACGTAGAGGTGGCGATGCTGTCTGTCGAAGCGCATGATGACGTCTTCGGAATTCTCCGCCAGGGCCCGGAACATCTCCTCCCGCTCCCGGGCCAGACTCCGGACCTCCTTCAACTCCGTGACATCCACCAGGGAGGCCACGCTTTGCGATGTCCCCGGAATCATGTCGATGTAGAGGAGGATATGCTTCAGCTCCCCCTCTTTGTTAAGGAAACGGAATTCGTATTTAGTCGGGACTCGGGCGGGATCGGTACGGCGTTCCCGGTGGCGGGCCTGCATCACCTCCAGATCCTCCGCCACGACGAATTCCGTCCACCTTTTGCGACCTTCGATCTCCTGCCGGGGATAGCCGGCGAGGCGGGCGAATCCCTCGTTGGCCATCGCAATGGTGCCGTCCGCCTCGATGATCGCCGTGGCGGCACCGATGTTTTCGAACATCGCCCGATACCGCTGCACCGACGCCGCCACGATCTCCTGGGCGACTCGGACCTTTTTCAACTCCCGTTGTTGTCTCCAGACGATAAAACCAAGGCCGGCGAGGGCGAGGCCGGCGCCGGCGGCAAGGGACAGCGCCCTGACATCCCCGGCGGACCAGGCGTAATAAAGCAGCGCAAAGGTGAGAAAAAAGACGAGGAGCAGGAGGAGAAGCAGGGGACTTTTAAGCAGCGTGGGTTTCTCCATAAAGAGGTGTTCCCTTTCTGATTTTGTTCCTGTCGGAGCGGACAGGCAACGAGCATGCGGGAACGACTACGAAACGTTTCAGGAAAGGAACTTTTTCCCGCGGCGGCTTATCGACCACTTACCGTTACGATAATTTCAAGTTGTTGAGATGTCAAGGATAATCATAATCTGTCTCCGGGAAAAAAATAATTGACCGGCTTTGTGGCGTGCGGCTTGTCCGAATTTGGTTTCGTAACGGGGGGCATGTGGGAACGGGAGGGGAACGGCGGCCCTGCCCCAGGCAGGGCGGTATGATCTTCCGGGAATCGATTTTCTTATGGCATGACAATTGCTAATTTAACTATCGACAAATATCTCGGGGTGAGGGACCATGTTGCAGGAACAGAGAATAAAGACCACGGATTTATTGAACTTCATGGGGCGTACCCCGGCGGACAACGCAGAAGGACTTGCGGAATCGGTGCCCTGGAAGGACGAAGCGGCGACGTGGTATCTGGAGAATGTCTTCAAGTATGAGACCTATCTCGATAGTCTTTGCCGCAACTACATGTTTTTCGCGCCGGTGGCGGCGGTCGCCCATTGGCAGCGCCTGGCGTGGCGGACCTTCGTGACCGATCCCATCAGAAAAAACGTGCAATTGAGCGTACGCCTCCGGAAAGAGCCGGACATCTTCAGGGATACCAACAGTTGGATTTACAAGGCCTACGGTAAATTGCTCTATAGCCTCACCGAGCATGTGATGACCGACGAGCGCTTCGATCGGCAAAAGGCCGAACAGTTGGTCACGACACCCCAGGGTCAGGAACGGCTGAAATTCTTTGCCGGGGAGTTTTCCCGGTTGGAAAAGGCCTATACCGCCCGGGGTCTCACGAGGTTACGGGCCATGAAGACCCTCCTGGAGTGCCTCCTCATGGTGATTACCGCCACCCCCCTTGAAGGCAGGCGGCTGCCGTATATGTCTTACGACAAAGCCGGTGTGCCGGCGAAAAGCTGGGAGGAATACCTGGCGGACAATTATCGGCGCTTCGAGAACCTCTACCGGGCCAACGCCTTCGATCCGAAGGAATATGCCCGCCGGGCCACCCGGGGGAAAATCGGCTGTTCCCCCTTCGAAATCGTTGCCGGTTCCGCCATGCGTACCGCCACCCTGCGCCATTACCTGCTTCCCGACGGCGTCGCCCCGAACGGCTGGGTGCTCTATCTCTCCAGCCCCCTGATCAACAGGCCGGAGATATTCGATCTCGCCCCCGGAAAATCCGTTGTCGAAGGGCTCCTCCGGGAAGGCTTCACCGTCTATATGGTGGATTACGGCCAGCCTACGAGCGCCGAGCAGGACGTCGGTCTCGATTACTACAGCAAGACCATCCCCGATGCCTATCTCGAGATCATCAGCCGCCGACATCCCCGACAAAAAATCGGCATCGTGGGCTATTGCATGGGCGGCGCCCTGATCCTGCCCTATCTCGCCCGCCGGGCCGAGGAAAGATACGCCGCGGGCCTGTCCCCGGACATCGAGCGGGTGTGCCTCATGGCGGCCCCTATCAAATTCGACGACGGGGCGAGCGGTCAGGGGCAGATGAGGAAATATATCAGGAGAAATTACAACACCTATCTCATGGAAGAACTCTTCAAGTACGTCAATATCCCGCCCCAGGTGATCGATTACGGCCTGAGCGAGATTCAGCCCGGTGTCCAGCACAACATCCTGGCGGGCTTTTACGAGCGCGCCGTCCAAGCCGAGGCCCTGGAGGACGCCGCGCCGTTTCTCTTCTGGCTGACCCACGGCACCCGGTTCCCCCTGCGGGCCCATCGGGAATGGCTGGGAAGATTTTTCCTGGGCAACGAGGTCATGGAAGGAACATATTGCCTGCCCTCCCGGATCGCCGCGTTGGACGGCAAACCGGTGAAGATGGGGATGCTGGCGGAGGCCGGCGTGGCCCTCTTCGACTACCGGGGGACCCGGGATCCCATCGCCCCGGCGGGGTCGTGCGTGGCGAGCGAAAACTGGGGACGGGTCGGGAACGGCAATCAGACGGTGGAGAAGAACATCGGCCATATCTTCGTCGTCAGCAAGAAGCTCCTGGGGGAGTTCCTCACCCATGTCCGGGATTTTTTCCTCCGGAACTGACAAGTTTTTCTGCCTTTGTCCAGCAAACCGTCAGGATAAAATTTGTTCTCCGAGTAAGCTATTGTTGTTACGTGAGTAAAACAGGAGCCATCTTTTTTCCCTCTTCCAGATAGAACAAATTTATCCTGGTCTTCCTATGGCCGATTCTTGACAAGCCCCTTGGTTTCCCCTATAAAACAAACCATGGGAACACTAATGGGCATGGGGGCGGAGATAAGGAGGAACGATCATGGCCGATACGCTGGATGTCATCATCCTTGACGATGACAAGATGGTCTGTGAGTTGCTGACCGACATGGTCAAAAACTTCTATACCTGGGGGGGGGTGTTCCCCTTCACGGATTTCGACAAGGCCGTCAAGCACTGTCTGCAACGGGATGTGGGGGTGGCGATCTTCATCGTGGATGTCTATCTGTCGGGCAAAAACGCCTTTTCCTTCCTCGATGCCATTGCAGACAAATTTCCCATGGCCTTCGAAGACACCATCATCATCACCGGCAATGCCAGCGACGACATCGTCAACATCTGTCTGGCCTCGGACATCAACTATCTTTTGGAGAAACCCGTGCGCCCCTACGCCCTGCAGTTGGCCGTCCGGGCCATCGTTTCCAAATATCTGTATTTCGTCAAGAAACTCCACATGAACCCGGAGCTGATCGAAAGCTTGAGCAAGTTTGCGTCTTGAAATGAAATAACCGCGACGTCTTGCCTGTTGTCATCAGGCCAACCTCATTTAATATCAATTAATTGATGGTTCGCCTATTTTTCCTTGATGAACACAAAATCGCCGCCCTCGTGGCCGGAGTTTTTGATGATCCGATATTCGGGGGTCTGTTCGCTTTGGCCTCCCACCGACTCCTTGATATGTCTGATCATCAACTCTTCCGCAGTAAAACTACGGGAAAAAGGGTTCTTCAGGGCCTTGAGCAAAACGGCGGCAAAGATGGAGTGACCGGGAACGCCCGAGTCCGAGACAGGTTCGTTCCCGCCACTGGCAATCAGCACTCGTGATTTCTTTTCCATCATTTTGCTGAGGTAGATTTCTCTTGCCCCATGTCCTTCCAAGCTGGGACTAAAGGAGCGGGTCATGGTCCCGGCATAGCAGCTGTCGGCAACGATCAATATCTGCCGCGCCTGGGATCGGTTCAACTCGTTGGTGATGGATTTCGCATCGATCCAGCGGATGGTGTTGTTCTTTTCCGCATCCACCGGTAGCCAAAAGGAAGTGTCGGTGTCTTTCTCATAATAGCCGTGACCGGCATAATAAATCAGGAGGCGGTCCTCGGGGTTGAGCTTCTTTTTCAAATCATCGAGGGCCTTCAGAATGCCCTCACGGGTGGCCGATCCGTCGAGTAAGAGGGTGCACTGGAAGTTGTAATGTTCGGCCAGGACATCACAGATGGATTTTGCGTCGCCGGCAGCGGTTTTCAACCTTCCGATGGCGTCCTCGTAATTGTTAATGCCTATGACCAGGGCAAAGGAACGTCCTGCGGACAAACCGGCATCGCCGCCTTTCCGGGCAGCCGTCCGCGCATCCCCCTTGGATTTGGCGATCTTTCCCCCCTCCCGGCGGATAGTGAAACTTTCCGTAGTTCGGTTCTTGCGGGTATCGATAGCAGTTACCGTGATCTTGTTGTCCCCCACCTTCAGGAGAATATCGGCGGAAAAATTGCCGTTTTCATCAAGAACCGCCTTTTCTTCATTTACGGTTACCGATGCCACGCCGCTTTCGTCGGTGGCCCGACCGGTTACGGTCAGCCCTTCTTCCTTTGCAACTATCCTGATCCCTCTTTTTACCTCCGGAGAAGTAATCGTGATAACCGGAGGGCGGTTGTCCTTGGTTTCCTGCACCACTGTCGGCTTCTGCTCATACCGGTCTGCCGTCTGTCTTCTTTCAAATGCCTGCTTTTCCTCCAATTTCCAATCTTTTGCCATGTCCTCCCCGGCAAAAGTTTCCCTCCGTGATTCAGCAATCGCAGGGCCCTTGACCTGTCCCTGGCGGGGCAGAGACTCCCTGAGGTTATCGCTGATGGACAGGGCAAGCTGATGCGGACCGCCGTACCCGCTCGCCCATCCCTTCGTTATTATCCCGCCGGTCCGAACATCGATAAGGCGATAGCTTGCGGACAAGGGATCTCCCCTTTCGACCTTGCCGACCATTACGAGGTCCGCGCCCGCAAACCTTCCTACTTGTACCAGCCGCTCCGTAGTGAGCGGGCCCGATGCTTCAAGCCTTAATTCACCGGCGACTGACCTCATCAACTCCCTTGACACTATCCGGAATTGTCCTTTCATGGCCAATATTTGCACCAGTTCTTTCGTGACCTCTGCCCCCAATGATACCGCACCGGGACTGTCGAATTTCAGAATCGCCAGCGTCTGCTGGCCTTGCGTGTAACCCCGGCCGGTCCAAAAGAAAAGAATCGCCGCCAATGAAAGGAAAATTAATCGTTTCCCGAACCCGTTCATGACATCACCTTCAACCTTCCCGCTAAAAGTGTTATTGGTCTATTTTATAAATCAACCGTCACAAAAAGGCAATTTTGATGTTAAAAATCACCGATTGATCGGTTGCTTGGCTGTTTTATGAATATATTATAGTTTAATGTTATTTCTTTCTTACCCTTGCCACAGGGCCTGGGGTTTAATGAAAACTTCTTTCCTGTGTCATCGTCCTGCAACATGGCTTTGCTATCCTCCTCTGGAAAAGGATGATGATATGATCAAGACGATCTTTATCAGTGTTTTAACCCTGACCCTCGTCGTCTTGTTCCGGTGGGCCTTCCGCACTTTGCCCGCCGAGGACTGGCAGATAATGGCCGCTGTGCCCCTACGCAAGGGGAAAAACGGACGCTGGATCGGCATGAACCTGACGTGGTATGGCTTTTTCAGCGCGAGTGCCTATGTTCTCGCTGCCGCCGTGTACTTAATGTTTACCACCTCCGTGGGTGTGTCCATAGGAGCCGCCGGTGCCTTGCTCGTTGCCGTCCTCGGGATCTGCGCCCCGGCGGCGAGGATCCTTGCCCGGCTGATCGAGGGCAAGGGTTTTACCTTCACCGTCGGTGGGTCATCCTTTGTGGGTATCATCGTTTCCCCGTTTTTGGCTTTATGGCTGGAGACCATATCGGGATGGTCCCTGCCGCTCTTCCCGGTGATGGCCGCCATCGCCATTGCCTACGCCTTCGGCGAGGGGTTGGGAAGGCTCGCCTGTGTGAGCTTCGGTTGTTGCTACGGCCGGCCGTTGACGGACTTCGGACCCGCAACGCAAAGAAGGATCGCACGCTGGGCCTTCATCTTTACGGGCAAGACCAAGAAGATCGCTTACGAAAGGGGGCTGGACGGGCAGGAAGTGATCCCCATCCAGGCCTTGTCGGCCATAGTCAACAGCGCCGCTGGTCTTTTAGGAACGGTCCTTTTCTTGACCTCAAAGTTTATCGCCGCTTACATGGTGACGGTGGTGATTACCCAGGGGTGGCGTTTTTTCTCCGAGTTTCTCCGCGCTGATTACCGCGGGCAGGGGAAGATTTCGGCCTATCAGAAGATGAACGTCACGGCCGTGGTTTTTGCCGGGGCCATGGCCGCCCTGGTGCCCGCCTTGGGGACCCCGTCTGCCGATCTCGGTGCCGGAATCGCAATCCTCTGGGATCCCGGCATGATCTTCTTCCTGCAAGGCCTTTGGCTGGTCTTCTTTCTCTATACGGGACGTAGTCGGGTCACGGGGGCGATACTGGACTTCTTTGTGCACCGCGACCGGATTTAGCCGTTTCAACATAACCGAGGTTGGAGGATCAAGGATAAGGTAAAATGGATCAGAGCAATACCTCTTGGATGTCGAGACTTGCCGAGCACTACGAGCGGATACGTTGCTGCCTTCCCGACGAGGATCTGATGATCCTCTTCGACATCGACGGCACCATCCTCGACTCCCGCTACATGATCCACTTCGCCCTTAGCTCCTACGACCGCGCCCACGGCACCCAGTGGTTCCGCGATCTGACCGTGGAAGACATCATGGTGAACGAGAGCCAGGTAGAACTGCTCCTGGAAGGGCTGAACATCGGCGGCGGCCAGCGGGACGGAATCATTGCTTGGTATAATGAACGTTGCTGGTCTCCCGAGGGGATCCTCCGTTCCCATCGTCCCTTTATGGGGGTGATGGAGGTCATTCGCTGGTTCCAGATCCAGCCCCGGACCTATGTGGGTCTCAACACAGGACGCCCAGAGTCGATCCGTAGGGAAACCCTTATCTCCCTCAACAACATAGGGCGGGAGTACAAGGTAAGCTTTTCCAACGAACACCTCTTCATGAACCGGCGCGGATGGGGTGAGGGGGTGATCGAGGAGAAGATGGAGGGCATTCGCCACTTTCGTGCTGCTGGTTTTCACGTCATTGCCTTCGTGGACAATGAACCTGAGAACCTCCAGGCCGTGGCCGGCATGGAGGGGGTCGACGAGCTCCTCCTCCTCCATGCCCACACCCTCTTCCGCTCCCAGCGTGAGCAACTCCCGGCACGGTCCGTGGCGGGGAAGGAGTATGATATAACGGAGCTTGTTCAAGAGCGCGCTTTACCCCGCCATGTACAGTTTGTCTGGCACGGTGTGAACGACGAGGCGAACCTGCGGCAATTCCTCGCCTCCAATGTCGAATGGGCCGAGTGCGATGTCCGCTTCGATTCCGGCGGGGAGGCGGTTGTGCTGCGGAACGACTCCTTTGCGGAGACCCCCCTCGATTCTGGCGAGCGGCTTATGGGCTTCAAGGAAATCCTGGAAAGCCTCAGGGGAAAGGACAAATCCCTTAAGATCGATATCAAGGAAAACGGCCTGCTACTGAACCGTGTCCTGGAGATCCTGCATGCCCAAGGTTTTCCCGACCGGCGGCTCTGGTTCAACGGAATGGTCGAAGTTCTGCGGGAGGAGGGATTCCGGAAACTTAAGGAAGTGTTTCCCGGTGCCGTCATTCAGTGCCCCATCGATTTTTTGATTCCCCTTATCCTCGGCGCTCCCGCCAAGGCCCTGGCCATTTTAGATGTTCTCCAGGGCTGGGGGATCAACCGTTTCTCCATCAACTGGAAGGCACAGGAAAAGCAGGAGATCATCGCTAAATTAGAGCGTTGGGGATATGAATTGAATATCTACAACGTGCCTGATCTCGAGGCCTTTCTCAAGGCCGTCCTCCTGCTCCCCCGTTCGGTCACCGCCGATTTCAACTTTCCCAAGTGGCACTACTTCGGCAGAGGCCCGGGATGGAAACGCCGCCACTTCGAGTATTCCCTCGTACGGGCGCCGGAGGGACCGGTGTTATAGACAGGGGGGAGACCCTGCCGTCGGATCGATTCCACAAAACCTCCTCGCCGACCCATTGTGGGCTGACCTCAGTTCTCACCGAAGGAAGCTGCCGCCGCACATCTGGTCCGGCCACACCTTGCCCCGTGCACCCAAAGGGCGAAGGCCGCTTCTTTGTCGTTCATCATCTGCGATAAGGACCAGGATCCTTTTATATGAAAATGTTCGCAACAGACCGAATGTTTTCATGTTTCGGTGTGCCAGCCCAGGGGCATGGGTTTTAATAAAATCTTCTTTGCGGTGTAATCGCCCTGTAACATGACGGTGTTATCCTTGCTCTCAAAAAGGAGGACGGCCGATGAGCAGACAGGAGGGAATCGTTGTCAGTCGTCTCCGCACGGTAAGCCAGGGGGAGGAGAACCTGCCCCCTTTGCGCCGGATGCTGGAGAATTTAGGGATCCAAGGTGTCTTTTCCCAACTTGATGTTTCCACCCTGCCCTTTGCCGGCGGGGATGGCACGGCGGGCAGCGAGACGGAACTCCAGGCCGTAGTCAAAGGGGCCAAGGAAAAAGTCGATCTCCCTCTGGCCATCGAGGAATCCAATTATTTTGCGGATATCCTGCGGCGTGCCCGCTCCGGGGATACACAAAAGCGGATCGTGACGCAACTCGAGAACTACCTGAACGCAAACGAAGATCGGGTATGGGAGAACAGTTGGGTGCGCTTTCCCCGGAAGCATTTGAGTTCCTGGACGGAAAGGATATTTCAACAGGATCTCCTGGCGGACAAAGAAGAGCCTGCCGCCGGGCTGCGTGCCGATGTCCACCGTTTCCTCTTCCGGAAAGACGGCGAGGAATGGGTGCGGCTGCCCATAAGTTACCTCCTCAAACTTGCCCTGGCGGAAAGCCTCGGCCGGGATTCGCCGGCGCGGCCGGAAGCGATCGCCGCGACGGGCCGCGATTTGCTGGGACATTTTCTCAACGACAACACCTCGCCGGAGACCTATTCCTTTCATGTCGTTTCCCTTAACGGCCGGCGGGGCATGGGCGGGGCCGTCGCCCGGGAGATGGCCAAACGCTTCCTCCTTTCCCAACTCCTCGTCATGTACGCCAATGAACGGTTCAAATTACGGCAATACGGACAGGAGGCCATGGTCTATTGTTCCCCCCATCCGCCCCTACGGCAAAAACAGCTAAATGAAGCCATTTCCGATGCCTTCTACCGGGAATTGTTCATGAATCCCTGTCTGTCCGGATGGAGGTACGGGGAGGCTAAGCATGACTATATGCATCTCTGTCACCGGGTTCTGAGCCGCAGTCAATTGAACGCCGTGGGCAAACTTAGGGAGGCGGGGATCATCACCAGCAACCTCGTCATCCTTCCCCATACCTCGAATATCAGCCTGGCGAACAATGGAACCCATGTGAGCCTGGGGAGCCGCCGCCTGGGGGAGGCCATGGGAGATCGAACGAGCGGTTTTACGAGGGGTCAGGAGAAATATCTGGGTGATTTGGCAGTCAAGATCGTGGAACATTTCCTCCCCCTCTTCGTGGGAACCTATACCGCCGCGCCTTATCGCCTCGATTTCCTGGATTTCCATCCCGAAAGGGCCCTGTCGTTTCTCCCCCATGAGTTGGATTACACCCATCTGCGTATGCTCTGGCGGCGCTGGCGGAAGAAGGCCGATCTGAAGCTCTTCGGGCGCCCCCTTACCCCCTTCGGCCCCCCCTGGCTGGACCGGTCCCTCAGCGCCCTATGTCGTTTGCGGGGCGATTTTCTGCCCGATTTCCGACTGATCGATTATCTCGTAGCCCTCATGAGCACGGAGCGCTGCCCGGCCCTCGACGGGCGGCTGTCCAACAGCGACCGCTTGAAGAAGGATCTTGCCGATCAGGGGATCTTCAGTACGCGGATGTCGCTATATCTATTTGAAAAAATGAGGGAATATAATGTGATGGGGTTTTCGGGATTCGAGGCCCGGCATTATAGCCTCTTCGAGACCTTCGGCGATGACATGGGCTGGGCCGTGGAACTGCAGAACCTTCTGTACTGCCTGGCCTTCAAGTATATCGCGGCGGGTCGGCTTGACCACCGGCACATTCCCGACCGCCCCTTCACGGAGAGCGAACGCCGGCAGGTAATCTTCGGGACGGCGATCGGGGTGCCGACCTTTTTTGTCCGGAAAGATACGGACAACGAACTGCTGCGGATGATCATGGCCCGGACGGACCGGGTAAGGTCGAGTCATCGTTACCCCGGTTATCTGCGGGTCTATAACCTGGAATATCGCCGGGCGCTGCTGAAACTGATCCGGGAAGACGGCGCCGACCTTTTGGAGATGTTCGACATGGGGGAGGTTATGGAAGACCTTTCCCGGCGGCTGGAGGAACCGGAAGATCATTCCGCCGTGGACCGCCTCACCGCCGGCATCCTGAGGAAGAGCGGCGCCGCCTCTCCCCTGGCGCAGTCCGCCTCCGATTTCAACCTCGCTGCGGAGCGCTACTACCGGGAGGAGTTGCGTCTTCGGCATTGCGAGGAGAGCCTGAATTTTCTGGCGGAAGATCTACAGACCCTCGAGGAGAAAGACGTGACAGTGGAGCTAAGGCCGGCCCTCCGGTATGTCCTTTCCATCGAACATCCCGTTTCCTACCTGGACCGCCTGCGGAGAACTCTCCTCCGGGGAGAGGCGGGGGAGACGGAACTGCTGCGCCTTATCTATTTGATATTGCTCACCGTTTATCAGGACCGCCGTCTGGCGGAAAGAGAAAATAAGCCGGTAGGCGAGGAGAAGAAACCCCATGTCGCATCAGTATATTGACCGGGGCAGCCGGGAAGTTCGGGAAGAAACCTTTTTCGGGCACGAGGGGATCAGATTCATCTATTCCCGCCTACGGGAAAACGCCCCCCTGATGTTCCGACTGACGACGAGTGCCAGGATGTCGCGGCTGCTGGCTTTCGTGAACTTCCATGACCTCCTCAACGAGAAGCTGAACGGTCGGCGCGCTTTTTTGAAAACCGCGGGGATCGATCCGGCGGAGTGCCTCGACGACGCCTGCCGTCTCGATTCCCCCCGGAAGGTTTTCGAAAGGAAGATCCGCTACTGGGATTGTCGTCCCCTGCCCCGGGACCCCGCCGTCGTGGTTTCCCCCTGCGACGCCCGGATGCTGATCGGTTCTTTCGACAGTGCTTCCGGATTCTTTCTTAAAGACAAGTTCTTTGTGTTTGAGGAACTTCTGGGACGGAACAAGAAAACCTGGCTGAAGACCCTGGCGGGAGGAGATTTTGCCGTCTTCCGCCTGACCCCCGACCGTTATCATTACAATCATACCCCCGTGGCGGGCCGGGTCGTGGACTTCTACACCATTCCCGGACGCTACCATGCCTGTCATCCCGAAGCGGTCGTCAGTCTTGTGACGCCATATGATAAGAATAAACGGGTGGTTACGATCATCGACACCGATGTCCCCGGCGGCACCGGCGCGGGCTTGGTGGCCATGGTCGAAGTCGTGGCGTTGATGATCGGAGAGATCGTCCAGTGTTACAGTGAGCGAAGATATGATGATCCGGTGCCGGTTGGTCCGGGGCTCTTCGTCCGGAAAGGCTGTCCGAAGAGCCTGTTCCGTCCCGGCAGCAGCACCGTCGTCTTGATCTTTCCCCGGGGTCGGGTCCGCTTCGCCGACGATCTGGTCTGGAATATGCGGCTTCCCGGCGTAAAGAGCGTTTTCAGCGAGGGGTTCTCTTTGCCCCTCGTCGAGACGGATGTCAAGGTCCGGGAGCTGATCGGGACGGCTCATCCAGTTCTTCAAGGAGATTCCGCGTGACCGGAGCTCTCCCGTCCGTTCAGGCGGCAAGATATCGACAACTCGGGAATGAGATGAGAAAGCTATTGTTAAGGAGCCCCTTATGAAGTCTGCACAGATCGAGTTCTTTCGCACGCTCCTCCTTGGGGAGCTCAATGCGCTGCGGCTTGCCGCCGGAAAAACCGTGAACGGCCTGCGGGACGGCGGCGGTAAGCTGGCTGATCCCCTCGATCGGGCGGCGGTGGAACTGGACCGACACATCGAATTGTCCATCCGGGATCGAGAAAGAGCCGTCATGGAAGAAATAAAAGGGGCCCTGGCGAGGATGGACCGGGATGAATTTGGGATCTGTGACCGCTGCGGCCGGGACATCGGCGAAAAACGCCTGCGGGTGCGGCCCACCTGCCGTCTTTGCCTCATTTGTCAGGAGCGCCGGGAAATGAATGCCCGGCAGCCGTTTCCCGGGAAAGTGACGGGGTCGGGGAACGACATCGCCGGTTTCAGGGAGTGAAAGGTGACGACGGCGGAAATCAGGTTCTATGTGCGCCCGTACAGGATATGGACCCTTTGCTAACCATAAGGAAACACAAAATATGTTGACTCAGCAGGAAATACCGGCGGTCTCCTGTGCCCAGCCGGAAACGAAGATAAATCTTTATCTGTCCCATCCGACCAGGGAGACAATAAAGGATGAAAAGAACTTTCTCGCTCTGGTGCAGCCCCGGCCGCACTTTCACCCGATAATCGACTTCTTTACGGGGATGACCCTCGGTTATGAGGTGCTCTCCCGTGGAAACCCCCCTTTCGAAACGCCGGCGAAGATGTTTGCCGAGGCCAGGCGCCGGGGTCTGGCCTGGGAAATGGAAAAGGCGTGCCGCATTGCCGCCCTGAAGACCATCGCCGGCTTTCCCGGCGAACTGCGGGGGGCTACCTACTTCATCAATGTCAGCCCCGATTCTTTCAGTGACCCCCGCTTTACGGATCGCTTTACCCAGAAGCGACTTGCCGAATACGGCCTGGACCAGCGGCAGATCGTCATCGAGATCACGGAGGAGAAATCTTTCGAAGACTATGAACGTTTCCAGAAACTGACGACTCACTATGTGAACCAGGGATTCAAGATCAGTCTCGACGATTTCGGTGCCGGATATTCGGGCCTTATCGCCCTTATCGCCTGCACCCCACACTATCTGAAGCTCGACATGGCCATTGTTCGTGACGTCCACAAGCACGATTACAAACAGAAACTTGTGAAGGCCATTGCCGCCTTTGCCGCCAGTGTCAACGCGAAGCTTATCGCCGAAGGTGTGGAAAGCTGGGAAGAGCTGGACGTTCTTGTGCGCTACGGGGTCCGTTACGCCCAAGGTTTTCTTTTCGGGCGGCCCTGGGAGACGCCCACCGGCCTATCCGGTACCCAGAAGACGAAAATCATGTCGCTGGTAAAGAAATACGACCAGACCAAGGCGGATCTCGATGAAAGGATCGGCAGTATGGTGGTCCGACCCATGACCATCAGGAGAAATAGTCTCCTCTGCCGGGACCTGGACGATCAGTTCAAGAAGGCACCCCATCTGGATCACGTGGTGATCATCGATGAAGATCGGGTTTACGGCCTCATCACCCGGCAGCATTTCTATCTGGAAACCGGTGGTGCTTTTGGTTATCAGCTTTTCCAGAAGAAATTCGCAGATGTGATCTGCAAGCAACAGCCCTTGACGGTGCCGGACAAGATCACCGTCACCGCCCTGGCAAAACTGGCCATGGACCGGTTTCAGGAGGACCTCTATGACCCCGTCCTGGTGGTGGATTGCCGGGGAGGGTTTGTCGGTTCCGTAACGATGAAGCAGGTCATCACCAAGGCCGTGGAATTGGAGGTGCGTTGCGCCATGGCGGCCAATCCGTTGACGAACCTTCCCGGCAACGAGGTGATCCGCCACTGGATCCACGATGCCCTCCTGAACGGTGAATACACTATCATTTATGTCGATTTGGACAATTTCAAAGGCTTTAACGATTCATACGGCTTTCTTATGGGTGACGAACTCCTCCGCCTCACCGCCCGGATCCTGGGAGAAGGTGTGCCGACCATCCAGGAGGGGGCCAAGCTGGGCCATGTGGGGGGAGACGACTTTGTCATCGTCTGTCCCGGCCTCATCTCTGAGAGGAACTTAGGTGATCTTTGCCGTTCTTTCGATCAGGCCAAACTCGAGTTGTTCAAGCTCGAACATGTGCAAAAGGGGTATTTCGAGATGGTGGATCGGCAAGGCCATCTCACTCAAGTGCCTCTGGTCACCATGAGTATGGCCGTCATCGACAGCCGCCGGGTCTGGAGCGACCCCCATCCCGCTCTCTTTTCCGAAGTGGCGGCCTCCCTGAAGAAGAAGGTAAAACAGCTTACCGGACAGACGGGGAGAAGCGCCTTCCTCTTCGAGCAACGCACCTATGGCATATAAAGAATAATTTTTCTTGCCAGGGGTCCCTTTCGCTTGAGATTCGATGTCTTACCTTGACATTATCATTTAACTCGGCGATGATTCTGTCCGGAAAGAGGAGAAATTGTCGTCATGAAAGCGAAGAAAATTCTGGTGGTAGATGATGAAAAGGATATCGCGGAGCTTATCGCCTTCAATCTCGAACAGGAAGGATTCTCCGTTTTCCGGGCTGGGGGCGGTGAGGAGGCCATGAGCCTGATCCGGAGCAAAGAGCCCGATTTGGTCATTCTGGATCTCATGATGCCCGGACTGAGCGGTTTCGATGTCTGCCGTCTGGTCCGCAAGAACGTGGCCACGGAAAACCTGCCCATCATCATGGTTACGGCCCGGGGGGAGAACCTGGACAAGGTCCTGGGTCTGGAGCTGGGGGCCGACGATTACATCACCAAACCGTTCAGTGTCCGTGAACTTGTCGCGAGAGTGCGGGCTGTACTCCGACGCTCCGAGCGGCGTCCGCCACCGGAAGGAACGGAGTTTTTCTCTTGTCGCGATCTGGAAATCAATTATCTTTCCTATGAGGTGCGCCGGAAGGGGCAGAAGATCGACTTGGGTACAAAAGAACTGAAACTGTTGATATTTCTTACAAAAAATCCCGGCCGTGTCTATTCACGGGATCAACTGCTCGAATATGTCTGGGGGGACGAGACCTTTGTGGAACCCCGAACGGTGGATGTCCATATCAGCAGGCTCCGGGCGGCCATTGAGGAGGACCGGGATCATCCGGAATTCATTCTCACCGTGCGGGGGTTGGGATACAAGTTCGTCGATCTGCAGACCCGGTAGTTTTTCCAACCGCCGTTATGTTCGGATTTAATGCGTATCGTCGGCAAACCTCTCTTTCGATTTCCGAGCGAAAATCGCAATGACTTGAAATGTTATGGGTATTTCAAGGATCGTGGTTTTCCTGGACGGCCGGGAATGAGACGTTATTTTGCGTGGCCGCGCACAAAGAGGGGTTCCGTGGCGAGCCAGGCCCGGATCTCGTCGCGGACCCGGCGGAAACAGTTCCGACGTTCTTCCGGTGTTCCCGTTGCCGCCGCCGGGTCGGGGAAGCCCCGGTGTATTTTTTTCGCTCCCCCGGGAAAGATCGGGCAGGTTTCACGGGCGCCGTCGCATACCGTAACGACCACATCGAAGTGTTGATCCCGGAGGGTATCCACGTGGCGGGATTGGTTTTGCGCGATGTCGATGCCGATTTCTTTCATGACGGCCACGGCGTCGGGATGGACGCCCCGGGGGTCCGTGCCGGCGCTGGCGGCTTCCCAATGCCCGCCGTGGAGAGCGCTGAGGAGGGCGGCGGCCATCTGGGAGCGACTGGAATTGTGGGTGCACAGAAAGAGGGCTTTTTTCTTGGGGACGAGTCCGCTGTGTTCGGGAACGGCGTCATCGCCGACGCTGTTGTTGTGGTTCTGTTTAAGTTGTCCCCTCGTCATTGCTCACGTCTCCTTCGTCGTCGGGCCGGCAGGAAAAAATAGGGAAACCGTAGTCCCCTGGCCGAAGGTGCTCTCGATGTCCATCCGCCCGCCGTGGGCTGCCATGAGGTGCTTGACGATGGACAGTCCCAGACCGGTGCCGCCCAGCTCTCGAGAGCGGGTCTTGTCCACCCGATAGAAACGCTCGCCAAGGCGGGGGAGATCGCCTTTCGGTATCCCCGGCCCGGTATCGGTGACGCGGATGACAACGAAACCCCTTTCCTGGTCGTTACCGCCGGAAAGGGTGGGGGCGACCGCGGTGCGTCCCGCTGATGCAATCCGACCATGTCTGGAGATTTGGGGGTCGCCGCCGGGGCCAGGGCCTTCTTTTTCCATATTATTTCCGACCGTTAGCTTTTGCGTGTCCGCCGTCACGGTGATTTTTCCCCCCACAGGGGTGTATTTGACCGCATTGTCCAGGATATTGAGAAGCGCCTGGGCCGCCCGGTCCCGATCCGCCCGCAGGGGCGGGGTGGCCGGGGCGACGCGGGTGACGGCCTCGATCTGCTTTTCCTGCAAGCGGGGATGAATCGTTTTCCAGACGTCGGCTATCAACTCTGCCGGGGTTACACTTTCCAGATGCAAACTTGTTTCCCCCGTCTCGATGTTGGAGAGGGTGAGGAGATCGTCCACCAGACGGTTGAGGCGCCGGGCGTTGGCGTGGATCGTCTGGAGAAATCTTTCCGTCTGGAGATCGTCACTGACGGCGCCGGGTTGCAGCAGTGTTTCCACATAGCCGATGATGGCCGTCAGGGGCGTCCTGATTTCGTGGGTCACGTTGGCCACGAAATCCATACGCATCCGCTCGAGCTGCTTGAGACGGGTGACGTCGTGAAAGACCATCATCACCTTTCCCGTGTCGTCGGGATAACCCTTGACGCTGGAGATATTCACTTCGAGTACCAGGGGTTTTTCCTCTCCCAGGACAACTTCCTGGGTCAACGGGGTTCCTGTTTTACGGAAGAGGAGGAAGGCGTCATGGAGGGCGGCGCTGCGGAACACCTCCAGGATGGTCTTGCCCAGGATTTCGTCCTGGCGGCGGCCGAGCATCCGGCGGAGACTGCGGTTGAACTGGTCGATGCGGTTGTCCCGGTCCAGGGTGAGGACCCCTTCCACCATCCCGGCGAAGGCCGCCTCGAGCTTGCTCTTTTCTTCTGTCGCCAGGCGGATCTTTTCCTCCTGCGCCGCAAGAATCAGATTGATGTCTTTCGTCAGTTTGCCCAGTTCGTCCTCACTATCCGTCAAGAGCGGTGAGACCTTTTCCCCGGCACGGATCTTTGCCGTGAAATCCATCAATCTCCGGATCGGCGCGGAGATGTTACGGGCGAAAAAGAAGGCCAGCAGGAGGGAGGGAATCGCGATGATGAAGAGGGTCAGATATATGGAACGATAGAGATGCTCGATGGATTGAGATACCTCCTCCAGGGAGTGGGCGAGACGGACGTAACCGCGGATAACCTTGCCGTCCCCTACGGCGACGGCGACATACAACATGTGCTGCCGGAGGGTCCGGCTGTAACGCACGGCGGTGCCCAGGCCGCGAATTCTTGCCTCCTGAACTTCAGGACGATTGAGGTGATTGTCCCATTTCTGCTCCTGTTGTGAGGAGTCCGCCAGCACCCGCCCGGCGGCGTCGATGACGGTGATCCGCGCCTGGGCGCCGGCAGCCATCTCTTTGGCCTTCTTCGTCAGTTCTTCCAGGGGCGTAAGGGCCATGATCCGGCCGTGACCGATCATCCTTTCCTTGACGCCCCGGGTGATGGTCTCGCGGATCTGGGGCGTCAAGAAGAATTCCATGACGGCGACAACCAAGATCACCAGGATCAAATAAGTGGCGAGTGTCTTGTAAAAAAGTCGGCCTTTCACCTTTCGATCTTACCTCATATCTCTCTTTCCCCCTTGTGCGGGAGCCGCCTTCCGGCAATGAAACGCGAAACTTTCTTCCGCGGCGATCGGTCAGTTCGAAGGGGCCTGCTCTTCGGCAGCGGGCCATTGGTGGCGGACATTCTGGCCGGTGATCATGAAGACGACCATGTCGGCGATGCCCTTGGCGTGATCGGAGATCCGCTCCACCGTCTTGGAGATCTGCATGATGAGCAGCGCCCGGTGGATCGTCCGGGGGTCCTCCATCATGAAGGTTAGAAGCTCCCGGAAGATCTGTTCGTTGAGACTGTCCACCACCTCGTCCTCGCGGCGGACCTTGTTGGCCAGCTCCACGTCTTCACTGACCAGGGCGTCCAGGCTTTCCCGGATCATCGTCCGGGCGATCTCCGCCATCCGGGGGAGATCGATGTAGGGCTTCAGTTGGGGCTCCTCGTTAAGAAGGGCGACCTTTTCGCAGATCTTTACCGCCATGTCGCCGATCCGCTCCAGGTGACCGTTTATCTTGATGGCCGTGGTGATGAAGCGGAGATCACGGGCGGCGGGCTGCCGGAGGGCAAGGAGGCGGATGCACTTTTCTTCCACTTCGTCGTCCAGTTTGTCGATTAGGGCGTCGTTGGCGATGACCTTCCGGGCCAGGTCGGTATCCCGGTCCAAAAGGGCCTGGATGCTGTCCTCGATCGCCTTTTGCGTCAGGGCGCTGAGGTAGAGGAGATTCTCCTTCACCTCCTGAAGATCCGTTTCGTACTGTTTGCTGGTGTGTCTTCTTTCTTCCATTTCCGGTCCTTGAAAAAGTTGTTGCTGCAGGTGGTTGGTCAAATCGTTCCGGCGGCTCTAATCATCGGTTGTGGAGGTTGTTTCTTGCTTATCCGAAGCGGCCGGTGATGTAGTCTTCCGTCTGTTTCACGTCGGGATTGGTAAAGATCTTTTCCGTGGCGTTGTATTCTATCAGCTTTCCCAGGTAGAAAAAACCCGTCGTGTCGGAGACCCGGGCGGCCTGCTGCATGTTATGGGTGACGATGATGATGGTATATGTTTTTTTCAACTCGTCAATCAATTCTTCGATCTTGGCGGTGGAGATCGGGTCCAGGGCCGAGGTGGGCTCGTCCATGAGGAGGACGTCGGGTTTCATGGCGAGGGCCCGGGCGATGCAGAGACGCTGCTGTTGCCCCCCGGAGAGGGTCATGGCCGACCTCCCGAGGATGTCCTTCACCTCGTCCCAGAGGACGGCCTGGCGTAGGCTTTGCTCCGCCAGGGCTTCGAGCTCCGCCTTGCCGCTGACGCCTGCCAGGCGCGGGCCGTAGGTGATGTTGTTGAAGATCGACTTGGGAAAGGGGTTGGGCTTCTGGAAGACCATGCCGATGCGGCGGCGGACCTCCACGGGATCGATTTCCGGGGCGTAGATGTTCATCCCTTCGAAGAGGACCTCTCCTTCCACCCGTGCCCCGTCGATGAGGTCGTTCATTCGGTTGAGGAGCCTAAGCAGCGTGGACTTGCCGCATCCCGAAGGTCCGATGAGGGCGGTCACCCGATTTTTCTCGAAGTCCATGGAGATATCCGTCAAGGCCTGGAAGGCGCCGTAATAGAAATTTACCCTTCTGGTTTTGACGATGATGTTGTCGCTGCCGAAGTCGTCGTTATGGCTGTTGCCGACGTCACGGTTGTTTGCTCGCTGTTTCATAGTCTATTGCTCTTTTTTGTAATGACCATATACGTTTCCCCGGCGGTTTGCGCTACCATCTCTTCTTCCTGCGCATGTAACTGCGGATGACAATGGCGATGAGATCTATGCCCAGAACCAGGGCGACAAGAACCAGGACCGTCCCGTACTGGATGGGCCGGGTCTGTTCGATATAGGTGCCGGCGGTGGCGAGGACATAGACGTGATAGGGAAGGGCCATGACCTCGTCGAAAATGGAGCCGGGAAGTTTGGCGGTGAAAAAGGCGGCGGCGGTGAACATGATGGGGGCCGTTTCCCCGGCGGCCCGGCCGATGCCGAGGATGGAACCGGTGAGGATGCCCGGCAGGGCGTTGGGGAGGACGATCTTCAGGATCGTCAGCCACTTGGAAACCCCCAGGGCCAGGGAAGCCTCCCGGAAGGTTTGGGGGACGGATTTCAGGGCCTCCTCGGAGGCGCCGATGATGGTAGGCAGGATGAGGATGCCCAGGGTCAGGGCGCCGGAGAGGATGCAGGAGCCGAACTGCAGGAAGACCACGAAGAAACCCAGCCCGAAGAGGCCGAAGACGACGGAGGGCACCCCGGCCAGGCAGTTGACGCCCACGCGGATGGCCCGGACGACTTTCCCCTGCTTGGCGTATTCCGTGAGATAGATGGCGGCCATGACCCCGAGGGGCAGCGCCACGGCGATGGCCCCGACGGTTAGATAAAGGGTTCCCAGGATCGCCGGCATGATGCCCCCCTTGGTCATGGAATCCGTGGGGGGCAGGGTCAGGAAGTCCCAGGAGATGACCCGGAAGCCGTTGATGAAAATGTAAAAGAGCAGGCCCCCCAGGGCGGCGGCGAGAATCAGGGCGGCGAGGCGGACGATCCCGAAGAAGACCTGCTGTTTCAGATAACGCCATTTCATGGCGCCGCTCATGTTTTGTCTGGTCATAGCGTCGCCGACCCCACTTCCTTGAATTTCTGGGCGATGTAATCGGCGACGAGATTGAAGGCCAAGGTCATGAAAAACAGGACGATCCCCGTGGCGAAAAGGGCATGGTAATGGCCGCTCCGGAAGGGGGCCTCCCCCATCTCGGCGGCGATGCTGGCCGGCATGGGCCGGACGGAATCGAAGACGCTCTCCGGGATGGCGGCGGCGCCGCCGGCGACCATGAGGACCACCATGGTCTCCCCGATGGCCCGGGCCATGCCGAGGATCACGGCGGTGGAGATTCCCGAAAGGGCGGCGGGGATAATGATCCGGGCGATGGTCTCGAATTTCGTCGCCCCCAGGGCGTAGGATGCCTCCTTGAAATCCTGGGGAACGGCGTACAGGGCGTCCTCGGAGATGCTGGAGATGGTGGGGACGGCCATGACGGCCAGGATCACCGAGGCGTTGACGATATTGAGCCCCGTGGGGAGATCGAAGGTGTCCTGGAGCCAGGGGGCGACGATTACCATGCCGAAAAAGCCGAGGACCACCGACGGCAGCCCGGCGAGGAGTTCGATTATCGATTTGAGGATTTCCTTGATCGCCGGGGGGGCGATTTCCGAGATATAGACCGCCGACAGCACCCCCAGAGGGACGGCGACGAGGGAGGAGAAAAAGGTGACGACGAGCGAGCCGACGATCAGCGGCCAGATACCGTAGGACGGCGGACTGTAGGTCGGATACCACTCCCGGCCGAAGAGGAACTCCCGGACGGATACCTCCCGGAAGATCGGCAGCCCCTCCCGGAAGAGAAAGACGATGATGAGTCCCAGAATCATCACGGAGATCAGGGAGAGGACGAAGAAAACATTTTTTATGACGATTTCTTTTTGATAGCGGGTCATCGTTGTCCTACTTAATGGGGACGAAGCCTTCCTTTTTCACGATTTCCTGGCCTTTGTTGCTGAGAAGAAATTTGATGAAGCCTTCCGTATCTCCCTTGGGTGCCCCGGCGGTGTACATATACAACGGGCGGGCGATGGGATATTGCTTGGCGAGGGCCGTTTTTGCCGTGGCCGGGACGCCGCCCACGGTCAGGGCCTTCACGCTTTTATTTAGATATCCGATGCCGATGTAGCCGATGGCATATCTGTTTTTGGATACCGCCTGGACGACGGCGCCGTTGGAGGCCTGGAGCTGGGCCCGGGGCGAGACCTTGGCGCCGTTGAGGACCAGATGCCCCCAGGATTCATAGGTGCCCGAACTGCTGTCCCGGGAAACCACGACAATGGCCAGGTTGTCTCCCCCCACTTCTTTCCAGTTGGTGATCTTTCCCTGATAGATCTGACTCAACTGGTCGATGCTCAGATCCTTTACCTTGTTTTTCGGATTCACGATGGGGACGATGGCGTCGATGGCCACGGTATGGGCCACGGGGTTCACCCCTTTGGCCTTGGCCTGCTCCACCTCCTTCGGTTTCATCTCCCGGGACGAATTGGCGATATCCGTGGATTTGTCGATGAGGGCCTTGATCCCGTCGCCGGAACCGCCTCCCGACAGGGAGATGTTGACGTCCTTGTGAAGCTTCATGTAGGCCTCCGCCGCCGCCTGAGCCACGGGCAGCACCGTTGTGGAGCCTTTGATGACCACGTTGCCTTTGGCCAGGGCGGCCGGCGCGGCGATCAGCAGGCACAGCATTGCCGCAACGACGATTTTGGTTAATCTGGACATTTTTTACCTCCTGAAATTTTATTTTTTCGATCTTGCCGGACAGTATAGTGACGAATTGTTGCCGTTTTGTGACAATCGGATTAAAGTTTCGCTAAATATGTAACCCTTCAATAAGATAAGAAATGTTTTCCCATGGCGTTCCCGCGGGGAGCCGTTTTCTGATACCTTGTAAACATCACTGTAGGCCATATTACGGCAACTATTGATTATAGCTCCGTAATCGGCAATTACATCTGTTGTTGATCAGTTTCATCGGAATTTAACGACGGCTAAATCATGTCGTAATGAAAATTTTCTATAGCTTCCCGCAAACCTGAACAGGCGCCTGGACAGGTAACAAATTTCAAGGAGGAAGCAATGAAGAAGAGTTTGTGGTTTTTACTGACGATTGTTGCCGTTGCCGCCTTCGCCGTGCCCGCGGCGGCGGTGGACGTGAAATTCAGCGGCAGCTACTACGCCCAGGGCTGGTATGTGGACAACCATTCGGCCCTGGACAAGAACGAAGCCCCCGGCGCGGCCTCGTGAGGAACCGTGGATGCCAGTCAAGCCAACTATAACACCCGTGACAGCCGCACCCGCCGCGGCGCCTATGCCTTCTACTCCCAGCGGTTCCGTCTTCAACCGGAATTCCAGGTTGTGGAAGGCCTGAAGCTGGTGACCCGCTTCGATGCCCTGGAAAAGAGCTGGGGCGATCAGGGCTGGGCGGGCGGTACCGGCGAAACCCAGTCCCGGACTCAGACTCCGCAGGGATCGCCTGATCCCAACGGTACAAGAAGAGGCGCCGCCACCCCCAAGGCCCAGGAAAACCTCGAATGGGAACGGGCCTATGTGGATTTCAACGTCCCCTTCGGTAAGTTCCAGGTCGGCTACATGCAGTTCCTAACCTGGGGAACCTCATTTCTGGATACGACCCTGACCTCCGCCGGCATCCGTTACCTTTACAGTCAGGGACCTTGGCAGGCGGTGGCCGCCGTTGAGAAGCGAGGGGAATGGGTAGGTCTCAATGCGAACAATATCGGTATCGCCAATGACGCCGACCGTGATGTCTATGATTTGGGGGCCATCTATAAATTCAAGCCCGGCGAGGCAGGCATCCTCTATCAATACACCCGGAGCGCCCAGAACAAGTGGGAGCAGGGAAACGGTTATCTGACCCAGATCAGCGGCCTGTATCCCTATGTCAAGGCCACCTTCGGGAATCTGTTTCTCGAAGGGGAGGCCATGTACGCCTTCGGTGATCTGAGATCTTACGAGAGCACCGGCAAGGCCCCCACGGGGGGGACGGCGGGCACCAACCGCCCCGGCGGGACGAGTGCCAACAACCCCGCGCAGAATGTGGGACTCCAGGCGTACGGCGCCTATCTCCATGGAAAGTACAATCTGAAGCCGGCGTATGTGGGTGTGAAATTCGTCTATCTGAGCGGCGACGACAACGCCAACAGCGACAAGGCGACGGGCTCGATCATGCAGTCCCAGCAGATGAACCGGAGCTTCTTTCCCACCCTGATTCTCTGGAACGACGATTACCAGAGTGTAATGGGAAATATCCAGGGCAACGTCCCGGCTGGGGCGACGGGAGCGAATCGCCGCACCGGTCAGAACTATATGATCAGCCAGAATATGGACAATGTGTGGTTCTATCAGATTTATGCCGGCGTCAAACCCATGCCCAAATTGGACATTATGGCGGCCCTGTCATACGCCACGGCGGACAAGAAACCGAAGAGCGACGTGGGCGCCGTAGGGGCGGCCGGTTACTATGACCCGGCGAATAGGGTCACGGAATTCGTTTCGGACAAATACGGCACGGAGCTGGATATCACAGGGAGCTACAAGATCTACGACAACCTCACCTATATGATCGGCATCGGTTATCTCTGGACGGGAGACTATTTCAAGGGTTACGACACCAACGCCAAGGTCAAGGACAATTACCTCGTGACCCACAAATTGACCTTGAATTTCTAAGGCGGTTTTTCATCTACAATGCCTTCGTAACTTATTGATTTATTATGGTTCTTCTTATGTATCATTTTCGCTCCCCTTTATGACGGGATCCCGTCATGGGTGTTTCCTAACGATTCCCAGGGAGGCGCTGCCTCGGAGTGTTGAGCTCCAGGGCAGCGCTTTTTTGGGGGGACTTGTTAACCCTACAACGATACATATTCATGTTCGCCCATAGCGGCCAATTTTCATTTTCGATGGGAGCGATAGGCGCGGTAATTTTTGAGCTGAATCCATTCAACAAGTTCAATCAATTCCATGGCATCGAACAATTTCATGGGCAGAACAGCGCTGATTGGCAGCTTAAGCTGCGATAGCGTAACGGCTGGTGCTTTTTTCCCCCAACCTGATTCTCATATGCCAGAGGAAAAAGTGGGCCGGCATGCAAGTGATCATATGGTGACGCCACCCCGGATACTTCCTTACCTCGTAGTGGTCCATTCCCAGATCGGTCTTGGCTTCCTCGAAGCACTGTTCAATAGCCCAGCGGATGCCCGAGAGCCAGACAAAGGTTTTCAGCCGGGTGGCGCGCCGGGCTGGATGACGTTTCTCGCCGCAGGTACTATGAGGCGGCGCCGCTTCCGGGCGACGGAAGTCATACGGGAGGTCCCGCGGGCAGGACTTCCTTCAGCCAGTCCAGGTAAGGCCCGGCGGCGGTGATGTCAAAGGCCACTATCTCCGGAACTTCGTAAGGGTGCA
>JAGPFL010000077.1 GCA_018056545.1 Syntrophobacterales bacterium
TGGCCTACATATCTTTGAAAATGGAATTGCATTGGAGGTCAACCCCTATCGGAAAAGTGCATAAAAGCCTGCCTTTCTTCAAAGAATTGGCCTATGAACATTTTACACAAAATACTTGACAGTACCTTAAGCCCCGGCAGTAGATAATCTTCTGTTTTTCCCCTTGACTCGAACATAAGGTTGAGATATTTAGCACGCTAAATATAAGGGAGACGCCCCATGACCAGGAAAGCATACGAAGACTGCATCCTCTTTCTCCTTTCCAAGGCCTTCCAGCGGGCCCACGGCAAATTCAAAAAACGCTTTCAAAAATACGGGCTTACCCCCGTTCAGAGCCTGGTGCTCACCGCCGTTTCCGAGGAAGAAGGACTGTCGGCGGGGGAGCTGGGAAAGCTCCTGGTACTGGATCAGGCGACGATCTCGGGGGTTTTGGACCGCATGGCCGAGGCGGGGTGGATCGTCAAGGAAACGGCGGCGGAAGACAAGCGCTATCTCCGTATCTATCTCGCCCCGAAGGGCCGGGAGCTTACCGGCGAGATCATAAGGGAGCGGGACGAGGCCAACGAGGAGATCATGGCCGGGCTGTGCCTCGAAGAGAGATTGCTGCTGAAACGGTTGCTGGTGGATCTCCAGCGGTAAATTTTTTTGGTTTTACATTTAGCACACTAACTATTAGGAGGGGTTATGAGCAAGGAAGACATCCGGAATTATGCTCTGAATCTGGGGGCCGACGCCGTGGGTTTCGCGGCCATCGAGGATTACAAATCACCGAAATCGCCGGACCCGAAACTGATCCTGCCCAAGGTGAAGTCCATCGTGGTGGTGGCCTACCGGGAACTGGACGGCGGCGTGGAGAGCATGAACGCCCGGACCTGCATGTCGGGACGTATGGCCCTCATGGAGCTGTCCGCAAAGAACGTCTATCTCCTGGGCCGTTATGTGGAGGACAAGTATCGGGTCAAGACGGCGCCGGTCCTGCTGTCCTATCCCCTGGACATGGGACCGGGGGTCATGGGACTCATCGGTGACCTGTCCCTCCGTCATGCCGCCGTAGCCGCGGGTCTGGGGGTCTTCGGCCGCAACAACCTCGTCCTCCATCCCCGCTTCGGGAGCCGGATCCTCTTTACGGCGCTGCTCACGGAACTGGCGCTGACCTCCGACCCGCCGGTGACGGAGGATCTCTGCAACGACTGCGGCCTCTGCGTGGAGAACTGCCCCGCCCAGGCCCTGGAGGTGGAGGGCCAAACCGATGCCATGAAGTGCCTCCGGGTATCCCAGCCCTGGGGGCTCGGCAACGCCATCGGCTTCATCCTCAAATTCACCAAAGCCGCCCCGGAGGAACAGAAGAAAATGCTCATGGATCCCCAGTTCCTTAGCCTCTACCAGGCCTCCTTCATCGGCTTTCAGTACAACTGCTTCAACTGCCTGGCGAGCTGCCCGGCGGGGGACCGCTGAGCGGCCGGCGCGGTAAAGGGTCTCATTTGAAGAAGCAGCAACGGCCTTGAGTGTCCCCATATTCAGGCCGTCATTTCCAGGGTTTCGATTATTATTAGGCGTTTCGGCGTCTTCGGATCTACCAGTATCGTTGCCTGGAGCCGTTGCAAATGAAGGGCTTCCAGAACCTCAATAGTCTTCTTCCGGCCGGGAATATTGATCTTCAAGGTTGTTTCCCTGCCTTCCAGATTGAAGGAAAGCGTAACATTGCGGGTACCTTTTGGAGCCCACTTGATGGCCAGGATCGTCGCCGTGGTCTTGACGCCGTCGCGCAGCAGCCGGAAGATCCACTTTTTTCGCCAATTCATCATGAAAAAAGGCATAGCGCCCACTACCAGTGACAATGACAATGGTACGGCGAGGATTGTTACCGGCACGGGATTCATCCGGGCCCCTTGCAGGCAGCTTATCTTGTGATCGCCGTACAGATAGGTGATTATCACCCGCTCACCCGGTTTGTATGACCTTCTGTCTGAAAAAGAGGCGCCCACGAGTTCCGTGTTTCCGGGCGGCCGGTAGGTGTATTTGTAGAGGTAAAAAATCCGTCCCTTTGAACGCTTTAGCTCTTCCACCGAAAGGATCGCTCCCTCCACATTTTCTGTGGGGCCTTTCCAGAGTCGTAATTCATCTGAGTAGTTGCCCAGAAACAGCATGATGGCCGAGATTACGATGCACATTAGCAGTATCGAGACGGGGATAAAATAGAAGATAATTAATCTTGCAGATTTAGGGAAAAAATAATTCAGGATGAACCGCTGTATTTCCGGCTCCACCCTCCGGGGTGGGGAGATGGATAAAAACCAGTCGAGATAATCTGCTTTCATGCCTCCCACTTCCGTTTCCATTGTTTTTCCTCTTGCTTACTCAGTATCGTGGCCCTATATCTTTCCTGTATCTTCTTTCTCCAGCAACGCATTCCCCAGGGGCGGGCTGCCGCGTCGCCGGCAGGGTTGCGCCGTGTCGCCGATGAAATATATGGAGAAGACATTATACGTCAAGCTCATCTCGATGTCCATTGCCCCGTCCGGCCGGTTGGTTGTGATAACCGAAAATTGACCACCCTGAGCCGAACGTATTCTGATAAGGTGGTTGGTAATTTACCGATCATTGATGCAAGAGGAGGAGCGAAGCGCCCATTGGCGGGGCATCATCGACAAGCAAGCGGCAAGAGGACGGAGCGCGGCGGCGTATTGCCGGGAGGAGCACATCCACCCGGGGCGGTTTTATTTCTGGCGCCGCAGGTTCCATGAGCAGCAATCATCCTCACATGGTTTTCTGGAAGTGATTACCGGCAAATCGGCAGGTCCCTCCGGTGTTTGCATCCAGGCGGGGGAGCATCTTTTCATCAAACTGGAGCGGGGCTTTGATCCCTTCACCCTCCGGGCCGTACTCGAGACCCTCAGCGATCGATGTTCGGCCTGACCTCGTCGGCAGTGAACGGGGTGGCCGGGCTGCGGCCCTGTTCATGAGCCTCATCAAATCCTGCAAGGATTGCAGAGTCAATCCCTGGGAGTACTTTGACGACCTCCTCAAGCGGATCATGAGCCACCCCGTCAGCAAACTCCGGGAACTCCTGCCCGACCAGTGGCAGCCGCTGCCCAAAGACGAGCGGGGCTTGATCCTGAAGAACCGACCCTGATCCGCCGCCGTAGCTGTCAGCCGACTTTTTCCCAGATCGCCCGCTGCATTTCAATCCCCAGCACTGCTGTTTGTCATGTTTTCAAAGAACCCATCGCCGGTAGCCTCTATCTCTGACCGACTGCCACTCCTTACCCAATTTTTTAACAATCACCAAGATGAGTCCGTCAGACGGTTACAGCAACAGGGGCAATATCTCCACCGCCAATCTACAACCCGCATCAAGGTTTATCGAATAACGCGCTGATGATGCCGATCATCTATCCTATCTTATCAACTATCCGCATAGAGCGTCTTCATGTTCCTCCTGTTCCTTGTTTTTCTTGAAATAAAATGAATGGCAAGCTATAGAAAAACAAAAGTAATGACAGTCTGTTGAACCCAAAGTTAGCGACGAGCTGCGCCAGTCGCTAACATGGTCGTTGGAGCTCCGGCACTGCACCCGCAATGAAAGCCTTCGGCTTTCAGCGGGCGCGTGACCGCGTTCAACTCGGCATTGAATCGTAAAGCAAAAAATGAGGATGAAAGAGTATTTGGTAAAAATATTCCTGTTAACATAATTGAGAATTTAATATCAGTAGATAGTGGTTCATTTGAAGTGATAGAAAAAATGAATTTGATTAGGCATTTATTTAACCCGTCCAAATACCTGATTTTACGTATACCTGTATGTCCATCTCGGAATATTTTGGAAAGTAGAGAATTACCTTATCAATTCAGGGAGGTGCCACCATGAAAGCAAGAAGATTTATTCAAATGTGTCTTATGGTCTTTTTCCTTTCTGTGCTAATTTTCCCGGTCACTTGTTCAGCAGCAGCGGAGGTGGGCAACAGCGATAAGCAGATCAAGGCGGATATGACAACTGCTGAACAAATTATGCACTTTACGGAGGGTCTCGCAGGAATCTTAGTCAAGGGTAAATGGGGGTTCATCGATGCAGCGGGTAAAAATGTCATTGCACCAATTTTTCATGAGGTCCTCAATTTTAAAGAAAAATATGCGGCTGTTCGTTTGGAGAAGAGATGGGGGTTCATCGACAAGAAGGGAAGGTTCATAATCAACCCGAATTTCGAGGGAGCCCGGAGTTTTTCAGAGGGGTTAGCTCCTGTGAAGAGAGGAAATCTCTGGGGTTGTATTAATGAGAAGGGAAACCTTGTTCTCGATTACTCCTTTGAAGATATTAAAGGGTTCAACGGCGGGCTGGCACCTGCAAAAAGAGCTGGTAAATGGGGATTCATCGACAAAAAAGGGAGGTTCAAGATCTCCACGGTCTATCTGGATGCCGGGGAATTTTCGGAAAAGGTCGCCCCGGTGAAAAACCTGGAGAACCAGTGGGGGTACATCAATGCACGGGGAAAGTATGTCATCAATGCCCAGTTCGACGAAGCGGCATCTTTCAGCGAAGGGCTTGCTCTAGTTAAGGACGACAACAAATGGGGATTCATCAACAAGAAGGGCAAATTCGTAATCAATCCCCAGTACGAGGCAGCACACCCCTTTGCCGAGAAACTGGCGGCCGTGAAATCCCAGGGAGTCTGGGGATATATAGACACCAAGGGTAAAACCGTCATTCCTTTTTCGTTTGAGGGGGCAGGCAACTTCAACACCGGGTTGGCCGTCGTCTCCAAAGATGGCATGGCATTCTTCATCGATCCAAAAGGTAAAAAGGCGATTGACATCGCCGCCAAGAAAACGATGGCCGGCGTGACACCATCCCCGCCGGACAGTAAGCTGGGGGGAATAGAATGCTCTAACACAACCTATAACCTGTGTATCTGCAATACCCTGGAGAATCCAGTGTTCATCAATGTATCGGAAGTGGCCAACGGCGATTGGGGTCCGAGAAGGCCGGATCATGCATTCAATAGCACTGTTATTAATTCCTCTTCCTTTTATCCCAATCACTGCAAGTGTGAGAACTTGGATGTAAACCAGTGCCGCAATACGGCCCCGGCCACCTTTACCTTTACTGTCTTCGATGGAATGAAACCTCTATATATCGACGTCTGGCGCATGAACAACCTGAAGGAGATTTCCTATTTCAACTCGCACAACCAAGGGCCGTTTCGCTTGGAAGAAATGCGGTTACAGTCAAAGAAAATACAAGTGGTTGCCGGTTCCTGGGGTGACAACAACGCAACGGTCATCCTGACGCCCTATGGCATTGACATGACCAACTGGATGGCCGGGCTTCCGGACGACCTTCCCCTGTCCATGATTACGGCGCCGGGCACCCATGATTCCGGCACATACGCATACCCCGGGTGTGATGGTGATGTATTCGTGGAATTCGTCAAATGCCAGAACAAATCCATCGAGGAACAATTGCTTCTCGGTGCGCGATTTCTGGATCTGCGTCTCGGCACGAAGGCTGTTTTCAGTCCTTGCTCAGTATATCAGATGTGCCTTGATTATTGTTATCACATCAACGATTTGTTCTTTTGGCATGGTACTTATTTCATTGATATTCTTTTCAGGAACGTTCTGGATCAGATCAAAAATTTTCTGGCCACCCACCCCAAAGAAGCGATCGTCATACGACCCATGACCGAGTTCAATTGCCCCATCGCCGGGTATCCATCAACGGTGGGCCTGTTCAAGCAAATTATCACCAGTGATACCTACAAAGATCTTTTTGTCAAGCCGCCGGCCGGCATCCCGACCATCGGATCGCTTCGCGGCAAGATTTTATTGCTCAACGATCCAAATATCAAAACCGATCCGCCCACAGGGGTCACGCTGGGCTATTCGAGCGATGTGACATGGGAAAAGATCAACTGGGGGGATGCAAAAGGTCAATTCTTTTTTGTGGGGGACAACTACGCGGCAACAAACAAAGGCATGAAAAGGAACCATGTTACCGACTATTTTTCATACCTTTTAAGTGATACAGATCGTCGGAATGGCCTGCCGATCCTGTTCGTCAGCGCCTCGCATGCGGGCTGCTGCCCCCGGTGTTTTGCCGATGAGATGAACCGCTTTACCTCGAAGTATATCACCACTTCAATACCCAAATCGAAACCGCTGGGATTTGTCGTGATGGACTTTATGGGAACAACAACGCAACTTTGCGGGTCATCCGACAATTACAACGGCTTTGCCTATCTGTTGGTCAGCCGTAATTTTACCGGGTTTATCAATAAGTGAGACTTAGTTGATGATCTGCATGCGTCATCACCTGGGGGTTCAATTTTATAAATACAAGGACATGGTATAATTTAGCCATGAAAATTGAATGGGATCCGAGAGAGGATGATTACCGGCCTCGGGTTCATCCGGGCCCTTGCAGGCAGCTTATCTTGTGGTCACGGATGAAGGGCCGAAGTCGGCCGCGAGAAGTGGAGAAGTTTCCAAGACCGATCAATCTGCTCGAGGGACCTTCCGGTCGCAGGCAAACTCTTGTCGCTCGTCACGGTAGAAGACACAGGCCGTGCTCAATTCCTTTCTGAGTCTTGCCCGGGCGCGATGCAGCCTTATCTTGGTCGCCGGAATGGTTAGGTTGAGGATATCGGCGATTTCACCGTCGCTCAGCCCTTCCAGTTCGCTGAGGACGATGACGGACCGGTATGTCTCGGGAAGGGTTTCAATGATTTCCCGGATGCAGCCGTTCATTTCCTGGCGAATCACCCGCTGCTCCGTGGAAGCCGCCGTCTCACCTGTCCAGATGTTCTCATCCTCTTTGGTTTCCTTGACGGCCTCCACGGGCAGGAGCTTTTCCGCGGCGTGATGATTATAGGGATGACGAAGTTTGTCCAGGGCCGTATTGGTGGCAATCCGGTAGATCCAAGTGGACAAACTGGATTCGCCCCGAAAGGTTTCCAATGACTGGCCGATTTTTACAAACACCTCCTGGGTAAGATCCTCCGCTTCGTTTTCTCCGACCATCCTGGTCAGGTAGCGGCGGATCTTTTCCTGATAATCGGTGTAGATTTGCTGAAATCCAATTTCCCCGTTCTTCATCTAAATACTCAACCTTGTGTGCCGATTGTATCACTCAATTGCTACGAACAACAACAGGAATCTGTCTGGCTGTTGCATGATTGCCGAGGGTGATCATTACCCAGCAGGGTCAGGGCAAGTTTGTCCATGCCGGCGGTCGCACCTTTTCGGACAACTTTGGCAACTTCCACCGCCGCCATGATCTCGCTACGGTCAATACCCCCTTCCAGCGCCCTGCCGACATGATATTCCAGGCAGGGGTGGCAGTTTGCCCCTACGGATGCTCCCACGGCGATTAATTTTCTTGTTCGGTCATCCATATTTATTCTCCTTGTTTTCCCTTCATTTTTTCTATGTCTGCCTTCAGACCACCGATCGCTTTTTTCGTCTCGTCGAGCTCGGCGGAACCGGCGCCGCCGAAGCAGCAGAACCGCCTATTACCCATTCGCAATCTGAAAAACACGCACATCGTTATGCATAAGGCAATACCGACAAGCGGCACTACCCACCACCATGCCCACACGGGCCATGCTCCTCCACACCA
>JAGPFL010000078.1 GCA_018056545.1 Syntrophobacterales bacterium
CATCGGCAATCCCTTTGGCGTCAAACTGGGCTACAGAATGCCCTGGGAGGTCCCCCCCAACTTCATCGGCGTCCTGACCATCTTCGCCACGCTGTTATCCATCAACATATATAATTTCGGCAACATAAAGGCATATAAATGGCTCCTCGCAATTCCGGCGGGCATACTGATAATAACCACCATCGCCACCAAGACGAGAGCCGCCATTTTTTCTCTCTTTGTGGGTGTAATTGCCGTTTTTTTTCGCAATAAAAAGGTCCTGTTCTTTTTCTTGTTTTCGCTTGTGCTGCTTATCGCCGCAATGCCCGTCAAAGACCGCCTTTCTCCAAGTGATCTGACCGAGAAGCTCCGTAATGACGACCGGATACAAATCTGGTACACATTTTGGGAGATGATCAAGGACCACCCCCTTACCGGCGTCGGATTCGGGATGGAAACATATCATGACGAGAAGCTGCTCGACAGGTACAACCAGCGCGTCCCTCCCGCTTACCGCCAGAGCGTACCCTTGAAATCACCACACAACTTCTTCGTGGACATCACGGTCCGCACGGGGTTCATTGGGCTGATGATCTTTCTTTTCATAGCATGGAGATTCTTCCGGCTGGCATTCCGCATCATCAGAGAAGGCCGAAGCGATTTTGTCCGGACCTGGGCCGTCGGTCTTATGGCCGCCCAAATAGCCTGGATGATCCAAGGCATGTTCGAAAGCATCGTCAGCGGACCGGCGGCAAAGTTGTTTTTTATCATGATGGCCATGATCACCATTATTTGGAACCTCCGGGATCAGGAAGAGTCGGCCAAAACAGGGTTGGTCTGAAGATGAGCAGGCCTCCCCGCATCGCCGTCGTCATTCCCAAATACGGCCTCATAGGCGGCGCCGAAGGCTTTGCTGCCGCCCTGACGAACCAACTGGCTAGCGATTCCACATTGGAAATCCACGTATTCACCAACCAACGCAGGAAAGAAAAAGAGTCGGAACGGATCCATTTCCATCAAGTCCCCATCATTTTCTTTCCCAGGTTCTTCAAAACACCGAGTTTTGCCCTGTTCGCCCAACGGGCCATCGACCGGACGGGCATCGACATCATTCATGCCCACGACAGGATGTTTAGTCCCGATCTATATACCATGCACGGTCTCCCCCATCGTTTGTGGGTCCGGGACGTCAGGAAAAAGAGATTCCCCTCTCTTTTCGACCGGGGAACCATATGGGTTGAGAAACGGATGGTAACGGGGGGGACCTGTCGTTATTTTCTCGCCGTTTCCCATTTGACCAGGGACATCTTTCTTCGCGAGTATCCCGTGGATCCGGCCTTGGTGCCCGTCGTGCATCCCGGCATTGCCCCCGAAGACGCCATGGAAACAGAAAGAGCAACCAAAGACACTGCTCGACAGGCTCTAAGGCAACGCTTCGGTCTGACTCCCGAAGCATCACTGATTATCTTTGCCTCGATGAATTTCGACATCAAGGGCCTCTCGGCCCTATTGGCGGGTCTGGGAAGACTAAAGATCCGGCAGCCCGGCCGGCCGTTTCATCTGCTTGTTGTTGGCGGCGACAACCGACAGCGATACGAAAAGGAGGCCAAGGCGCTGGGGATCGGCAGCCACATCACCTTCACCGGCGCGGTTTCCCGAGAGGAGTTGAGGGATATTTACATCGCCGGTGATCTTTATGCCATGCTTTCCAAGTTTGACACCTTCGGGATGGTGGTCCTGGAAGCCATGGCCAAAGGTTTGCCGGTAGTGATCAGCGCCAACGTGGGGGCCAAGGATCTGGTCCGGGAAGGCGTCAATGGCTTTGTCATTGACAATCCCCAGGATGCCGACAAGGTCGCCGACGTTCTTTTCCAGGCCCTGCGAAAGGAGCGACTGGCCGCCCTGGGCAGGGCCGCCCTTGTCACGGCACAGGAGCATACCTGGAAGAAGACGGCGGAGCAGGTAGGGGCGATCTATGATAAAATTTTGGCGGCAAGGGTAGCGCGGTGACCGTCCCCTCGTAAGGAAACGTCCATGGAGAAACAACACGGGGGTACACCACCACCAGGCGGAAAAGAAACGAGCAGGGCTGTAGATATCTCCGTCATCATCGTCTCCTACCAAACCGTCGATCTCATCGGCGCCTGCCTGAATTCCGTCATCAGCCAAACCGGCCTCCGCCTGGAGGCCTTCGTGGTGGACAACGCCTCCACGGACGGCACCACCTCCCTCATCGCCGCCGATTACCCCGCCGTGCAACTTGTTGCCAACACGGAAAACCGGGGTTTTGCCGCCGCCAACAACCAGGTGCTTCCCCATTGTCGGGGACGCTATCTTCTGTTTCTCAACCCCGACACCGTGTTGCAAGACGGATGTCTGACAGCCGCCGTCGCCTTTATGGACGCCCATCCCGAAGTGGGACTCGCAGGGCTCGAGATCCTCAATCCCGACGGCACCAGTCAGGATTCCGTTTCCCTTCGATATCTAAGTCACCGATATGCCGCCGGGGAACTGGCCGGGCTCCCCGGAACGATCGCCGCCGTTCTGGGGGCAGCCATGATCGCCCCCCGGTCGGCCATCGACGCGGTGGGTGGTTTCGATGGGGATTTTTTTCTCTATGGTGAGGATGAGGACCTCTGCCTCCGCCTGCGTCGCCGGGGATACCAGATCGGTTATATTCCCGGAGCCAGGGTAATCCACCACCATGGGCAGAGTGAACGCGGGGCCACCTCCGCCGAGGTGTGGCGCCGGAAGATCCGTGCCGAATATCTCTTTTACCGGAAGCACTACCGGCCGGAAACCATCGCAAAGATATCCAAAATGGAGATGATCAAGGCACATTGGCGACTTATTACGCTACCCATCTCTTTGCCTTTCGTAAAAAACAAAGACCGTCTGAGGGAAAAAATCGCCAAATACAAAGTCCTCAAGGACGAATTGCAGCATGGTAACCGACAATAGCGAAGGCGGTGTTCCTACCGCGGCGGCATGACCAAGAACCGGCGCCGAACTGCTTTATGCAGGAGACGTTACAACCTTACAGGTGTTCAATCTTTCTGATTTCATCTTCCTTGAAACAATTGCGGCGTCCTTAACGCAATTGCAGCACCAAGGATTTCCGCCACCAGGCGGTGCCCCCTTTCATTCCAGTGTCCATCGTGAAGAAAGTGCATCTCCGGCTTCGTCCGCCCGTGAAGATCAACAACCGTAAAGGAAGGGGCCAGTTGCGCCTTCAATTGTTCCAGGTAGCGTTCGTATCGTGGGGAACGGAATCCCCAGACATAATGGGGCCCGGGGATCAGGACCAAGTAAAACCGCCCCTCGGGAAGGCGGGAAGGCATGGCCTTGAGGATCCGCACCGTATTGTAAAAGGACGGCGGCGTCAACTGGATCTTTTCCAGATAGGCTTCTTCCGTCGGTTTTTCCCGATCGAGGGGTCGCTTGTCGCTCCCGGCCATCGCCGCCATCAGCTCCGGGCGGTCGCCGGTGAAGAACCGCAGCCAGTCCGCAGCGAATCTCCGCCGGTGCTCGAATTCGTGCACCACGACGGTTTCCCTCTCCGTCCGGTTGCCGGTGCTACTATAGAACCAGTCAAGAAGCTGCTGTCGTTTACGTCCCAATTGATATCGCAACCGCTCCAAAGCAAGGAAAGACCGGGCATCATAGCTCAGAAAAGGGCTCCGGTAACGATGCCTCAGCGCTTCCTCGATATTCTTATCCGCAATGTCCTGAAAATCGTTACCTACACACAGACCGACAAACACGGCCCGGCTCCGGAGTCCCTGGGCCTTCATGACGTTGAGCTTGTGGTAATAATCGATGGGATTGGTGGCTATTTCCGAAACATTAAGTACTTTCATCCCTTTTTTCTGCAGGACATCAACGAGGGTCTTTCCCTCCCCGACACCCTGGCCGAAAAAAAAGGAGTCCCCCAGCAATACGGCATCATACATAAGGCCGGGGACGAAATCGGGGCTTCTGAGCCCGTAGTTGTTATAACGATAGACAACGTCGTAATCCACCGTTGTGTGTCTCTGGACGGCATGCGGGGGCAGGGGATACCGGGGCACCGCCTTGACGAGATAGAATCCCAGCAGCCATTCCGTCAGATAGAGCCCCAGCGCCAAAACGGTAAGCGTCAAAACGATGTTTTTAAAAAAGTTTCCTATGCCAGACGTTCTTGTCATGGATCAAACCGCCGTCTCGCTCCCTGCTTTTCTATATGGAGAAATTGATGAATTCCTAAAAAGTAGCGAACCATCCTCATCTTCAAGCAGGAGGAAGAAAATTATTTTTCTGCGATATCGGCAAAATTCATAGCAGGAACGCGCCGGCCCGTCAAAAAATATAAGCAGCTTTCCAGGTCCGGAGGCTTTACCGGTGGCAATATGAACGGACTCATGATAAACAACCGGCATTCTGAAGAATATCCTTCGGGCCGCTATGAACATGAAGAACAACAGGACGGTTTCTCCGGCAGGGACCGAAAAGACAGTCCTTATTGCCGGGGCAATATTGATCCTCACGGCGCTGGCCGTCAACGAATGGACACTGACCCTATGGACTTGTCCCACCGGAGGCTTCGCCGGGGACGACCGCCTAAGGATTGTCGTCTTCCAGGCCCTTTGCCTTATCGGCGGCGCCGGATTGATCGTCTATCGCAAGCGACCCATCACCATCAACATCCTCTTGTTGACGGGTACCCTGTTGGCGTGCTTCTCCCTTGGCGAGCTTGTGTTGCGCCTTTTTTACCCCCAGATCGGCGGCCGGTCGGAGCAGGAGATCTTCTTTGCCTATCATGACACCCTGGGCTGGCAGTTCATCCCCGGAAAGACCGGTGTTCTCGTCTCCAAGCATGAATATGAGAACCTCATCACCATCAATTCCGCAGGGATGCGCGACCGGGAATACCCCCTGGACAAGTCTCCGGGAAAAAGAAGGGTGGCCGTGCTGGGCGACTCCTTCACCGCCGGTCTCGGCGTCAAGGAGGGGGAGGTCTTTACCGAAGTTCTGGAAAACTCCCTGGGCGAAAAGACCGAGGTCCTCAATTTCGGTATCAACGGCTTCGGCCCGACCCAGGAATATCTCCTCCTCAAGGACCGGGTGCTGTCCTACCAGCCCGATCTCGTGCTCATGGTGTTTTATATCGGCAACGACTTCGACGATACGACCAATCTCTCTGCCTGGATCGACGGCTACGAGCGTCCCCGGGCGGTCTTGGACAAAACGGGCCGGGTTGTCTTCACCAACATACCCGTCCCGAAAACCTCCCGCCCCCGGAACGAGCGGCAACGGACATGCAGCCTGCCCCGCTCCCACCTCATCGATTTCTTCGACCGGATCATCCATCAGCGACAGGACAAATACGCCCTGGACGTCCTGCCGCCGGAGGTGAGACTGTGTCGCAAGGATACGGATCCCGCCGTTGCGGCGGCCCTGCCCCTGCTCCGGGAGATTCTCCGGGAGACTGACAGTCTCTGCCGCCGGCACGGCAGTCGCTTCGCCCTCGTCCTCGCCCCCACGGTGGCACAGATCTACGACCAGATTTACTGGGAAAGGATCAAAAAGGTTTATCAGCTCCGGGACGATAATTTCGATCTTTTCCACCCCAACAAACTGCTCAGCGGCATAGGGGCGGAGCTGGGTATTCCCGTCCTGGATCTCACCCCGGAGCTGCTGGCCGCGGCCGCCCGGGGGGCCGAATTGTATTACTACAAGAACCGCCATTGGAACGCCGCCGGGCATCGCGCGGCGGCGCGGGCCATCTATAGCTGGCTGCAGCAAAATAAGCTGTTGACACAATAAAGCTGTATGCCTATAAGGCCAGTGGTTTAACTCTTCAGCACATAAGGATTGATATGAATATCTTGGGAGTTTCCGCCTTTTACCACGATTCCGCCGCCGCTCTGATCCGGGACGGAGAGATCGTCGCCGCCGCCCAGGAGGAGCGCTTCACCCGTAAGAAGCACGATCCTTCTTTCCCGACCCATGCCGTTACCTTTTGCCTGGAATACGGCAAAATCGGCGTGAGCGACCTGGACGCCGTCGTCTTCTACGACAAACCCCTCCTGAAGTTCGAACGGCTGCTGGAGACCTATTACGCCTTCGCCCCCCGGGGGTTGAAATCGTTTCTGTCGGCCATTCCCGTTTGGATCAAGGAAAAGGTATTCCTGAAGAAACTCATCCGCGACGAGTTGGATAAAATCGGCGACGGCGCCTCCAGGAAGGTCAAGCTGCTCTTTACGGACCACCACCTGGCCCATGCCGCCAGCGCCTTTTTCCCTTCCCCCTTTACCGAGGCGGCCATCCTGACAATCGACGGCGTCGGGGAATGGGCCACCGCCTCCATCGGCCACGGCCGGGGCAACGACATCACCCTCCTGAAAGAGATGCGCTTTCCCCATTCCGTGGGGCTGCTCTACTCCGCCTTCACCCATTATCTAGGCTTCCGGGTGAACTCCGGGGAATACAAGCTCATGGGACTGGCCCCTTACGGCGATCCCGATTCGGAACAGGTCCGGCGCTACCGGGAGGCCATCCTCACCCACCTGGTGGATGTCAAGGAGGATGGTTCGATCTGGCTCAATCAGGATTATTTCGATTATACCACCGGGCTAAGCATGGTGCGGGACGACAAATGGGCGGCCATTTTCGGTTTTCCCCGCCGGACTCCCGAAACGGCCCTCGAACAGCGCCACGGCGATCTGGCTTATGCCATCCAGCAGGTCACCGAAGAGATCGTTATGAAGATGGCCCGGACGGCACAGCGGCTCACCGGGGCAAAAAACCTCTGCCTGTCGGGGGGGGTGGCCCTGAACTGCGTCGCCAACGGCAAGCTCCTCCGCAGCGGCGACTTTGCCGACATCTGGATCCAGTCCGCCGCCGGGGACGCCGGGGGAGCGCTGGGCGCGGCCTGTGCCATTTACTACATGTACCACCGGCAGCCCCGGCGCACGTCGGACCGGGACAAGATGCAGGGGGCCTACCTGGGACCGGAGTTCGACGAGCTGGAGATCCTCGGCATGGCCAAAAAATACGGCGCCCCCTACCGGCGCGCCGAGAACACCGCCGCACTCAGCGCCGCCGTCGCGGGTTTTCTCGCCGAGGGCAAGGCCGTCGGCTGGTTCCAGGGGCGCATGGAATGGGGGCCCCGGGCCCTGGGCAATCGGAGCATCCTGGGCGACGCCCGGAACAAGGAGATGCAGAAGCGCCTCAATCTGAAGATCAAATTCCGGGAGAGTTTCCGCCCCTTCGCCCCTTCCGTCCTGGCCGAGGAGGCAGCCGAGTATTTCGATCTGGAAGCGCCGTCGCCTTATAT
>JAGPFL010000013.1 GCA_018056545.1 Syntrophobacterales bacterium
CCCTCGTAGACGACGAGGTTGATAGGTCAGATGTGTAAGCACAGTAATGTGTTCAGCTTACTGATACTAATCGGCCGTGCGGCTTGACCATAATTTTTTACATCTTTACACAATATGTAATTGTTGATCGTACATAAAGGATATTTCGGTGGCGATAGCGGAGAGGACACACCCGTTCCCATTCCGAACACGGAAGTTAAGCTCTCTTGCGCCGATGGTACTGCATGGGTGACTGTGTGGGAGAGTAGGGAGCCGCCGGGATTTTTTAAAAAACCCTTTCGCTTGCGAAGGGGTTTTTTATTTTACATGAACGCCGGTATGTGTTATAAAGGCGCGCCGTTGCGCTAAAAGACCGGCAGATTGTTCGAAGGGCATTTCTCGCAAATTCATCATCCGGGTACAAAACCGGCCGCCACGGAATCGCAAGATGGGGATGCCGGTTTACGGCGGTAGAAACGAAAAGTTGTGGAATGTTAAGATGATAATAAATACGGGAGCATAACCATGTCCGGCCACAATAAATGGAGCACCATCAAACACAAAAAAGGCGCCGCGGATGCCAAGCGGGGCAAGATCTTCACGAAAATCATCAAGGAAATAACCTTGGCGGCCCGCCTGGGAGGCCCTGACCCGGATGGGAACCCGCGTCTGCGCACGGCAATTATGGCGGCGAAAGACGAAAACATGCCCAAAGACAATATTGAGCGGGCCATCAAAAAGGCCAGTGGAACCGGTGCCGACGCCGTCAACTACGAGGAGATCACCTATGAGGGGTACGGTCCCGGGGGAGTGGCCGTCCTGGTGGAGGTCATGACGGACAACAAGAACCGGACCGTGGCGGAGATCCGTCATATCTTTTCCAAGCACGGCGGCAATCTCGGAGAGAACGGTTGTGTGTCCTGGATGTTCGACAAGAAAGGCAGCATTCTCATAGACAAAAAGGCGATCGGCGAGGAGGAACTGATGGAACTGGCCCTGGAGGCCGGGGCCGACGATGTCCGGGAGGAGGAAAATGAATTTGAGATTATCACCAGCCCGACCGCCTTCGAGGAGGTGCGCCGGACGATAGAAGCCAGGGGGCTCGAACCAATTGCCGCCCGGATCGGCATGATTCCACAGAACACTGTGGCCCTGGGGGAGGATAAGGCGCCGCAGATGCTCAAAATGATGGAAAAGCTGGAAGACAACGATGATGTCCAGAATGTTTACGCCAATTTTGACATCTCCGACGAGATGATGGAAAGACTGAGCTGATGAGAATTCTGGGTATCGATCCGGGCAGCCGGGTCACCGGCTACGGGATCGTGGAAAAAGACGGGCGGGGACTCACCGGGGGGGATTACGGGGAGATAAGACCACCCCGTAATTCATCTTTTGCCGAGGCCCTGGTTGCCGTCTATGAAAAGCTGGCCGGCCTGATCGCCACATGGAAACCGGAGGCCGTAGCGATCGAGGACATTTTCTACGGGAAAAACGTGCAGAGCCTGATCAAGCAGGGCCATGTCCGGGGGGTGGCCATCCTGGCCGGGGCGCGGCAGGACGTCCCCGTTTACGAATACACGCCGCTGGCGATCAAGAAGGCCGTGGTCGGCTATGGCCGGGCGGAAAAGGGTCAGGTGCAGACCATGATCAGGGCCATTTTGGAGCTGAAGCGACTGCCCCCGCCGGATGCCGCCGATGCCCTGGCGGTGGCCGTCTGCCACGCCCACTCTGCCCCTTCCCGCGGGTAAAACCGTGATCTCCCGACTGACCGGCATCCTGGTTCACAAATCACTCCCGGCCGTAACCTTGGATGTCCACGGCGTGGGATACCGAGTATTCGTCCCCCTGACGACCTTTTATGAATTGCCCGAGGCCGGAGAACCCGTAACGCTCCACCTGCACACCCATGTCAAGGAAGACGCCATCAACCTGTTCGGTTTTTACACCCTGGAGGAACGGAACATGTTCCAGGTGATGATCTCCGTTTCGGGGATCGGCCCCCGTCTGGCGATGAACATCCTTTCCGGCATCGGCGCCGGGGAACTGGTGGATGCCATCACCGGCGGCAATCTCCGTCGCCTCCTCCATATCCCCGGGGTGGGCCGGAAGATGGCGGAGCGGCTGGTGCTGGAACTGAAGGACAAGGTCTTGAAGCTCGATCGCGGACCGGCGGCAGTCCAGGATCGCACCCACCCCCTGACGGCGGTGGAAGCCTTACGGGAAGATGCCTTATCGGCGCTCCTAAATTTGGGATATAAAAACGGCCCCGCCCGGGAGGCGGTAGAAAAGGTATTGCAGGAGGAAGCGTCCACTCCGCCGCTGGATATGCTGTTGAAGAAGGCGCTTCAGCACCTGTCGGGTTGAATGGGTAGGCCATGCCGCCGGCACAGGACCGGCGGTCGGGCAGCGGCGGGAAGGGGATAAGAAAATGACCGCCCGGCGAGGGGAGGCAGGAAGAGGAAGCGCGGTGTGAAGCCGACAAAAAAAAATATGGTTGTCGAGCCGGAGGCCGGTCCGGAAGATCAAACCTTCGACATTTCCCTGCGGCCCAGGGCCCTGGAGGAGTATATCGGCCAGGAAAAGATCAAGAACAACCTGGCCATCTTTATCCAGGCCGCGAAATCCCGAGGGGAGGCCCTGGATCATGCCCTTCTCTATGGGCCTCCCGGTCTGGGCAAGACCACCTTGGCCTATATCATAGGCCGGGAACTGGGGGTCGACGTCAAGGTCACTTCCGGACCGGTTATCGAGCGTCCCGGCGACCTCGCGGCGATTCTCACCAACCTTCACGACCACGACATCCTGTTTATCGACGAGATCCACCGCCTCTCCCATGTGGTGGAGGAGATCCTCTACCCGGCCATGGAGGATTACCACATCGACATCCTCATCGGCCAGGGACCTTCAGCCCGTTCCATGAAACTGGGGATTCCCCGTTTCACCCTGGTGGGGGCCACAACCAGGGCGGGACTACTTACCTCGCCCCTCCGCGATCGGTTCGGGATGAGCTTCCGGTTCGATTTTTACAATCCCGAGGAACTGGCGGTGATCATCAGGAGATCGGCGAAGATCCTGGCTGTGGAGATCGACGAGGAGGGGGCGAAGGAGATGGCACGCCGCTCCCGGGGAACCCCGCGGATCGCCAACCGCCTTCTCCGCCGTGTCCGGGATTACGCCCAGGTTAAGGCCGGGGGATTGATAGACCGGGAGGTGGCCCTGGCGGCCTTGGCCCTGCTGGAGGTTGATCATCGGGGATTCGATCAAATGGATCGGACGATTCTGCTGACGCTCATCGACAAGTTCCAGGGCGGTCCGGTGGGAATAGACAATCTGGCGGCGGCCATCGGGGAGGAGAAAACCACCCTCGAGGATGTTTACGAACCCTATCTCATCCAGGAAGGTTATCTCCAGCGAACCTCCCGGGGGAGGATCGCCACACGCATCGCCTACGAACATTTCGGACGGCCTTGGTCGGCGGGGGACCAGAAAGAGCTGTTCTGATTGCCGCCAGTCAGGTCAGGCAGGGAATGATGCTGCTGTCGGAAAGTCAAAAAGATGCCCTCTTAGAAAGTCGGGAAAGGGCCTTTTTTGAAAATTCACCCCAAATAATTACAGCAGGCAACAAAGTACAAGCCGGATAATTTAGACCTTTTACGACGGCATCAACAAAGCTATTATGAAAATATTGCTCCATATCTGTTGTGCCCCCTGCACCATCTATCCCCTGAAGGTCCTCCGGCAGGAGGGCTTCCGGCTTACGGGATTCTACTGCAATCCAAATATCCACCCCTATCGTGAATATCTCCGCCGTCGGGAAACCCTGGAGGGATTCGCCCGGGAGGAAAGCCTTGAGCTCATGGCCCATCCCGATTATGAAATGGAGGCCTTTTTGCGGGCGGTGGTCTTCAAGGAGGAGGAACGGTGCCGCCGTTGTTATGAAATGCGCCTGCGACAAACGGCCGCCGCCGCCCGGACGGGGAATTTCCAGGGGTTTTCCACCACCCTCCTGTACAGCCGGTATCAAAAACACGATTTGATCCGCAGCGTGGGAGAGATGGCGGCGGAGGAATACACCTTACCCTTTGTCTATCGTGATTTCCGCGTCGGTTGGGAGGAAGGGGTGCGTATCTCCCGGGAAAGGGGAATATACCGTCAACCATACTGCGGCTGCATTTACAGCGAGAAGGAACGGTATGCCAAGATGGCGTCGGCAAGCCGTAACGCCTGAGGCCGCCGCTGGCGCCGGTTGTTATTCTGCCGTGTTGCGGCCGGGGGAAAAGGTTCGGCATCCGGCTTACGGCGGTTTTCGGAAGGACAGCGCCGGGTATCCGAACAAAATCCGATCATTTTCCTTATCGTGGCGTTTTTGCCACAGCACACCGTCTGGGGATCGAGAAAACCGGGGCCTTATGTGGGGAAGCAACCGATATTGCAGAGGATATTATTCTTCTGCCGGGATGGTTAGTCGGTATAAATATTGCTAATTAGCTTTAACTAAAATATAAAATGATTGTTTCGTAGAAATATACTGGTAACATATATGTATTGGCAGCGAACCTTAAGAAACGAAATACACTGCCGCAGTGTCGGTCTGCATACGGGACGGAAGGTCGGGATGACCATTTCCCCCGCCGATGTCGATGAGGGCATCACCTTCATCCGCCGCGATCTGCCCGGTAAACCGCGGATAAAGGCGGAAGTGGCCAATGTTTGCGATACGACCCTGGCAACGACAATCGGCCTCAACGGGGCCTCCGTTTCCACGGTGGAGCACCTGCTGTCCGCCTTCAGCGGGATGGGGGTGGACAATGCCACAGTGGAGGTTGATGCTCACGAAGTGCCGATCATGGACGGTAGCGCCCAGCCTTTTGTCAACATGCTCAAAGAAGTGGGTACCCGGACCCAGGGGAAGGGCAAAAAGCTGATGGTGATCAACAGCCCGGTTTCGGTGGCCGACGCCAATGGTTCGGCGGCCTTTCTTCCCTGCAGGGAATTCAAGATTACCTATACAATCGATTTCCCGCACCCGGTGATCGGTCGCCAGACCTGCCATGTCCATCTTTCCGATGAGACCTATGAGCGAGAGATCTGCGCCGCCCGGACCTTTGGTTTTCTCAAGGATGTGGAATATCTCCAGGCCATCGGTCTGGCTTTGGGAGGGTCCCTGAAGAACGCCATCGTCCTCGATGACCGGCGGATCATAAACAAGGGCGGATTGCGGGTCCCTGACGAGTTTGTCCGCCATAAGGTGTTGGATGCCATCGGCGATCTATCCATGTTGGGGATGCCCATTATCGGCCATTTTGTGGCCTTCCGCTCCGGCCACCGTCTGAACAATCTTCTCCTGAAGGAACTGCTGGCCCGGCGGGAATGCTGGGAGATCGTAAGCAGGTATCCCCAGGAATCATCTTCCCGGATAGGGAAATCCCTCCATATACCTTCCTTCGGCATTCTCGATGCCGTTTCTCCGTATCGCGCCGCGGTTTACCAAAGCAGATAAGACTTGATTTTTCCTCATTAGTTTCCTAAGCTGACGCGGTTATTCTCCGTACAGAAAAACTGAGGTGCCGTCGCCATGACCGATATTTCTCGTTCGCCGTCGCCTGTGGAGCCTTTCTCTCCCCGGCTCTACAGGCATAGCCGCCGCTTCCGTATGGCGCTGCCGGTTTCCCTTCTGACCTCCGTCCTGGTGATTTACCTGATGATCCACCCCCCTGCGCTTCTGGCCCGGGAGGCGCAGATCAGCGATGTGCTTGTTACCCAACAGGCGGATTCCATTACGGTATATGCCCGGGTGACGAACTGTTTCACCAGGGACATGCAGTCCGCCATCATGGCCGGGGTGCCGACGACCTTCACCTTTCTCGTGGATCTCTACCGGGAGCGGAGTTATTGGCCCGACAAGAAGGTCGGCGCCGCCGTAATCCGGCAGACCATCAAATATGACAATGTAAAGAAGCTCTTTATTCTCACCGTGGACGGGAACAGAAACCCGACGACCTTCTCGGACCTCGAAAGCGCCAAGCGGGCCATGGCGGAAATGACGGCCCGCATCGACATCCCCAGGAAAGTCGATCGTCGGCAGGGGGCCTTTTATGTCATGATCAAGGCGAAACTCGATAAGATCCGGCTGCCGCTGTACATGGAATACATCTTTTTCTTCGTTTCCCTGTGGGATTTCGAGACCGACTGGTATCGCAAGGAGGTGTCCTTTTGACCAGGCAACGGCCGGCACCGCCATTGGACAGCAAAGAACTGCGCCGACGGAAGCGGGAAAGGATCCTCATCGTCGTGACGGTCGTCGTCATCGTTCTGTTGACCTTTCTCGAGACCCATCTGACCAGACAGGAGGCCATCCTGCCCATTTCCAGCAATGTCCTGATCTTCGGTCTCATAAACATCAACATCATCCTGATCATTCTTTTGATTTTCCTCATCATGAGGAATGTGGTCAAACTGGTTTACGAACGGCGTCATGGGGTTATCGGTTCCCGGATCAGGACCAAGTTGGTGGCCGCTTTCGTCAGCCTGTCTTTGATCCCGACGATCGTTCTGTTTCTCGTTTCCATAAATTTTTTGTCCTATACCATCGAGAACTGGTTCAATATCCGTATCGGGGACGCCCTCAACAGCACCCTCGAGATGGCGCAAACCTCCTATAAGTACACCTCGGACTATGCGAAATTTTACGCCCGGCAGATAAGCAATGACATTACGGAGAACCGTCTATACGAAAAGGAGCGGACGAAGTATCTTCAAGCCCTCGTAGAACAGCGCCAGAAGACTTACAACCTGGGACTGCTGGAGGTGCACTTCGACGGCCGGCGGGAGAAGATCGTCGTGAAAGATCCGAACAACCCCGACGTCTTTTCCATGACCATGTCTCCGAAGCTCAGGGAGGAAGTCTTTGCCGGCAAGGAGGCGGTTACGGAGCAGTCTTCCGGCAAAGGCAACATCATCGGCGGCATCGCCCCGGTTTATAGCCGTCTCAATACCGGCGAGGTTATCGGCATGGTGGTGGTCGGTTACTACATTCCCCGGGCTTTCGCCGACAAGATGGGCATCATCTCCAAGACATCGGAAGAGTACAAACAGTTGAAACTTCTCAAGAACCCAATAAAATTCACCTATATTGTCACCTTGTCCATCGTTACGCTCCTCATCATTTTCTCCGCTACCTGGTTCGGTCTCTTTCTGGCGAAGCAGATCACTGTCCCCATTCAGGACCTCGCCGATGCGACCGGACGCATCGCCCGGGGGGAGCTCGATTACCGGATAAATATTGCCGCCGATGACGAAATCGGCATCCTGGTGGATTCCTTCAATTCCATGACCAAGGATCTGAAAAAGAGCCAACACAGCCTGGAACAGGCCAATTTTGACCTTGAACAGCGGCGCAAATACATGGAAGCGGTGCTCAGCAATGTTTCCGCCGGAGTGATTTCCGTGAACCGGAACGATGTGATCACCATCATCAATCGCGCTGCGGAAAGGATGTTGGGGATAAAAACGGAAAAGGTCTTGCACCGCCCCTATCAGGAGGTGCTCCGACCGGAACATCTGGCTCTGGTCCAGGAATTGCTCACGGAACTCAAGGAGAGTGAAAACGGCGTGGTGGAAAGGCAGTTGGAGATAAACGTCAAGAGCAGCTCCCTCACCCTGCTGATCACGACTACGGTCATCAATGATGACGAAGGTCATTATATGGGCATGGTGCTGGTTTTCGAGGATCTGACCCAATTGCAGAAGGCGGAGCGGGCGGCGGCCTGGCGGGAGGCGGCGCGGCGCATGGCCCACGAGATCAAGAATCCCCTGACCCCCATCCAACTGTCCGCCCAGCGGCTCCAGCGCAAATACGGTGATCGTCTCAGTGCCGACGGGGAGGTGTTCCAGGAATGCACCCGAACCATCATCGGCCAGGTAGAGGTTCTCAAGAACCTGGTCAACGCCTTCTCCCGCTATGCCCGTATGCCGGTGTCGAATCCCTTTCTTAACGATCTGAACGCCGTGCTGGCGGAGGCCGTCGCTCTTTTCCAGGAAGCCCACAAGGAAGTCGCCTTTGCCTTTGAAAGAGGAGAGGGCATTCCCATGCTCAACATCGATCCGGAACAGATAAAACGGGTGATGCTCAACCTTCTCGACAACGCCGTGGCCGCCCTGGGATCGGCGGGGGGTAGAATAGACATAAAGACCTGCTACGACGCCGGGCGGCACCGGGCGGTGGTGGAAGTGGCCGATAACGGCAGCGGCGTGCCGGCTAAATACAAGGGCAAGATCTTCGAGCCCTATTTCTCGACCAAGAGAACGGGCACCGGCCTCGGGCTGGCGATCGTGAGTTCCATTGTTGCCGAGCATCAGGGGCAGGTGAGCGTTCGTGACAATCAACCCCGGGGAACGGTGGTAGTTTTCGAACTTCCCGTACCGGAAGACCAACTGCCCGCGGAAAATACCGCGAAAGGAGCTTATGCGTAAAACCATCCTCATTGTTGACGATGAAGAATCCATTTGCCAGTCGCTGGAAGGCATCCTCCGGGACGAGGGATATGAGACCATCACGGCGGGAAGCGGCGAAGAGGCGCTGAAACTCATTGAGGAGGAAATGCCCAACCTGATCCTTCTCGACATCTGGCTGCCCGGTATGGACGGCATCGAAGTCCTGAAGATAATCCGTTCCGACTATCCCCAGATCCGGGTCATCATGATGTCCGGGCATGGTACCATCGAGACGGCCGTCAAGGCAACCAAACTCGGGGCTTATGATTTCGTCGAAAAACCCCTGTCCCTGGACAAGATCATCCTGCTGGTAAATCATGCCTTGGACATCATTGCCCTCGAAGAGGAAAACGTACTGTTGAAACAAAAAGTTACCCAGCAGTACGAGCTTACGGGATGCAGCATCTCCATCATGGAGCTCAAGGAGGCGATCGGCATCATTGCCCCCACCAACGCCTGGGTGCTCATCATGGGGGAGAACGGCACCGGGAAGGAGCTGGTGGCGAGATCGCTCCACCGTCTGAGCCGGCGCAACAGTAAACCCTTCATCGAGGTCAACTGTGCCGCCATCCCCGAAGATCTTATCGAAAGCGAACTTTTCGGCCACGAAAAGGGGGCCTTCACCGGGGCGACGCAAAAGAAACGCGGCAAGTTCGACCTGGCGCATGAAGGCACCATCTTCCTCGACGAAGTGGCGGACATGAGTCTGAAGGCCCAGGCCAAGATCCTGCGCATTCTCCAGGAAAAGAAGTTCGAACGGGTGGGGGGGACCAAGATGATCCATGTGGATGTCCGGGTGATCGCGGCCACCAACAAGGACCTGGAAAAGGAAATGGAAGAGGGTCGCTTTCGCCAGGATCTCTACTATCGCCTCAACGTCATTCCGCTTCATATCGCCCCGTTGCGGGAAAGAAGAGAGGATATCCCCCCCCTTGTGGAGCGCTTCCTGAGCGACTTCGCCGCCAAAGAGGGGGAGGAACCCAAGAAGATCACCGATGAGGCCCTGGCCTTGCTCATGGATCATGACTGGCCCGGAAATGTGCGGGAGCTGAAGAACATTGTGGAACGCCTGGTCATCATGACGCCGGGCCAGATCATTACCGCGGCGGATATCCCTTTGTTTGCCAAGGAAAGCGGCCATGAGCTGGAAAGCAAACCGGGGCTCCCCCGGCGATTCCCCGCATTGGATTCGGACAGTTTGCGGGCGGCACGGCAGGATTTTGAAAAGCAGTATATCCTCCGCAAGCTACGGGAGAACGACGGCAACATCTCCCGGACCGCGGAGGCCATAGGTCTGGAGCGCAGCAACCTCCACAAGAAGATCAAAAGCTACGGCCTGGATGTGGAAAGGCAGGAGGGTACGGGCAACCGGCAATAGCCGGGAGTTAAAGTCAGTTTCCTTTCAGGTCGGAGAGGGAGAAGCGGTTGGCGGGCAGATAGAGAAGCCCCAGCAGGACGACGATCCCGATGGATAGAAAGTGGTAAACGATGGCGAAGGAAAGGGCCTCGGTCTTGGGAACCCCGTAGAGGGTCAGCCCCAAAATACAGAAGAAATGCCAGTTACCCACGAAACCGGGTCCCGCCGGGATGGCGATGCCGATCATGAGGATCACCAGGATCACGAAGGCGGCGATAAAGGGGAGCGGCAGATGAAAAGCCTTGAACATCATATAGATGGCCAGACCATCAGCGATCCAGAAGGCAAGGGACAGCAGCCCGACCTGGATCAGTAGCCGCGGTTCCGCCATCATCCCGAACCCGTCTATGAATTGGTGCAGCAGCCGGTCCGCCGTCAGGGCGTACCGTTCCGGCAGCCGGCTGATCAGTGGTGCCAGCATTTTCAGGCAGGCTTCCCGTTTGCAGAGCATGAAGATCATGAAGGTCAGAATGGCCAAGGTCATGATTATGAAGAAGGCGCTGGAGCGGATGAGCCAGGTGGGCAGGGGGGTCATGAACAAGGTGATGGAGAAGATCAGGAATACCGTGAGGCTGTCGAATATCCGCTCGACGAAGATTGTGGCCAGGGCGGAGCTCATCTTAATGGGCGCCTTTTTTGTTATCAGGTAGGGACGGGCCAGTTCTCCCAGACGGGCCGGCAGGGAGGCGATGGCCAGGAAGCCGACGCTGGTGACGGCAAAGAGGTCGAACTGGCCGACCCTCCGGATGGGGCTGAGAATCACCCCCCAGCGCACGGAACGGATAACCTGCATGAGTACCATGATCGCCAGAGCGGCGGCGGCGTATCCCGGTTCGATGTCCCGCAGGCCCTTTGACAATCCCTGATAATCGATCCCCCGGAGGGAGAAATAGACCATTACGATACTGATGGCGATGCCGATGACGAGCTGTTTCATAGGACGGGGGCATAGCATATCTCCTGCGGATTAACAACGAAAGAGCGGCCCCTGGTCCGCGGCGGGAAAAGAAAAATCCCCCCTTTGCGGGCTGCGCAAAGGGGGGAACGGGGACTTATCGGGGGGGGAGGCAAGGCCGATTGTAATTTCAGCTCACCAGGGCCTTGACCGCCTCCATGACCGGGGCGGTGAAAAGGGCAACGTAGAAGGTGTACAGGGCGAAGGCACCCACGGCTTCTCCGGCGTACATCTTGTCGAATCTCTGTTTGAGGGAAAAGATGATCAGACCGCCGATGATGACGAGCCCCAGATGGAAGTAGGGGAAATTCTCTCCGCCGGCCGCTGCATACTCGGCAAAGCCGAAAGTGGCGGTGAGCAGCACGAAGACGGCGGCAACAACGATGGTGGATAATGTCTTTTTCATGGTCTTTGTCCTCCCTTGGTTTTATTCTTTTGCTTTATAGATATGAAATAATCGTGCCAAGATGCCCCACCCGCTTATGATGTTCTAACTATCTGTATTGTATGAGAATTATTAACGTCCACCGTTTGGGGGGATGCCGTCGGGACAAGAACGCTTGAAAGAATCATTAAATCCCTGTAAAAAAATGTTTCTCGGGAGCGGAGGGTAATAAAGGCGGGTTTTCCCGTCCGGGCGTTTATTATGGCGGGGTGCAGGCAAATATAGACAGGATAAGGAGAGCTTATGAACCGACGCGAATTCCTGAGAAATGCCGTGTTGACCGGGGCGGCTCTGGCTTCCCCCTTGGGAATGGAACCCCTGCTTACCTGGGCGGAGGGGGCCGGGCGGCCCGATCTGGTTGTGGTTCGCGGATCTTCGCCGGCCAGGATCACCCGCTCGGCCGTGGCGGAACTGGGGGGTATGGGCCGCTTCGTCGCCCGGGGAGATATTGTGGTCGTCAAGCCGAACATCGGTTGGGACCGGACGCCGGAGTATGCCGCCAACACCAATCCGGAGGTCGTCGGCGAGCTGGTCCGTCTCTGTTACGAAGCGGGGGCCAAAAGGGTCAAGGTCTTCGACAATCCCGTCAGCGACGCCCGGCGGACCTATCGGCAAAGCGGGATTGCCGCGGCCGCCATGGCGGCGGGGGCCCAGGTGTCCTATCTCGACGACCGCAAATTCAAGGATACGGCCCTCCGGGGCCAGCTTCTAAAATCATGGCCCCTCTACACGGAGATTCTCGAGGCGGACAAGGTCATCAATGTCCCCATAGCCAAAGTCCACGGCATCGCCACCCTGACCCTGGGGATGAAGAACTGGATGGGGATCATGGGCGGCTGGCGGGGGCGGATCCACCAGCGCCTCGATGAGAGCCTCGTGGACATCGCCCGGGTCGTCCGCCCGGCCCTGATTGTCCTGGATGCCGTCCGCATCCTGGTGGACAACGGCCCGCAGGGGGGAAGTCTCACCGATGTCCAACGTCTCGACACCGTCGTCGCCGGGACGGATCAGGTGGCCGTTGACGCCTTCGGAACCACCCTCTTCGGGATGAAGCCCGATACCCTGGGCTGTGTCCGTATCGGCCACAGCGCCGGACTGGGAAACATGAACCTCTCCCGGCTCCGGATCAAACGCCTCGCCGTTTAGGGTGGCGCACGATGATCCTGAAAAATCTGCGCCGCCTGAGTCAGGTGCTTTTTCTTTGCCTTTTTCTCTGGCTGTTTTTACAGACGGAGTCAAAGGGAGCCAATGAACTGGGGTATCCCGTCAAGATTTTTCTCGACGCCGATCCCCTCCTTTGGATTGCCACCGTTTTTGCCTCTCGGTCTTTTTATGGCGCCTTTGTGCTGGCGTCCGTCGTCATCATCGCCACGGTTTTCCTGGGAAGGGTTTTCTGCGGTTGGATCTGTCCCTTCGGCACCCTCCATCAATGGGTGGGAAACCTTGAACAAAAACCAAGGAACGCCCGAAAAAAGAAGACCGTTTCCAGATTCAAACTCTTCGGAAAGGCGGCCGCCGAAAGCCCGGAGACGATCTTTTCCGGCGACGGACTTGCACGCCTTCTCCGGCGTCCAAGCATTTTCCGGCGGGGCGGGAAGCGGGTGTCCCGCCGCCCGCCTCCCGACAGAGCGGGAAAAGAACCCGCGCTACCGGTAATCCCCGATCCCAAGGCGGGAGAAAACAGGGGTTCCAAAAGCTGGTGGCGGCACCGGTTCAAATACCTCCTGTTGATCTTCGTCATGGTCATGTCTCTCCTGGGGGTCCAGGCGGCGGGTGTCTTCGATCCCCTGACCATCCTTATCCGTTCCCTCTCCCTGAGCGTTTATCCCCTCTTCGTCTATGCCCTCCGTGCCGTCTTCGACACCCTCTATCACTGGGAGCTTCCCCTGTTGAGCGACGCCGCCGAGATTCTCTACGGCTTCCTCAAAAGCACGGTGCTTCCCTTTTCCCCGCCCCTGTTTTTCCAGGGGGTGGCAATCGGCCTGATCTTCTTTGGCCTGTTGGCCCTGAACCTGCGGGAGAACCGTTTCTGGTGCCGCCATCTCTGCCCCCTGGGGGCGTTGCTGGGCCTCCTGTCCCGCTTCGCCTTGCTGAAACGAGCGGTAAGCGAGGGCTGCACCGACTGCGGGGTCTGCCAGCGGGATTGTCAGGGCGGAGCGATTGGTGAAAAAGGACGGGAATGGTCTGTATCCGAATGTATTTACTGCTTAAATTGCGACGATCCCTGTCCGCGGAATGCCGTCACCTTCGGTTTTTCCGTCCGGCCGGCGGCGCCGGCCCTCGATCTGGGCAAACGGCGTGTCCTCGGCGCCGCCTTGACCGGGGCGGTCTCGGCGCCCCTCCTGCGGATCACTTCCCTGGTGAAGACCGGTGCCGCCGCACCTACGCTGATCCGTCCGCCCGGCGCCCTGGAGGAAGAGATGTTTCTGAAACGCTGCGTCAGATGTGGGGAGTGCATGAAGGTATGCATCACCGGCGGCCTCCAACCCACCCTTCTGGAGGCCGGTCTGGAGGGGATCTGGTCGCCTGTCCTTGTCCCCCGCGTCGGCTATTGCGAGTATCGTTGCACCCTTTGCGGCCAGGTATGCCCCACGGGGGCCATCGGACAACTCGCCCCGGCGCAGAAGGCGGCGACGAAGATCGGCCTGGCCATGATCGACAAGGGCCGGTGCCTGCCCTTTGCCCATAATACGGCCTGCATCGTCTGCGAGGAGGTTTGCCCCACCTCCCCCAAGGCCATCTGGTTCGAGGAGGTGCGGCTGCGGGATCGCCGGGGGCGGGAGGTGGTATTGAAACAGCCCCACGTGGACCTCTCCCTCTGTGTGGGTTGCGGGATCTGCGAAAACAAGTGTCCGATCCTCGGCCGACCCGCCATTGCCGTCACCAGCCTGGGGGAATCCCGCTCCCGGGACAACCAACTCCTGCTTTCGCCCTGAGGGACTAAGTGCGCGCTTTGCATATCTGCGGAAAAAGGGTTCGCAAACGGCGAATCAAATTTTTTCCGCCGCATCTGTGTCGAGCTTAACACCTTGTAATAAATAAGAATTATACGCATACCAGGGAGAAGTGTAACGGCTTTCCGATCTGCGGCGCAGCCGTTTTTCGAGGTTTTCTGAGGTTGTCATTTCTTCCGGGATGGTGCCCGTGGGCCGTTTCGGTTGAAGGAATATGCGGGGGCCTTGTCCTGTGTGGGAGGCGTGATTAGCCGTCGTTCAGGACGGCTTCCAGATCGGGGAATACAGCGCCGTTTCCCTCCCAGCGATAGGTCAGGACGCGGATGTTGAGACGCTGGAGTTTTTGCGACGTGGCGGGGTCGGGAAGCTCGGGCAGGACAAGGACCAGGCGCGGCGGACGGGTCGACAGGAGACTGTTGACGAGGAGCTGGGTGGCCCCTTCCTGGACGCTTTTGAAAAGATTGTCCGTCTTGACCTGGAAGATTGTAAACGTCCCTTGCCTGTCCAAGGCCATGAGGTCCCGGAGGCCGTCATTGCCCGATTTGCAGTGCCTCCTTTTCACTGCCTCGGACAGATCCCTGACGATCAGACCGTGATCGCATTCCCCGGCCATATCCCGGAGCAGCTCGCCATGGCGCATCCCCAGCAGTTCCTCCCGGAGGCGGAGGTCGTCGAAGCCCATTTCCGTCTGGGCGGAAGGGGCGGCCATGTCCTTGATGCGCTCGACCTTGCCCACAAACTGGGCCAACTGGCGGGGAAAGCGGGGGGAGGAGAGGAGGCCGACGACGGCCACGGACGCCTCTTCCCCACCGTCATCCATTTCCGTCCATACGCCCCGGTATTGTTTCTCGAAAAGGGCCTTGCCGATCCCCTTCCGGCCGCCGCCCAATTTGCCGCGGTGGACGACGAAGACCCGGCCTTTAGCATCCGCGGCGAAGGCGCCTCCGATGCGCCGGTCAATCCCCTCCTTGGGAAAGTTGATCTCGCAGGTGATGGAGAGGGCGGCGTCCGGTTTGGGGCGGTCCGTCCCGAAGGCGTTCCAGTAGCGCTTCTCCTCCCCCTTGCCGGGGAAAAACCACAAACCGAGGGTGTTGCACCACCAGACACGCGCCCGGATACTGGCCCCCTGATGACCGAGGACGACGGATGTCTTTTCCCCGCCCGCGGCCCTGATCCGCCGGGACAGTTGCTGCTGGCAGCGCCGGATTGCCCCGGCGTCGGTGATTACCTTGAGCATGTCGGTACGGTTTCTTCCTGGCCGGTCATTGTTTCCTCATTGTTATCGAGGTGTTTTTAAGGGTGGCATGGCAAAATATAAAAAAAGATCCCTGATGTCAAGGGTGGTTTCTGTCTCAGCGCCCGCCTCCTCATAGTGGTTGCGAGGATGGGAGGCTCATGGTAATCAATACAACAAATGGGAGGACGGCACATGGAAAAAATCGATCCCCGGAAATACGATCACATCGTCTTTTTCACCGGCGCCGGGATGTCGGCGGAGAGCGGCGTCCCCACCTATCGCGGCCGCGGCGGCATCTGGAGCCAGTACCGCTGGGAGGAATTTGCCTGTCAGGAGGCCTTCGACGACGACCCGGAAAAGGTGCTGAAGTTTCACGAATTGAGACGAGCCGCCGTCCTGGCCTGTCAGCCCCATGCCGGACATGCCGCCATCGCCGCGCTGGAGAAGCGCCATCCCCGGGTGACCGTGGTGACCCAGAATATCGACGGAATGCACCAGCGGGCGGGAAGTGTGCGGGTCATCGAACTCCACGGGAGTCTCTGGCGGGTGAGGTGCCGGCAAGACGGCGTGGCGGAAGACATCGGGGAGAAGTACCGCTCCTATCGTTGTGCAGGCTGTGGAAACTGGCTGCGGCCGGACATCGTCTGGTTCGGGGACATGCTCGACCAGGGGGTGATGGCGGCCGCGGTGGCGGCGATTAGGAGCTGCGACCTCTTCGTGAGTATCGGGACCTCCGGCGTCGTCTATCCGGCGGCGGGATTTCCGTCCTTTGCCAAAGGCAACGGCGCCCGCTGCCTCGAGATCAATCCCGAGGCGAACGAGATGTCCTCCCTTTACGACGAGGCGATCCGGGCGCCGGCGGGTGAGGCCCTGCCGGAAATCTTTTCATAGGGGCGACGGTCATTCCGTTGTCGAGACATTTTCCGGTGAAACTGGGGGCGGATGCGATCGCTGCAGAACCGGCCGTTCTTGTTAACCGATTGCTTTACCACGCGGGGTCGTTGAAAAGGTGTCGGATAAACCTGAACCGTGGAAAAATGAACCGAAAGATGGGGGAAAATCATTGAGTACCGTCGATTTTACGCTTTACGATCTGATTGCCCGGAACGCCGCCGTTTATGCCGACCGGGAAGCCCTGATAGGGAGCGGGGAGCGTCTGACCTTCGCCGCCTTTCTGAACCGCTGTGCAGAAAATGCCGCCGCCCTCCGGGCGGCGGGACTGGGTGCCGGTGAGCGAATCGCCTTGTTGGCGGGAAACGAATTGTCTTTTCTCTGTCTCTGCGGCGCCGCCGCCGGGCTCGGCGCCATGGTAGTGCCGGTGAACTGGCGCCTGGGTGGGGAGGAGATCGCCTATATCCTCAACGACACAACCCCCAGGTTTCTCTTCTGTGGTGCGGATTTTCGAGAACTCGCCAGGCAGGCGGCCGCCGGGGTCCCTTCCCTCGAGAGGCGTTTTCTCCTGCGGGGAAGTGGGCGGCGCGATGATATTGCCGAGGGTGGAACAGGGGCAGAGGATTCGGAAAATGGTGATTTTCAACCCTGGCCGGCGGTGGGCGTGGTCGGGGACGAAAAAGCGGTGTCCGGCGGCGGGGCCACATGGCCTCCCATGCCTGCAGGGAGCGGCGCCGATCCCTTTCTGATCATTCACACCGCGGCCGTCGGCGGCCGGCCCCGGGGCTGCGTACTCAGCCAGGACAACCTTATGGCGGCGGCCGCGCAGCTCGTGACGCTCTTCCGTCTCGAGAGCCGGGATGCCTACGTGGGAGTCCTCCCCCTGTTCCATATCGGCGGCTTGGCCATGACCCTGGCGACGATGCTCGCCGGCGGGAAGAATATCCTGACGCCCCGGTTCGAGCCCCCGGAGGTCCTGCGTCTCGCCGCCGACGAGGGGGGAACTTGCCTCATGACGTTTCCGCCCATGCTGTCCGCCCTGCTCGATGCGGAGGAGCAGGGAAGGGGCAACGCGGCAGGCCTCCGCCTGGTAGGGGGGGTGGATGCCCCGGCGACCATCGAGAGGTTCCTACAACGTCATCCCCGGGCCGCCTTTTTCAGTATCTACGGTCAGACGGAGGCCATGCCCGTCTCCGGAGGGGACTATCGGGAGCGGCCGGGCAGCGTCGGCCGTCCCGCCGCCTTGACCAGGGTGGCCGTCTGCAACGATCTGGAGGAGGAAGTGCCGCCGGGGACGCCGGGGGAGATCTGCGTCCGTTCCCCCGCCGTGTTTCAAGGTTACTGGAATCTGGCGCAGGAAGCGGCGGTTGCGGCCCGAAGCGGCTGGCACCATACCGGCGATCTGGGACGGTGGGATGCGGAGGGCTTCCTCTGGTATGCCGGCCGGAAACCGGAGAAGGAACTTATCAAGACGGGAGGGGAGAACGTCTATCCCGTGGAGGTGGAACAGACCATCCTGGCCCACGCCGCGGTTGCCGAGGTCTGTGTCTTCGGCGTTCCCGATCCCGAGTGGGGGGAGACCGTCCGGGCGGTTTGCGTCCTTAAGGAAGGTGCCGCCGTCAGCGAAGAGGAACTGGGGAAGTTTGTGGCGGACCGGATCGCCCGATATAAAAAACCCAAAACCGTCGTCTTTGCCCCGGCTCTGCCCAAAACCCCCGCCGGAAACATCGACCGGGAGGCGGTGAAGAAGACCTGGGGTGGGGAGAGCTGATCCGGTACCGCAGGCCCGTTGCCTCGGAAAGAAGCCGTGGGTGATCTTCGGCCGCGCATGGCATGGCGGCGAAGCCGTTTCTCGCCCGCTGCGCCGCCATCAGCCGATCAGACCCCTCGCTTGCAAGACGGCCGGTTTCAGGAACTTTCCCATGCCGGTGAGCAGGGGACGAAATCCCAGCTTCAGATAAAAATCCTCCCGTCCGGGGTTGGCGTAGAGGATGACATTGCAGTCGGCGAGCCTGGTGAGCAATCTCTCCATGATCAGCGTTCCCAATCCCTGCCGCTGATAAGGCGGCAGGACGGCGACATCGTAGACGGCCGCCTGGTAAGCGCCGTCGGAAATCGCCCTCCCGAAACCGATTAGCCGCTTTCCATCCCGGAGAAAGACGACGGCGTAACTGTTGTTGAAGGCCTGGCGGTGCAATTCCGGATCCCGGTAGGCCATGCCCACGGTGCGCAGGCAGTTGCGCACCTCCATCCAGTCGATGTCCTCGCAGCTCTCCTGAATATTGAGTTTCCCGACGACGGTCTCCGTGTCGGCCTCCATGGTTAAAACCTCCCGCATGGAATCATGACGCGCCCCTGACCGGCGTGGATTTATCCCTTGAGGTATTCGGCGTACTTCATATCCATGGTGGTGGTGTGGGAGTGAATCCAGTGTCGGAGGAAAAGCAGCATGTCGTTGATCAATCTCTGGTTCTGTTCCTTATAACGCCCTAAGAAATCCAGAACCCGTTCCGTAAATAGTTGATGCTCCCTCATGTGACGGGACAGATCGGGGAAGCCCTTCTCGACCATCAATTTCTGCTCCGCCCGGAAATGGGCGGAAAGGTAGTCCGCCAACTTCTTCAGGACGGGATAAAGATCCCCGCTGCCGCCGGCGTTCATGTCGATCAGGGTGTTGACGGCGGCAAAAAGCTCCCGGTGCTGGGCATCGATTTCCTCCACCCCGACGCTGAATTTCGGGTCCCAGACAATATGTTCGTTGTCTTGCATGGTTCGTTCACCTCCCTCTGCTTTCTTACAGGTCGTAAATCCCCCCTGCCGCTGCCGGAATTTTCGCCCCGCAGTCAGGACAGAATTTCGTGTCACCGGCCACCTCATGGCCCTGGAGGCAACGACGGACCGGTTCGATTTCGATCACCCCCGCAAAGAGCCTTTGGGCTTCCCTCCCTATTTTCTGGGTCATCTTCCGGGAGAAGTATCCTAACAGCGGGGCGGCGATCAGCACCACCCACCGGCCGGCGATCCGCTGGGTGATCTTGGCGGCAATCTCCAGGCCGATGGCCCGGGCGATTCTTTCGATGATCGGGGCGCTCAAGGCCCTGACCACCAAACGCACCCCGACCCGGCGGACCAACTGGTTGCCCACGGCCAATCCCAGGGCATTGGCGAATACCAGCAACAATATGGGATGATTTAGGGTTTCCAACTGGTGGTGATATTTGGCGATCTTGTGCACCAGACCGATCTGGATCTTGGTGACGGCGCTGATCTCCGGAAGGATTGTCGCCAGGCCGAGGGGGCCGGGGACCGCCCCCAGGGAGGTGCTGATCCAGAAGGCCTTTTGGGCCGCTTCGGCGATCATTTCCTCGGGGGTGCCGGTGACCACCACCTCCTCCGGTTTCGGTGCCAGCCTGGTCAACAGTTCGAAAAACCAGTGGCCGCTTTTGACCTCCTCAGGTACTTGTGCGGATTTCATCGCTGCCGGCACACCATTATTCTGTGGTTATTCTGTGGTTATGCAAGGTTCTCAAGTTGTCTTCCCACGGGGCATCACAACGCCCGTCCCGCCTTGAAGGCCTTTTCGCCGGTGAAGGACTCCACGAGCCTTTCGTATTTCTCGTGGATCATCTTCCGGTCGAACTCCCGGAATTCCCGGAGCATCCCGTCCAGTTCGGCATCGGTGAAATAGCGCTGGCATTCATGGAAGAACGGCTTGTCCTCCTTCGTGATATGCCGGGGGTAAAAAGCAGCCAACTCCTTGAGTAGAGCCAAGATCTCCACGATGGCTTCCCGATAGCCTTCCACATAGCGCTCCTTTGCCGCTACGAGCCTGCCTACCGTTTGCCGGGAATAGACGTGTTCCTGGAGGAGCTCGTCCATGATCCGGGCGTGCTCGGGGGTCAGTTTTTTCTTCTTCAACTCCCGGAAGAGGATGTCCTCCTCCTTGCCGTGATGGGTCCGGTCGGCGTAAGTGCGGATGAAATCCACGGCGATGTCTATGAAAACGGGATTCGCCTCTCCGGCGGCCTCCATCCGGGCGGTTTCTTGGGATACCACCTGGAGCATCTTTTCGATCAGACGATGCTCCCACATCAAGGGTCCGATAGGCTTCATCTCTTGTCACCTCCTCTTTCTTGTCGGTTACGACTAATCCTATCCTGCCCGAGAATGTTTTATTCGTCCAGGAAAATATTGAAGAATGATAACGGATAAATACTTGCTAATTTTCATTACCTCCATTAGTAAGTTATTATCAAGTAGAGGAAAAGTATGATGACTTTTATTATTGTCCCGTCGTGATTGAGCAGGGGGTATGATCGTGAATGAAAAGGGCTATACATCCCCGTCGGCTTCCGGGGAACAGGCGGCGTTGAGGGAAAGAATTGCACAGTTGGAACGGGAACTCGCCGCCGCCCTGGCCGACAGGGAGGCCATATTGGATAAGCAGAGGAAATTCACTCATATCCTGGAAAATATCGGTGATGTGGTCTTCACGGTGGATCAGCGGGGGGTGTTGACGTATGTAAGCCCCGGAGTGAAAGATATTTGGGGTTACGATGAAGAGGATCTCGTCGGGAATAACTTCCTCGACTTCGTTCATCCCGAGGATCGGCATATCTTGGGGCTGCGGTTTCTGGAGTTGGGCACGGGGGTGGAATATCCCATGATCTATCGCCTGAAAGACAAGGCGGGAACCTTCCGCTGGGTACGGACGCGGACCCGGCCGAGAATGGAAAAGGGCGCCTTGGTCGATGCCGTGGGTACGCTGATAGACATTACCGACCAGGATAAAATCGTCAGCACCCTGAAAAAAGGCGAGGAAAAATATCGGAACATCCTGGAGACGATCCAGGATGGCTATTTCGAGGTGGATCTTGCCGGCAATTTGACCTTTTTCAATCCGGCCCTGGGTTCGATCCTCGGTTATCCGCCCCGGGAGATGTCCGGGATGAACAACCGGCGCTTCATGGATCCGGAAAACGCCGAGCATGTCTTTCGTGCTTTTCACGAGGTATACTTGACGGGCGTTCCCAAACAGCGGCTGGAATGCCGGATCGTTCAAAAGGGCGGCGCCGTCCGATATATCGAGATCTCCGTTTCTCTCGTCCGCGATACGGAAGGAAAACCGGCGGGGTTCCGGGGCATCGCCCGTGATGTTACGGAACGTGTCCATGCGGAGAGGGAACTGGACCAATATCGACACCGTCTGGAAGAATTGGTCGAGGAACGTACGCAAGAGCTGGAGGCGGTCAACAGACAACTCGTCATCAAAATCGCCCAGCTTAAGCAGGCGGAGAAAGCCTTGCGGGAAAGCGAGGCACGCTTTCGGGATATCGCCGACCTTTCGCCGGTGGTCATCTATGAGACGGACGGAGAATTACGCCTCACCTATGCCAACCACCGGGCAAGGGATCTCTTCGGCTATTCTCGGGCCGATCTGGAGGCGGGAATCGACGGCTGGATGATTATTGCCGAGGAAGACCACGAACGGGTGATGGAAAATTTCCGCCGCCGCCTCCAAGGCGAAGACATCGGTTTGCAGGAATACCGGGGGCGCAGAAAGGACGGTTCCACCTTTCCCATTCTTCTGCAGAGCGTTCCTGTCCTGGGAGAGGGAAAGATCGTCGGCACCCGGGGTATCGTTATCGACATCACCGAGCGCAAGCAGGCGGAGGGACAAGCGAAGGAGATGCTGAACTTTCTCCAGACCCTGATCGATACGATCCCCAGTCCGATCTTTTGTAAGGATATCCACGGGCGTTACCTGGATTGCAATCGGGAATTCGAGGCCTATACGGGTTTGAAAAAAGAGGAGATCATCGGCCGGCGCGCCCAGGAACTGTTTCCCCGGGAATTGGCGGACAAATACCGGGAGATGGACGAACTGTTGTTTCGGAACCCGGGGCGGCAGATCTATGAACATCCCATCGTTTATGCCGACGGAAGCACCCACGACGTGATCGTGAACAAGGCGACCTACAACAGTGCCGACGGTTCCCTGGCGGGTTTGGTGGGGGTCATGGTGGACATCACCGACCGTAAACGGGCGGAACGGGCCCTGCATATGAGTGAAGAGAAGTTCCGCCTCCTGGCGGAAAATTCCACGGATGTCATCTGGACCATGTCCCTGGACGGCCGCTTCACCTATGTCAGCCCCTCCGTCACGATGATGGCGGGATATACACAGGAGGAGGCGATGGCCATGACCATCGAGAGTTATATGTACAAGGAGGATCTGCCCTGGGTGCTGGAGCTGCTCGCCCAGGAATTGCAGAAGCCCAGGGGGGAACGCTCCGAACGTCGGACCCTGGAACTAAGACAGAACAAGAAAGACGGTTCGCTTCTGGATGTCGAGGTTTCCGTGTCCTGGCTCTACGACGAGCAGGGAGAGATTGTGGGTCTCCAGGGCAGCACCCGGGATATTAGCGCCCGAAAGGAGGCCGAGGCGACGCGAAAGCAACTGGAAGAGCGACTCGTCCAGGCGCAGAAACTGGAATCCATCGGTACTTTGGCCGGAGGTATCGCCCATGATTTCAATAACCTCCTGATGGGAATCCAGGGCTATGCCTCCCTGATGCTCCTGGATCTCCCTCCCGGCCATCCCCATTACGAAAAGCTCCAGGCCATCGAGCGGCAGGTGGCCAGCGGCGCCGATTTGACCAGGCAGTTGCTCGGAGTCGCCCGGGGCGGGCGTTATGATGTAAAACCCACGGATATCAATGAGATTATAGCGAAAGCCGCCGCCATATTCGGACGGACCAAGAAGGAGGTCCGCATCCACGAAAAATATGCCGCGGATCTCCGTCCTGTGGAGGTGGACCGCGGACAAATGGATCAGGTCCTCCTCAATCTTTTCATAAACGCCTGGCAGGCCATGCCCGGCGGCGGGGATCTCTTTCTGGAAACGGAAAATGTCCTTCTCGATGCCGCCTTTGTGGCCCCCCATGAACTCCCCCCCGGACCTTACGTCAAGGTTGTCGTGACGGATACGGGCATCGGCATGGATGAGAAGACCCGCCGGCGGATTTTCGATCCTTTTTTCACGACCCGCCAGATGGGACGTGGGGCGGGTTTGGGCCTGGCGATGGTTTACGGTATCGTCAAGGGCCACGGGGGCATGATCCACGTGGACAGTGCACCCGGTCAGGGAGCGACCTTCACCATATTTCTACCCGCTTCGGAAAAAACGCCGGTACAGGAAGAAAAGCCGTCCGAGGGAATGATGGGGGGCACGGAGGGCATCCTGCTGGTGGATGACGAGCAGGTAATCCTGGACATCGGCAGGGAGATGCTGGAGTCGCTCGGCTATCGGGTCTATTCGGCCGGCGGCGGGGCGGAGGCGCTCGCCGTATATATGGAGAAAGGCCGGTCAATCGCGCTGGTGATCCTGGATATGATCATGCCGGGAATGTCGGGGGGGGAAACCTTCGACCGGCTGCGAGAGGCCGCTCCGGACGTCCGGGTGCTGCTGTCCAGCGGCTACAGTCTCGACGGACAGGCGCGGCAGATTATGGACCGGGGCTGCAACGGCTTTCTGCAAAAACCTTTCCGCATTGGGGACCTGGCCCGGAAGGTGCGGGAGGTGCTGGAAAAGGAAAAGAATTCAAACTAACCACCCTGCCTGCCGTAGGCACAACGAAAGATGAAAAATGTCAGGTACTTGCGGACATTTTCATATAAATTGCCATGTTTGGACGACCCCCGCAAACGATGAAAATGGCTTAAGTGAGCTCGCAGGGAAATGTTTTCATGATAGTGAACAAGAATTATAGGCATGCCGTTGACAAGAGAAAGAGATTTTTGAACTGCGGCAAATCCATTTTTCAAAGAACGCAAGAGATAAAAAATTCGGGCATTTACCGACTTTTCGCCGCCGCTGTTTCCCCCGCGAAAATCAATCCAGACGTTTGTGGAACCGCAGGACCGCGGCGGTGAAGACGGCCAGTCCCAGGATGGTCAGCGCGGTGTACTGGGGCCAGAGGACATCCATGCCCACGCCCTTGAGGAAAATACCCCGGATGATGACGAGGATGTAACGGAAGGGGTTCAGATAGGTCAACCACTGGACCGCCGGGGGCATATTGGCGATGGGGAAGACGAAACCGGACAGAAGAAAAGACGGCTGGATGAAAAAGAAGGTGGTCATCATGGCCTGTTGCTGGGTGGCGGAGATGGTGGAGATGAACAGGCCGATCCCCATGGTGCTCAGCAAAAACAGACAAATGGCGAGAAAGAACAAAGGCAGGCTGCCCCGGATGGGCAGCTCGAACCAGTAAACGGCAAAAACGAGCACGAAGGTCATCTGGATCAGGGAGATGATGATATAGGGGATCGTTTTCCCCATGATGAATTCCAAAGGTTTCATGGGGGTTACGACGAGTTGTTCCATCGTGCCGCCCTCCTTTTCCTTGATGACCGCCATGGAGGTGAAGAGCAGCGAAATGAGCATGACGATGAAGGCGACAATACCCGGGACGAAGAAGTGACGGCTGTATAGATTGGGATTGTACCAGGTACGGAGGCGGCCGTCGCTGCGCCCGTAAGTCATCTGCACCGGGTACAGGTCTTTCAGAAATTGGCGGTTCAGACGTTCCATGACCGTCATGACGTACGAAACCCGGATCGCCGTCATGTTGCTCACCGTGCCGTCGGCGAGGATCTGGACCTCCGCCGTCTTTCCCCGGCGGATCTTCTCGGCGAGATCGGGGCCGATCTTGAGGGCGATATCCGCCTTTCCCTGGAGGAGCGTCTCCTCCATCTCACGGGTATTATTAACGATGTTCCCTATTTGAAACAAGCGGTTGGCGCGGAAGGCGTCCACGATCGTCCGGCTTTCGGCGGTCCGGGACTGATCGAGGAGGACGACGCGGATGGTCTGGATGTCGAAATTCACGACATAGCCGAAGATCAGGATCTGAACCAGCGGCGCCACGACGAGAATGGGGCGGTTCCGCCGGTCCCGGAAGAGTTGGATGAATTCCTTGCGCACCAGTTCCCTGATCCTCAACCAACTCATCCTACATTCCCTCCCGTTTCAGAACGACGATATTGAGGGCGGCCAGCAGGGCGGCCATACAGAGCAGGACGAGGAAACTCGGCCACAGGTAGGTAAGACCGAGGTCTTTCATGTAGATCCCCTTCAGAATGTCGATGAAGTAGCGGGCCGGGACGATGTAGGTGAGCATCTGGATGGCCGGGGGCATGTTCAGGACGGGAAAGACGAAATCGGACAGGAGCATGGAAGGGAGAAAGGTGGTCAGGGGGGCGATCTGATTGGCCACGAGCTGTGATTTCACGGCAGCGGAGATGAAAAGCCCGAGGGTGACCGCTACGGCCAGGTAGAGGGAGCAGGCGGTGATCATGAGCCAGAAGCCGGCCTTCATGACGATGCCGAAGAGGACCTGCCCCATGAGCACGGCCAGAAGGACATCGGCCAGGGTGATGAAGAAATAGGGAATGGCCTTGCCGACGATGAATTCCCCTGCACTGACGGGAAGGGATTTTATAGTTTCCATGGTCCCGTTTTCATACTCCCGGGCGATCACCAGGGAGGTCAGCATGGCCCCGACGATCATGATGATGACGGCGATGATTCCCGGGATGATGAAGTTTCTGCTTTCCAGATCCTCGTTGAACCAGATGCGGATCCGACCTTCCAAGGGGGGCTGCATCCGTTCCTGGCCCTGGCGGTCGAGGAAGCGCTGGAGGGCGGCGGTGTTTTCCCTCTCCAGAAAGGCGGTTATGTAACCGGCGGAGATATTGGCGAAGTTGGGATCGCTGCCGTCCAGGAGAATCTGGAGCGGCGCCTCCCGATCGGCCTGGATGTTCCGTGTCCAGTTCGGGGGGATGATGACCGCCAGGGTCGCCCGACCGTGATCCAGCCAGGCCGCGGCCTCCCGGGAGGTTTCCGGATGGGCGGTGACGTGGAAATAGGGGGAGGCCTCCAGGCGGCGGATGAGGTCCCGGCTTTGCGGCGTGCGGTCGTGATCCACCACGACGGTGCGGATGTTGTCCACATCGAGACTGAGGGCATAGCCGAACAGGAGGATCAGGATCAGGGGGATGGCGAAGGCGAGGTAGAGACTCCGGTAGTCCCGGATGAGATGGTAGAATTCCTTCCTGGTAATGGCGCCGATCTTTCGCAGTTGCATCGCCGGTGGCTCTTCAGTTCCTCATCAAGGTGATGAACGCATCGTTCAGATCCGCTTCCCGCCGATCCGGGCAGGCCCGGGCGACGATTTCCCCCGGGGTTCCCGTTGCGACGATGGTCCCCTGGTTGAGCATGACGATCCGTTCGCAGTACCGGGCCTCGTCCATGTAGTGGGTGGTGACGAAGACGGTGATGCCCCGGGCGGCGAGGGTGCGGATGAAGTTCCAGAAGCGCTGCCGGGTCAGGGGATCGACACCGGAGGTCGGCTCATCCAGGAAGAGGATGTCCGGTTCGTGGAGGAGGGCGCAACCCAGGGCGAGGCGCTGCCGCCACCCGGGGGGCAGATCCCGGGTGAGGCGGTGACGGACGTCCCCCAGTTGGGTCATCTCCATGATCCGGTCGATCCGTTCCGTCCAGCGTAGGGGAGCGACGTCGTAGATACCCAGGTAAAATTTGATGTTTTCCAAGGGGGTGAGATCCTCATAGAGGGAGAATTTCTGGGACATGTAGCCGATGGCGCCTTTGATCGCCTCGGGTTCCCGGAAGATGTCGTAACCCGCCACCGTTCCCTCTCCGGCGGTGGGAGCGAGGATGCCGCAGAGCATCCGGATCGTCGTGGATTTCCCCGAGCCGTTGGCGCCGAGAAAGCCGAAGATCTCCCCCCTTCGCACCTGGAAGCTCACCCGGTTGACCGCCACGAAGTCGCCGAAGCGCTTCTCCAGGTTATGGACCCGGATGGCGTCGCCGCCGGCGAGATGGGCGTCCTTCTCCCGCAGTGATATTTCCGTCGTAGATTTCATAAGGCAAACGGTGACCGGATGTCAGATGGCACGGAGATCATTAATATCCGCCGGCGATTCCTGTTCCCATTCCTCCAGACGGGCGATCATGGCCGCTTCCAGGGTCGGGAATCCGCCCCGGACAACCGCCGGGGCGGCGGCCTCGATGATCCTTCCCTTGTGCATCAGGGCCAGCATGTCGCATTTTTCCCCTTCGTCGAGATAGGCGGTGGAAACCAGCATGGTCATCCCTTCGTGGCGCATCATTCCCAGGATCTCCCAGAACTCCTGGCGGGATACGGGATCGACGCCGTTGGTCGGTTCGTCCAGAATGAGGAGGCGTGGCTCATGGATGAGGACGCAGGCCAGCCCCAGTTTCTGTTTCATGCCGCCTGAGAGGGCACCCGCCGGCCGGTCGGCGAAGGGCAGGAGGTTCGAGAACCCCAGGTATTTTTCCCGCCGTATTTTTCTTTCCTCCCCCGACAGGCCGAAGATGTCCATGAAGAATTGCAGGTTTTCATCCACCGTCAGGTCGGGATAGAGTCCGAAACGCTGGGGCATATAACCGATCAGGTCTTTGACATGGCGCTTTTCGGCCACCACGTCCCGACCGTCGACGGCGATCCGGCCCGCCGCCGGTTTGATCATGGTGGCGATCATGCGCAGGAGGGTGGATTTGCCTGCGCCGTCGGAGCCGACGATGCCGAAGATCTGCCCCGGGGCCACGGTCAGGGAGATGTCGCGCACCGCCTCGATCTCGCCGAAATGCATGGAAACGTGCTCGACAGCGACGAAGGGGGCGGATGGACCGGTCATTTCCTGAATCCTCCGGTGGGGCGAAGACGTCTATCCCCGGGCCCCCGCAAACATAAGGCGGGAAGCTCGGCGGCCGCGGAAGTTGAGCGTACCATCGATCGCCCGTCCCCGGCCTACTTGAGCCAGGCGTCGGCCGGCATACCGGTTTTCAGTTCGTAACCGGGATTGGGGATGGACACCTTCACCATATAAACCAGCTTCACCCGTTCCTTCTGGGTCTGGATGATCTTGGGGGTGAATTCCCCCTCGGGGGACACGAAGGACACCGTTCCCGGGAAGACGCGGTTCGGGAAGGTGTCGATCTTCACGTCCACCGCCTGTCCCGGTTTGACCCTGCCGATGGCCGTTTCTTCCACGAAGATCTTCAGATCCACCCGGGAAAGGTCCGCCAGGTTGAAGACCTCCCGGCTGGGGGAAACCACCTCCCCCGGCTCGACGTTGCGGCTGGTGATGACGCCGCCGAAGGGGGCCCGGAGTTTCGTGTAGGCCATCTGGATGGCCGCCTGCTCCAGGACCGCTTTGGCCATCTGCACCTGGGCCTTGGCCGCCTCGATGTCCCGACGGGCGATCTCGATCTTTTTCAGATTGCTTTTCGCCTGGCTAAGCGCCGCCTCTCCCTCCGTGAGACGGGAGACGGCGGTGTCGTAATGAAGCCGCACGGCGTCCCATTCCTTTTCCGCCACCACCCCCCGCCGGTAAAGATTCTCGTAACGTTCCTTGTTCCGCCGCGCCTCCTCCATCACCTTCCGGGCGCTGGCGACGACGGCCTCGGCCCGGACGACGTCGGCGGGGAGGACGCTTTGATAGACGTGGAGGGTGGTCTCCAACTGCTGTTGCCCCTTGATCGCCCTCTCCAGGGAGGCCTGCGCCTGATCCCGGCGGCTCTGGAATTCCGCCGCATCCAGCTCGGCCAGGACCTCGTCGCCGGCGACCCGCTGGCCCTCCCGGACATGGACGACGGTTACCCGGCCCCCGGCCTGAAAGGCGAGTTTGGCGTCCTTAGCCTCGATGGTTCCCGAATAATAGCTTTCCCGGTGCTGGTTCTTCCATTGTCCGTAATAGACATACCCCCCGACGGCCAGCAGCAGGATGATAAAGACGGCAAGGATGAGGCGTTTCTTCATTTGCTGACCCCCATGGCCCTCTCCAGACGGGCCTGATTGATGTAATAGTCGCCCAGGGCCGTGAAATAATCCGATTTGGCCTTCGTCAACAGCGTCTGGGCGTCCAGGACGTCCGTGGAGGTGGCCACCTGTTCCCGATAGCGCTCGTTGTTGATGCGAAAATTCTCCTCTGCGGAGGCGATGGATTTTTCCGCCACAAAGACCTGTTTTTCCGCTTCCCGGACCAGGATGTAGGCGGCCTTGACCTCGAAGGTCACCCGGTCCCGTTCATGGACGAGCATGCTGGCGGCCTGGTTTTCCCGGGACTGCCGGGCGGCCACCTGGTTTCTGGTCTTGCCCCATTCCCAGAAGGTCCAGTCCGCCCGGGCCATGAGATACCAGGTTTCCATGTTCTTGTAGGCACTCCCCTGGAGGCTTCCCGTTTCTCCGAAACGCTCGTAATGTCCCACAGCGCTCAGGGTGGGGAGGTATTCGCCCCGGGCGGCCTTGACGTATTCTTTCGCCTGCTCCACCTTAAGGGCATAGGCCTTGATCTCGGGGCGGTTGTCGTAGGCGGTTTGGAGGCAGTTTTCGAGGGTTTTTTCATTGGGGCGGTAAACGAGGATGTCCTCCACCTCCACCGGGGCGTCCACGGCCCGGCGCAGAAGGGTGTTGAACCGCGATTTCGTTATTTCCAGGGAGTTTTCCGCCTTGACGAGATTGTGCTCTCCGTTGGCCACCTGCACTTCCGACTGCAGCAGGTCGTTTTTCGGGATCAAGCCGACGTCGAAGAAATGCCGGGCTTCATCGCGGTGGGATTTGAGCTGCTCCACGGACTGGCGGGCCACACCGAGGATCTTCTGCGCCTTGAGGATGTTGAAATAGGCGGCCTTCACCTCCTCGACCAGATTCTGGGTGGTGGTGGATTCCTCCTGACGGGCGATATCCTCGCCCTTCTTGTTGGCCTGATAGTTGGCCAGGATGGAACCGCCGGCAAAGAGGGGCTGTTTCACCTCCAGGGCCCAGTTGTAGTTGTCCTGGGTGCCCATGATGGTTTGGCTGGGAGGAATGACGATCTGGTTTCCCAGGACGTTGATGGTCGCTCCGGGGGAATTGGCCCAGGGGGCGTCGTTGAGGCGGGTGTAGCTGTAGGAGGTGCTGAGCTTGGGGAGGAAATTGGTGAAGGCCTCCTTCTTCAGGGCCTCTGCGCCCTTTACCCCCTCCTTGGCCGCCTGGATGACCATGCTCTGCCGGAGGGCCAGCTCGACGCTGCCGGCCAGGGTGAATCTTCCCGCCGGAGGTTCTGCCTGATGACCCACAGTGCCGGCTAAGGCGCGATTTTCTCCCTGGGCAGTGCCGCGGCCGGGGGTGGGTAGGGAGCCTGCTCTGGGG
>JAGPFL010000014.1 GCA_018056545.1 Syntrophobacterales bacterium
GAAGGAGAAATCAATGGAAGAGGAAAAAAAGGACAAGGGATTTGTCGTCAGAGATCGACGGCTTTTCGACGAAAGCGGCGAGGCCCGCCGGGAGGATGCCGCCCCGGAGGCCAAGAGCGGGGCGGAAACAACCGGTCCCGGCGACGCACAGCCCGCCGGCGGGGCGCAGACCGCCGCGGAGGAGCAGGATGACTTTCTCCCCGAGGCAAACTTCATGAATTTCATCCTGTCTCTGAGCACCACCGCCATGTTTCACTTCGGCGACTTTCCCGATCCCGCCTCGGGCCAGGCAAAGAAGAACTTGGCGGCGGCCAAGCACACCATCGACACCATCGCCATGATCGAGACGAAAACCAGGGGCAACCTGGACAGCAACGAAAAATCCATGCTGGACGCCGTTCTTTTCGAGCTGCGGATGCGATACGTCAAAGAAAAAGGATGAACAGCTACGGCACCGCGGCGTCTCCTTCGTGGGAAACGACAGACAAACCCCTGGTCCGTCTATCCCCCGCCAAGGTGAACCTTCACTTGAAGATCCTCGGAAAAAGGAAGGACGGTTACCACGAGCTGGCCACCCTGATGCAGCCCATCAGTCTGTTTGATGAAATGCAATTCTTTCCCGCCGCCGGAGCTGGGATAGTCGTCCGTTGCCCCGATTCAAACCTTCCGGAGGACGGCGACAACATCGTCCACCGGGCGGCGGCCGCCTTCTATCGCAGACTGGGAACACCGGCGGACATCAAAATCATCCTCAAGAAGAGAATCCCCATCGCCGCCGGCTTGGGGGGCGGCAGCTCCAATGCCGCCGCCACCCTCTTGGCCCTCAACGACCTGGCCGGACGCCCCTTCCGGACGGACATCCTCATGGAAATGGGCGCTTCCCTGGGGGCCGACGTTCCCTTTTTCATCCTCGGCCGCACCGCCTGGGCCTTCGGTATCGGGGACCGCCTCGAGGCCGTAAACTCTCCTCCCCGTCTCCATTTTCTCCTGGTCAACCCGGGCTTTGAACTATCCACCCGCAAGGTTTATGAAGCTCTTAATTTCACGTTGACAAATGAGTCAATACATTATAGCATCCCTCGATTTTTTGAACGCCATGATGTGATCAAGGGACTGCATAATGACCTGGAGAGGGTTTCCATCAATCTTCACCCCGTTCTTGAGGAAATCAAGTCGCTTCTCCTCGGCCACGGCGCTGCGGGGGCGTTGATGTCCGGTAGCGGTCCCACGATTTTCGGCGTCTTTGACAACGAAGACATGGTTGTAAAGGCGGAGCAATCGCTGCAGGGATACGGGTCCTGGTCGCTTTTTCGAGCCCATTCCATTTAGTTTCCCCCTGTAATAACCCTCCCGTCGCTTCTCCGCCGGCATCGCCGTGCGCTTCCTTGACCGTGGACAATCATGGGGCGTCGTCAAGCGGTAAGACACAAGAATTTGGATCTTGCATACGGAGGTTCGAATCCTCCCGCCCCAGCCAATATACAGCGGAGCATCGCTAAAGAGGTACTTCATGCTGGAAAGAATTCGCATTTTTTCTGGAAACGCCACGCCGGACCTGGCGTCGAAAATAACTAAAAATCTGGGCGTCCCCCTGGGGAAGGCCAATGTTTCCATCTTCAGCGATGGGGAAACCCGGGTGGAAATCAACGAAAACGTCCGGGGGATGGATGTCTTTATCATCCAGTCCACCTGCCCGCCGGTGAATGTCACCCTCATGGAACTTCTGATCATGATCGACGCCATGAAAAGGGCCTCGGCCTATCGGATCACAGCGGTGATCCCCTATTACGGCTACGCCCGCCAAGACCGGAAAGTGGCGCCCCGGGCGCCCATTTCCGCCAAGCTCGTGGCGGATCTCATCGCCACCGCCGGGGCCAACCGGGTGCTGTCCATGGATCTGCATGCCGGGCAGATTCAGGGTTTCTTCAATATCCCCGTGGACAATCTCTTCGCCACCCCGGTACTTTTGGACTATATCAAGGAAAACTATTCGGATAACACGGTGATAGTGTCTCCGGACACCGGCGGTGTGGTGCGGGCCCGGGCCTTCGCCACCCGGATGGGCGTCGGCCTGGCCATCATCGACAAGCGCCGGGAAGGCCCCAACGAGGCCCAGGTGATGAATATCATCGGCAACGTCCAGGGAAAGCGCGTTGTGGTTCTCGACGACCTCATCGACACAGCCGGCACCGTCGTCCAGGCCGCCAAGGCGCTGCAGGAAGCGGGGGCGCTGGACGTCTCCGTGTGCTGCACCCATCCCGTTCTCTCCGGCCCCGCCATCGAACGCCTGGAGAATTCCGACATCAAGGAAATCATTGTCACGGACACGATCCCTCTTCACGACGGCGCCCGCACCTGTCGGCGTATCAAGATCCTCTCGGTGGCCGGTTTGCTCAGTGAGGCGGTCCGCCGGATATATTACGATGATTCAGTCAGTTCACTCTTTATTTAGGAGGCACCCATGGAAGCCATAGCATTGAGGGCGTCTGCCCGCAACACCTCAGGGAAAGGCCCCGCCCGACGTGCTCGCGCGAACGGGCTGATTCCCGCCGTTTTTTACAACCCCAAGGCGGAGGCGGTCATGCTGACCGTCAACAACCGGCAAATGATGGAATTGCTCAAGAAAAGCGATGAAAACGTGTTCATCAATCTGCAGATCGAGGACGGGGAAAGGGTTCTGGAGCGGATGTCCATTATCAAGGACATTCAGCAGGATCCCCTGACCGGGCAGATTCTCCATGTGGATTTCTATGAAATCAGCATGGACCACAAGCTCACCGTAGCGGTGCCCGTGCACTTCACGGGATCGCCGGCCGGCGTCAAGCTGGGAGGAGAATTGCAGATTCTGAAAAGAGAGGTTTCTCTGACCTGTCTGCCCTCCGCCCTGCCGGAGCATATCGCGGTGGACATCAGCCACCTGAAGGTAGGAGAGGCCTTGCGGGTGGGAAGTCTTCCGGTCCCGGAAGGGGTAACGATCCTTGATGCGGAGGATGCCATTTTGGCCATGGTATCGGTAACCAGGGCGGCGATGAAGGCCGAGGCCGAGGCGGAAGAGAGCGAAGAAGCCCCCAAAGAGCCGGAGATTCTCAAACAGAAGGCCAAGGAACAGTAATCCCGGGCCGGACACCGTGCAGCCGGGGGAATGAAGGCACATGTTCTTGATCATTGGGCTGGGCAACCCGGGCCGGCGCTACGAGGAGACCCGCCATAACGCCGGTTTCATGGTGGTGGAAAATCTGGCCGCGGAACTCCGGATCCCCCTGGAACAGAGGAAGTTCGATGCCATCTGGGGCCGGGGTGAACTCGACAGCCGCCGGATCATGCTGGCAAAGCCGCAGTCATACATGAACCGAAGCGGCGAAGCGGCAAGAAAGCTCTTTGATTACTTCAAGATGGAGAAGACCGAAGACGTCATAGTCGTCCACGATGATCTCGACCTGCCCTTCAGAGTCCTGCGACTGAAGGCGGGCGGCGGTCATGGAGGGCACAAGGGATTGGCCTCGATCATGCAGCATCTGGGCAGCCGGGATTTTCTAAGAGTGCGGATCGGCATCGGTAAGCCAGCGGATAAAGAAATGACCGAGCGGTACGTCCTGGAACCCTTTTCCACAGCCGAGAAAAACTTTTTGGCCGGGGTTGTTACCACAGCCGGCACAGCGGTCAAAGAGATAATCTCGAAGGGGATGCAGGCGGCTATGAACAAATATAACGGTTGCACCATAAATAATTTTTCTGAGGAGGTTTAATGATGTTTAAGGGTAAACAAGCTGTATTTTCTCTACTGACAGCCGTGGCCGTCATGTTGTTTCTCATGGTCCCCATGGCTTTCGCCGGTGAGGCGGACATAAAACTGCCCGATCTCACCCAGGTCAGTTTCATGGGCGGCGCCCTGAGCGGGATGCTGATCCTGAATCTCGGCCTCGCCATTTGCGTGGTCGGTATGATCTTCGGTTGGATGCAGTACACCCAGACGAAGAATCTGCCCGCTCACCAGGCCATGCTGGATGTCTCCCAGACCATCTGGGAAACCTGCAAGACCTACGTCCTGCAGCAGGGCAAGTTCCTCACCGCTTTGTGGATCCTGATCGCCATCTGTATCGTCTATTACTTCGGCGGTCTGTCCCACATGCCCATGGGTGAAATCATGGTCATTCTCGTCTGCTCCATCCTGGGTATCCTGGGTTCCTACGGCGTCGCCTGGTTCGGTATCCGGATCAACACCGTGGCCAACTCCCGGGCCGCCTTCGCCTCCCTGAGCGGCGACCCGCTCAGCATCGTCAACATCTGTCTCCGTTCCGGCATGAGCGTGGGTCTGCTCTTGGTCAGCATCGAACTCTTCTTCATGATCATCATCCTGGCCTACATCCCGAAAGAGCTTTCCGGTCCCTGCTTCATCGGTTTCGCCATCGGCGAATCCCTGGGCGCCAGCGCCCTGCGTATCTGCGGTGGTATCTTCACGAAGATCGCCGATATCGGCTCCGACCTCATGAAGATCATCTTCCACCTTCCGGAAGACGATCCGAAGAACCCCGGCGTCATCGCCGACTGTACGGGCGACAACGCGGGTGACAGCGTCGGCCCCACGGCGGACGGCTTCGAGACCTACGGCGTCACCGGCGTGGCCCTCATCGCCTTTCTGGCCCTGGCTTTAGCCGACAACCCCACCATGGGCGGCAAACTCATCGTCTGGATCTTCGCCATGCGTATCCTCATGATCCTCACCTCCCTGGTTTCCTACTTCGCCAACGACACCATGAGCAGATCCATGTTCGGCGGCAAGAAGGACTTCAATTTCGAGCATCCCCTGACCAACCTGGTCTGGATCACCTCGATCGTCTCCATCATCGTGACCTTCGGCGCCAGCTATGTGCTTCTCGCCGATGTTCCCGCTGTGGGTGGTATCTCCCTCTGGCTGGCCCTGTCCATCATCATCAGCTGCGGCACCATCGCCGGCGCCCTGATACCTGAATTCACCAAGGTCTTTACCAGCACGGGCTCCCGGCACTGCGACGAGGTCGTCAACGCCTCCCGTCAGGGCGGTCCCTCCCTGAACATCCTTTCGGGCTTTGTGGCCGGCAATTTCTCCGCTTTCTGGGAAGGCCTGGTCATCCTGGTCCTCATGCTCATCGCCTACCTGGTTTCCCAGGCCCCGTCGGTCATGGAGATCATGCCGCCGGCCTTCAAGTTCGCGGCGCCGGTCTTCGCCTTCGGTCTGGTGGCCTTCGGTTTCCTCGGCATGGGTCCCGTAACCATCGCCGTGGACAGCTTCGGCCCTGTCTCCGACAATGCCCAGTCCATCTATGAACTCTCCATGATCGAATCCCGTCCCGATGCCGTGGAAGTGGTGAAGAAGCACTTCGGCGTCACCCCCGACTTCGAGCAGTCCAAGCACTTCCTCGAGTCCGGCGACGGTGCGGGCAACACCTTCAAAGCCACGGCGAAGCCGGTCCTCATCGGCACCGCCGTCGTCGGCGCCACGACCATGGTCTTCGGCATCATCATCCTTCTGGAGAAGATGTTCGGTCAGGTCATCGCCAGACTCAGCCTGGTCCAGCCCGAGATCATCCTCGGCCTCATCATGGGCGGCTGCGTGATCTACTGGTTTACCGGCGCCTCCACCCAGGCCGTCGTCACCGGCGCCTATCGGGCCGTGGTTTACATCAAGGAAAACATCAACCTCGACAAGGCCGAGGCCTCCATCGAGGACAGCAAGGAAGTCGTCCGGATCTGCACGGTTTACGCCCAGAAGGGGATGATCAACATCTTCATCGTCATCTTCTTCATGGCCCTGGGCCTGGCGTTCTTCAACCCCTACTTCTTCATCGGCTACCTCGTCGGCATCGCCTTCTTCGGCCTCTTCCAGGCCATCTTCATGGCCAACGCCGGCGGCTGCTGGGACAACGGCAAGAAGATCGTCGAGGTGGATCTCCGCCAGAAGAACACCCCGCTGCACGAAGCGACGGTCGTGGGCGACACCGTCGGCGACCCCTTCAAGGATACCTCCTCGGTCTCCATGAACCCGGTCATCAAGTTCACCACCCTGTTCGGTCTTCTGGCGACGGAAATCGCCGTCACCATGACCAACACCGGGATGAAACTCGGTTTGGCCTCGCTGTTCTTCGTCATCGCCCTGATCTTCGTGTATCGCTCCTTCTACGGCATGCGGATCTCGGCGGAGAAACTCGGGTAAACTCAACAAACCGTCCTGAGCCGATCGGGACATAAGCAGGAAAAAGCGCCTCCGGTTACGGAGGCGCTTTTTTATTGCCTTGACAAATCCCGGCAAAATCTTTACTTCCTGAGCCGGAGACGAACGTGCCGGGCGGGAGCGGGGCACGCCGCCCCGGAAATCATCGTGGGGCCCACATTTGATGATTTCGCAACGGCAACCCCTGCCCTCCCCCGTTCATGTCCGGCGGGGTAAAGGGGCCAGAATTTGTAATAATGGCAGAAAGTTCTTCTTCAATCGGGATATTGGCAGTAAAGGGAGTTTCATGATTGTTTACGGATTCGTCAGGCTTGGCTGCACTGCTTATTCCATACGAGAGGTGAGATCATGGGTTTCCGCTGCGGGATCATCGGCCTTCCCAATGTAGGCAAATCGACTATCTTCAATGCCCTTACCGCCGCCGGGGCGGAAGTGGCCAATTACCCCTTCTGCACCATCGATCCCAATGTCGGCGTCGTCGCCGTTCCGGACCCGCGGTTGGAAAACATCGCCCGGATCATCAATCCCCCCCGCAAGACCTATACGACCATGGAGTTCCTCGATATCGCCGGTCTGGTAAAAGGTGCGAGCCGCGGCGAAGGGCTGGGGAACAAATTTCTCGGCCATATTCGGGAGGTAGATGCCATCGTCCACATCGTCCGCTGCTTCGACAATCCCGATGTGGTCCATGTGGACGGCATCGTGGATCCCGCCCGCGATGTGGAAATCGTCAATACCGAACTGATGCTTGCCGATTTGGAGACTCTGGAGCGACGGCTGACGATCCTGGAGAAGCGGGCAAAGACCGGCGACCGGGAGGCGGCGGCGGCTCTGGAATTTCTCAGAACAATCAAGGACGCCCTGGGAAGGGGGATCCCCTGCCGGAACCTCTCCCTGACGGCAGAAAACACCGGAACATTGAAAGATTTGCACCTTTTGACCGACAAGAAGGTCCTCTACGTGGCCAATGTCTCGGAAGCGGTTCTCAAGGGAGACCAGTCCCATATCCGGGCACTGGCGGAAATAGCCGACCGGGAGGGGGCAGCGGTGATAGTCATCTGCGGCGATCTGGAAGCTGAGATCGTCGAGCTGCCCCTTGAGGAACGGGCCGCCTTTCTGGAGGATCTCGGGCTTCAGGAATCGGGACTACAGAAACTGATCCGGGCGGGTTACGAACTCCTGGGGCTGATCACCTTTTACACCACCGTCGGTCCGGAACTGCGGGCTTGGACCATCCCGCGGGGCACCAGAGCCAGCCAGGCCGCCGGCCGGATTCACAGCGACATGGAACGGGGCTTCATCCGAGCGGAAATTCTTCATTACGCCGATTTCCTGACGGCAGGGAATCTTACCCAGGCCCGGGAAAAAGGTCTTATCCGTTCGGAGGGGAAGGATTATCAGCTTTTGGACGGGGATATAGTAGTATTCAGATTCAACGTATAAAAAAAGGTGGATGGAAAAGGAGGGACTAAACCATCCACCTGTATATAAACTGAAAGGGTTTGCTGCTCGTTCCCCTTCAGATCGCCCACAAGGGGGGCGGTGGGTGGAAAGGAGGGATTGAAACCACCCACCGGCATTAAAACTCTGTTTTATTCGCAGGATTACTCAGGTAAAAAGAAATCTGCGCTTTTGTCTTCCTTCGCCTCTTTGTTTTGTTGTTTTCCTGTTGCCTGGGTTAACCTTCCGTCGTCTTGGTCGCTCTCTATGGAAAGAAAAAAATCGCTCACCTTTTTTCTGTCAAGCCTGAAATACTCTAAACCCTTCTTTCTACCTGAGTCCTGCTGAGAACGATTCTTTTCCTCCAAATTCATCTTGGTTGTTTCTCTTTGTCGTTAATATCAGCAACTATCATGCCAAAACGTCCTGAAAGGGAAGAGGAGGATTTTTCGATAATGTACTTAGGCTGTTTGTTAATAAATCATCTTTATTTCGTTATATATTTTGTCGCCGGCGACACAATATGGATCACCTGCAGTAAAAGAGTTCAGACTGGTGTGCGTTTATCGAACAGCAAGGGAGGTTGTTTTTCTGGAGAACACGTTGAACAGGCTATTTCCTACCCGTGCTATTTTCGCACAATATGTGCATTTTTAGCACAGGGGAACGTGGCTTTTCAAAGAGGAGGCTTCCCGGATTCCTTGGCGATTTTTTTCTGTTCGCGAATGAACTTATAACGGGAGATCCCCAGTTGCTTGGCCGCCTCCGATTTGTTGCCCCCGGTTTTTACCAAAGCATTTTCCAGGATCTTCATCTTTACCTCCCGGAAGATCTTTTCCGTTACGGCCTCATAGTCGATGCCGTCGAGGGGAAGCTGTTGGAGAAACGGTTCTATCTTGATGTCCGGATCCCGCTGCCCCGCCAGCAGCTTCAGTTCCGCCGGCAGGTTGTCGGGGGTTATCACGGTCCCCACGCCTTTGAGAATCATGATCCGTTCGATGATGTTTTTCAATTCTCGGACATTCCCCGGCCAGGAGTAGGTCTGCAGGATCGTCTCCGCTTCCCGGGAAAAGCGCTTCACCTGTTTGCTGAACTTCTTGTTGAATTCCTGGACGAAATAACGCGCCAACATGATGATGTCGTCCACACGCTCCCGCAGGGGCGGGATCAACACCGGGACCACACTGATCCGGTAGTAAAGATCCTCGCGGAAGGTGCCGGCGTTCACCATCTCACTGAGATCGCGGTTCGTGGAAAAGACAAAACGCACGTCGATGGGGATGTTTTCGTTGCCTCCCAGGCGCCGGATATGGCCGTCCTCCAGCATACGGAGAAACTTGGCCTGCAGCTGGATCGGCATTTCCCCTATTTCGTCGAGGAGCATCGTCCCGCCGTAGCAGTATTCCAACAGACCGATCTTTCGTTTGCGGGCGTCGGTGAAGGCCCCGGCCTCATAACCGAACAGTTCGCTTTCCAGGAGGGTCGCCGGGATGGCTGCACAGTTCAGGTCCACGAAGGGTTTGAGGCTCCGGTGCGAATGGCGGTGGATGGCCCGGGCGATAAGTTCCTTGCCTGTGCCGCTTTCCCCCTGGATGAGAATGTTGGTGTCGTGACCCGCCACATCGGCGATAACGTGAAAGATATCTATCATCTTCCGGGATTTCCCGAGGATGTCGTGAAACCCCATGAGATGGTCTTCCCGTTCCTTGAGCTTCTCCACTTCCGTCTTCAGGCTCTCCGCCTCCAGCGAGAGTAGGGAATGCATGATGGCGTTGTCATAAGCCGTTGCCGCGTTGTTGATGAGGACATCCAGGATGTTGATCTGATCCTGGGTATATCCGCCCTTGTCCTTCGCCAAAAGGAGGGCGCCGACAAATTTGTCCCTGATCCGGAAGGGGATGGCGATCTCCACAGGAAATCCGGGGAACATGGGCGGCGCACCGTCCCCTCTCGGCGGCTGACTGACCACTGTCGTTTTCTTGTCGATGGCTTCCTTGATCAGGCTGTTTCCGATCTTTTCATCGCACTCCGCCTTGCTCTTGATGAAGATTTGCCCGCCGTCGTTTACCAGACAGCGGTTTCTCTCTATATCCCACACATAGCCCAGCACCCGGTCGGCATAGGCAATCTCCAGGGCGCTCCGGAAAACGATCTCCAGAATACGGTTGTCCAGGGAATAGTTGTGGTTCAATTCCGACACCGCCTCCTGCAGGATGATCAAATTCCGTATCTTTTCCGCATTCGTTTCCAACAGCCGGGCGTTGTGGATGATGACGCTGACCTGGTTGGAGAAGGTCAGGAAGAGATTGATCTCCTCAGGGAAAAAGTCGATTTCTTCCTGACGCCAGGCAGCCAGCGTACCGATTACGTAATCCCCTATCTTCAAGGGGGCGCAAACGATGGACCCCCGTTCTGCGATCCTGGTAAGCATCCGGTCCGTATCGGTTATCCTGGGATCGGTGGCCGCCGCCCGGATGGTGACCATTTCCCCGGTGCGGGCCACCCTGGTGGCCAGGCACTCGTGCTCCTGAACATTCAGCGGCGTATTGAAAGCCCGGGTGGCCTCTTCCTCGCTGTAATTCTTGACGACCCGTGCCACCAGATATTGCTGGGATTCGTCGAACAGTCTGATGATGCCCCGGTCGAATCCTATGGCGTCGATCAACTCATCGAGAATCTTAGCCAGGATTTCGTCCGAATTGGCCTGTACGGTAAGAAGATTGCTGATGCGGAAGATGCTCTTGAGGAGTTTTTCCCGATCCAGGCGCGGCCCGGATTGCCCGTCGGACAGCTCGACCATTCCGTCGGTGACGGAGGGAATAGGGTTGAAGGGATTCATGATCTCTTGCCGTTACCTCAAGATTCCTTCAGGATGATACTCAGGGCGGTCGTCAATTTGACCGTTTCTTCATCCGATTTTCTCAGACGGGTGCTGACGATCCTGGCCAGGTTCAGCAGGATACGAAACCCCAGGGCACAATCCCTCTCCGCCAGGTCAAGAAAATCATCCTTGCGGATCTCATAGAGTTGACAGTCCGTAACCGCCTTGATAGTGGCCGTGCGTTTCTGCGCCTCCAGGAGGGCGATTTCCCCAAAGACGGCGTGCTCGCTCGCATCGAGGCGGGTGAACACCTTGCTGCCCGCCGCCGCTTCCTGGTCGTCGTCAAAATCGCCGAGGACAAGGCTTTTTACCACCTCCACCGTGCCCTCCATCATGATGTACATGGTATCCCCTATCTCCCCCTCTTTCATGATGATACTTCCGGCAGGAAACGACACCCGGCGGGCGATGCCGATGATCTCCCTGATCTGATCCGGGGTAAGATTCCGGAATATTTCCGGTTCTTTCAAGAGAAGCTCTTTGTCCTCCATGGGTTCGCCTCGGGATAATTTATTCTGCTACAGTTCGGGAATGGATCGGGCCAGAACGATCGCCAGATCGTCGGTCGCAATCATATAATCGTCATCGGGATTGATGTTGATTTTGACCGCATCCTTCTCCAGGGAGAAATCCTTCCTGGACTCCCGGATCTTCTCCCTGATGAAGTTGTCGATCACCGAGGTATTGTCGGAAAGGATGTCCTCCAGTTTGATCGCCTTCCTTTCCTTGATGACGCCGATAAGAATGGCCTGATGCTCTTCCCGGTAATAGGCGGCCAAGTCCTTGAAAGGACGGTTGTGATAAGCCGTCGGGATTCTGGTCCGCCACAGCTTGTTCCGGTCCCCCAGGGAAACGAGGCTGGAAATCACCCGGGGCATACCGGGAGAATTGATGGCACTGGCCAGCAGGGAACCCACATGCTCACCCCGGACAATGATCTCCTCTACATTGGCCCGTTTGAGATGGGGTCGGTTCTCGCCATCGAGAAGTTCGGCGATGGTCTTCACATTCCCGGCCAGGGATTTGACCGTGAGCGCCGCCAGGGCGGTGCGTTCGTCGCTGCGCTCCCGAAGGTGTCCGCCGGACTGATCCGCCATGAGGAGAACAAACTTCGCCTGAGAAACATTCGCCCGGAGCAGCACCTCCTCATGGACGTAGTCTCCTCGGAGAAATTTCATGTTGAAACGGCCGTATTTAAGCCGCAGGGCCTCGATCTCTTCCACGGAAAGTTGGTTGATCAGGACGATGGTCTGGTCCTTCATGACACCATAGGTGGTGAGCCCCTGAATAACCCGGTCGGTATGCTCATTCCAACCGCAGATAACGATGTGGTCCCTGGATTTGACGGTTTCCAACCCCCTGCCCTCCCTCATTCTTCTTTCTACAAAGGCGGAAGCGATGGTCGCGGTGAACAGCGACATCAACCCCACTCCCGCAAAGATAAGAAATATCCCCACGAATCTGCCGCCCACGGTAACCGGATATTTGTCCCCGTACCCCACGGTTCCCATGGTCACGATGGCCCACCAAACGCCGTCCCAGATGGTGTTGATATTGGAACTCGACTGATTATATTCGAAGTAATGGACCGCAGTGGCCGTCACGATGACGATGGCCAGGGTGATCGTCGCCACCTGCGCGGCGGGTTTGCGGTAAAGGCTATAGATATTCCTGGATATTTGCCGGAATGTGCCGGTTAGCCATCCCATGGTCAGGCCTGGTCGTAAAGGAAAAAATGCATGGAAAAGGTGGCCCGGCCCTGGGTCGCCGAACGGAGATCCGTCGAATACCCGAACAAGGCCTTGAGGGGAACCTTTGCCCTGATCTCGCTCACCGCCCCCTTGGGATTTATGGACTGGATTTCCCCCCGCCGGGCATTGATATCGCCGATGACCTCCCCCATAAATTCACTGGGGGTAAGGATATCCACCATCATGATCGGCTCCAAAAGCAACGGTCCCCCGGCTTCGCAACCTTCCCGGAAGGCCGTGGAAGCGGCGATCTTGTAACCCAGGGGCGAGGATTCGCCATCCCGGCAAGATCCTCCCGTGACTTCGATCGCCATATCCACCACGGGATATCCCGCAATGGCGCCACTGGTCATGGCCTCACGAATTCCCTCCTCGATGGCAGGGTGAAACTCCTCGGGAATGAGCTCCGGTGAGACGTTGTTCACATAGCTGTTGCCCATACCCCGGTCTCGTGGCTGAAGCCGGAGCACCACATGACCGTAATGCCGGCGATCGCCGATTTCCCGCTCAAATTTCCCTTCCACCTCCACGGGGGATTGGATGGTCTCCCTATATACCACCCTTGGTTTGCCCACATTGACCCGGGCGTTGAACTCCCGCTGTAGGCGGTCGATAAGGATCTCCAGATGTAGCTCTCCCATTCCCGAAATCACGGTCTGCGCCGTCTCGTCGTCATATTTGAGGCGCAGGGTGGGGTCTTCCTCCATAAGTTTTACCAGTGCCGAAGATACCCGCTCCTGATCAGCGGGGGTCTTAGCTTCTATGGCCTGACTGATCACCGGTTCGTAAAAATCCATGGGCTCCAGGAGGATGGGGTGAGCCTCGTCGCAGATCGTATCCCCGGTCTTTGCCTCCTTCAAGCCCATGACGGCCACGATATCCCCCGCCTGGGCATTTTCCAGCCTTTCCCGCTTGTTGGCGTGCATCTTCAGCAGGCGGGACACCTTTTCCCTCTTCCCCTTCGAGGCGTTGTAAAGATCGTCGCCGGCCTTGATCTGACCGGAATAGATGCGCAGATAGGACAGTTTCCTCCCCTCGTCCTGCATGATCTTGAAGATCAGGGCGGCCAGGGGTCCCTGGGAATCGCTGGCCCGGGATTCCTCGCTTTTCGAGAGGGGATTGATGCCCCGCACCGGCGGCACATCCTCGGGGGAGGGCAAAAAGGCCGGTACGGCGTCCAGCACCGGCTGGATGCCCTTGTTCCTCAGGGCGGAACCGCACAGCACCGGCACAACGCGCAGGGAAAGGGTCGCCCGGCGGATGGCCTTAAGTATGTCCTCTTCCGTAATGTCCAGGCCCTCCAGATACTTGTCGGCAAGCAGGTCGTCCACGTCGGCCAGGGTCTCGATCATTCGCTCCCGATGCTGCTGTGCCGGGGCGACAAAATCCGCCGGAATTTCTTCCAAGAAATACCGGGCGCCCAGGGAAGCGTTGTCCCAGGTGATGACCCGCCGGCGGATCAGATCGATCACCCCCTGAAACTCCTCCGCCTCCCCCCAGGGAATCTGGATGGGCAGAGGCCGGGAATTGAAACGTCGGGACATCATCTCCACGGTACCGAAATAGTCCGCCCCTACGCGGTCCATCTTGTTGATGAAGGCGATCTTGGGAACCCCGTACTTGTCCGCCTGATGCCATACCGTCTCCGACTGGGGTTCCACCCCTCCGACGGCGCAGAAGACCACCACGGCGCCGTCGAGAACCCGGAGACATCTTTCCACCTCGATGGTGAAATCCACATGCCCCGGGGTGTCGATGATATGGATCTCATAATCCTGCCAGTTACAGGCCGTAACCGCGGAAGAGATCGTGATCCCCCGTTCCTGTTCCTGGGGCATCCAGTCCATGACCGCCTCGCCGTCGTGGACCTCGCCCATTTTGTAGGAACGTCCGGTGTAGTACAGAATCCTTTCCGTAACCGTGGTCTTGCCGGCATCGATATGGGCGACGATGCCGATATTCCTTATTTTGGACAGTTTGGACTTAGGCGGCATAAGGCAAGCTGCTACTGCTCCTTCCTGGTCTGGACAATCAACTCCCGGTTAGGGACAAAGGCCTGGCGGGTATCGATGTGTCCTTTCAGGGATTCGATTTCCTTGCCGGCGATGAGGATCTTCACCCTTTTGACGGCCGGGATGTTTTCCGTCAAGGTATTGGTGAGGGAATAGATGGTCGCCATTTCGCTGGCGCTGCCGCCGGGATGATTCTTCGGCAGATTCCGGTTGAAACTCACCTTGGCCGTACCGTCGTCGATCTTGACGCCGAGCACCTCCACCTTATCCGGAAAGGTGTTCACCAGGCCGGACCGCGATCCGTCCAGCAGGGTTTTCACCAGTTCCCTCGCCAAGCCCTCCGGTTCGTCCTCCTTCGGCACATATCGCTTCTCCGGCGTCAGAAAACGCTCGTTGGCGTCGGAAAAATAAACTACCACCTCCATTTTCTCCTTCTTGCGGGCGCCGGCCCCCTGACCGCCCACCGGGGGATAGACATAATCGAAAAGGGTCAGAAAGAAAAAAACAAGGAAACCCACCAGAACCGTGATGACCAAGACAAGAATGGACTTCTTCATCTGTTTCTTCTGTTTCTTCGTCTTGACGGTGGCGGTACGCAATTGTTTCTTGGAGGCCATGCACAACTCCTCAAATATTTTTCTATCAGTGCCGTTTATTCCCCGGGAACGTTGTCCGGAACGATTTCCGCAGCCCCTTGGAACAACGGTGGCAACCGGTCAGATATCCATGAACTTCAGAGCTTGGGCGGCCTTCTGCCCAAAATCCGAATTCGGGGCCAGCCTTACGACCTCTTGATAGGCTTTTCTTGCCGCCGCGGAATTCTTCTGCTTCAGATAGGCTTCCCCCAGGAGGTAATGGGCCTCCACCAGCACCGGCGCCAGTTCCGTCGCTTTCCGCAAATGGTCGACGGCGCCGTTGGCGTCACCTAAAGACAATTTCACCCGGCCCGTTTCCAGTTCGATGAGGGGCAGCAGGTCCCGACGGGCGTCCTTGGCCCGGGCCTCCCCATATCTCGCCAGGGCTTGATGGTAATCTCCGAGGCGATAGAACGCCTTGCCCATATTGTAAAGGGCCAGGCTCGGTGTTTCATATAGAATGTCTGCCAGGGCCATTTTGAAGGCTTCGATCGCCTTTTCGTAACGTCCCTGGGAATAATAAACCGTTCCCAGAAAGTTATAGGCCAAGGAATAATCGCTCTTTAGTTGCACCGCCCTTTCGCCTTCCGCCGCCGCCTTGTCCGTATAGCCTTTCCCGAAATAGGCGATGCTCAGATAATAGTGGATCCGGGGGTTGTCCGGATCCCTGTTCTCCGCCGCCAGCAGTTCCTTCAGGGCGGCGGTGTAATCCCCGCTTTCCACATAGGCTGTCCCGAGATTCAGGTGGTTCTCCGCCTCGGCCTTCCGCTTCTGCGAACCGGCACAGGCCGTTAGACCGGCAAGGATTAACGCCGCCATCCCCAGGACCAACAGGGCCCGCCAACCCGTCTTTCCGCACCGTTGGACTGAAATGTTCATGACGCCTCTCCGCGGTGCGAACCGTTCACCCACCAGTCCCCTTTGTCCTTGAACCACCAGGACGAAAAATCCGTCTTCAAAATGCTCTCCGCAAGCCGCCGGCCGCTCTCCGTGCAGAGGCGCTTGACGGCGAAGGAAATCCACTCCTGGCTGTACTTGTTGCCCAGATCCCCGTACTCCTTCAACTGGACGATCAGGGCCAACTGATCGGCGTCATGGGCAAGGCGCGCCTCCCTGCTTTCCTTGCGGTTGAACTCGTCGATCACCGCCGCGATGTCATCGCCGAAGGGCAACGCCTCGGTAAGTTCGGCCACCGCCTTGGCCTCGTCCACCTTTACGTATTTCTTGTTGACATAGTTCATATCGCCGGTGCGCGCCTCGGGGAGATCATGGAAGAGACAGAGTTTGATCACCCGCTGCTCGTCGGCCCGGCCGTCCATCTTACAGAGGGAATAACCGATATAGATCGTGCGGAGGATATGCTCCGCCACCGACTCACAGCCCGAGCCGAGAAACTGATACCCCGAACGGGGGGTCTTTTGCAACATTCCCACTTCAAAAAGAAAATCCGCTATCTCTTTCATAAGCTGTTCTTCTTCGTCCAAGACATTAACGCTTTTTTACGCCGGGTCGTCAATCCCGGGGGGATCTCTTCAGGACGGCAATCCGGTTGTCCATCATGTCCGCCACCTTCTTCACCTGATTCTGCAGCGCCCCTACCCCTTCCGGTTTGAGCATGAGAATTTTGGTCAATTGTTCCCGCCAGTGAGTAATGACGTTTATCTCCTGCTCCCGCAGTTTGTTGTTCATCCTGACCTGCATTTCCCTCAGCAGCGCCTCCTGCCCCCCCGTTCCCATCTTTTCCTCCTTCGGCCATTTCGGCGGACATGCTTTTCCGCCCCCGTCTTATATCAAGTCGCCGGTTCGTTGCAACCTCGAATTTTCTCAGAAAACACCTTGACACCGGGCGCGCATTCATATATATACCCTTCGCGTTTCAGCTAATTATCTTCAGAATATCGCTTCTTGATTATTCCGGAAATGACACGCGATTCGTAACCAATATGCGGGTCGGAATCATTGCGTCCGTGAGAGCCCCTGCGGGCTGCGTGCGGTTGCGGAAGGCTCGCGTCAGGTAATACAAATTATTTTCAAAAGGGAGGTAGTGTTATGGCGTTAGATTTCAACTTTACGGAAGAGCAAAGGATGCTCGAGGATTCAGTTTACAAGTGGGCAACGACTTGGCTGGAACCGCAGATGGAACATGCCTACGAGATCGACGAGATGCCTAAAGATCTGTTCAAGCAGACCGGCGAGCTCGGCATCAACGGTATCGTCTTTGAGGAAAAATACGGCGGCGCCGCCCTGGGTTACGTAGAGACCCTGCTGGCCTATGAAACCATCGCCCGGGTCAGCAACGCCCTGTCGATGACCGTCGGCGCAAGCCAGACCCTGTGCTTCGACAACTTCCGCAGAAACGCAACGGAAGCGCAGAAAATGCACGTCCTGCCCAAGTCCTGCTCCGGCGAATGGATCGGCTGCCTCGGCATCACCGAGCCCAATGCCGGTTCCGACGCCATGGGCATGGCCACCAAGGCGGAAAAGAAGGGCGACCGCTACATCATCAACGGCAGCAAGATTTTCATCACCAACGGTCCCGTGGCCGACTTTATGGTGTTCTACGCCAAGACGGATCCCGCCGCCGGTCCCAAGGGTATCTCCACCTTCTTCTTCGAGACCGCGGAGCCCAAGAAAAAGGGCCAGGTGAAGTTCGAGAAGATCAAGAAGTGGGGTATGAGAACCTCCCCCACGGCCCTGGTCACCTTCGAAGACATGGAACTTCCCGAAGAGAACCTCATCGGCGGCCTTAACAAGGGCGTCGCCGTTCTCACCAGCGGCCTCTGCACGGAAAGAATCACCCTGTCCGGCTGTACCCTCGGCGGCCAGAGAACCTGCCTCGAGCTCTCCCTGAAGTATGCAAAGGAGAGAGTGCAGTTCGGCAAGCCCATCGCCTCCTTCCAGTCCATTCAGGAAAAACTGGCGAACATGTACTGCAACTACAAGGCCGGCAAGTTCTTGGCCTACAGCGCCGCCGCCTACTGCGACAGCCTGACCAACAAGTCGGGCGGCAAGGGCACGGACCTGGATCGTATGGCCGCCGCCTCGTTGCTGTTCAACGGCGAAGTAGGCACCAAGACCGGTCTGGATGCCATTCAGATCCACGGCGGTTACGGTTACACGACGGAATACGCCATTTCCCGTCACTTCCTGGATCAGAAACTGTGGGAAATCGGCGCCGGTACCTCGGAAATCCGCCGCATGATCATCGCCCGCGAGCTCATGAGAGACGACTTCAAGAGCGGTCTGTAATAACAACGGGCAGTCCGCTGTCCAAAATCCTTTGAGAGATGCCATGGCCGGAAACGGTCATGGCATTTTTTTGACCTCGTCGCGTGGCCGGACGGATTTGACGAAATATCGTCATCTCATTGAGGTAAGGACGATGTCGTTTGACATTTCGGGCAAAATCGAGTAACGATGGCGCCTAAAGAATCCTGAAACAGCCTATCCATGAATAATTGCAAACCGCTTCCTGTAATCGTTGTCCTGTGTCTCCTGCTTGTCGGCCTTCCGGCAGCGGCAAAAGAGGATACGGTTTATCTCTCCTTCCGGAAATCCGCCCTGAGCCGTCCCGGAACGATCGTCTATACCGTCAAGAAAGGGGAATGGCTTCTGGATATCGTACAACGGGTTACCGGAGAGTCGAAAAAACGCCTGGGGATCATCCGCAAATATAACCCTGAAATCAAGGACCTAAACCGCATATATCCGGGCCAGCGGCTCGTCCTACCTGTCAGGAAGACGGACGGCGCCGTTCCCGCCGCCGGGTCAACGGCGATTTCTGTCGCCTCCACCCAGGCCCCCGCCTTCCTTTCCGCCGCGGAGGCCTTCCCCTCCCCCGACAAATGGTTGCTCATCAGACAACTGCTCCACCGGATCGGGGCATCGGTGGTTGATCAGGGGAAATACTATCTCCCCCTGAGCGGCATGGGGCAATTGACCGTCGATTGCCGAAAAATTCCCTTGGTGGAATTTGCGGACCGGGGGATGGTCTTCACGGATTTTCGCGGACAATTGCCGGAAAATGTCGTTCAACTGGTGCGACGCGCCTGGAAGAACGTATTGATAATCCGCATCGATCCCCGGCTTAGCGCCCCGGAGATCCTGGCACAGCTCATAGGGGCCTCGGGAACCCATGAAATGACCAAGCGGGAGACGCCGTTGAATATCGGCGACCAGCCGCTGCTGCAAATCCCCCCTGCCTGGACTATCGTCCCCAAGGACGGCGCCGTACCAGCTCAAAAGGGGAAAAATATCGCCTTGTGGCTGCGGACGGAAGAGTCTCCCCCCCTGCCGGGTCTCGTCAAAAGCCATGCCTCCGGCAAAGGGTGGGAGATTGTGGAAATTGCCGCAGATAAGATCCTCGCCCCCCGACCGGACGAAAACATGACGCCCCGATCGGCGGCGCGGCTTTCCTCCCGTTCCCATACGGAGATGATCGTCGATCTTTGCCGGATTTTGGAAGTGCCGACTACCAGAGAAGCCAGCCTCAAGATCTTCGACACCCGCAGAGACGGTTTCGATCTCACCGTGAAGACCGATCTCCTGATCGCCAGAGGAGACAAAAGGCTTATCGTCATGGAACGACGGCTGCCCAATCAGTTCATCGGCATTCTCCAAAGCGGCCAAACGGAGGTCCTTCATCCCCAAACCGGAGAAACGCGGACATCTTTTCTGGCCAGGTTCTGCCGGGCCATGGGCCTTACCTATGTTTCCGGTCCTTTCCACCTGCCCTTGGCCACGACGGGGGACTTGGCGGCGGCGCACATAAGCCTTTCCGGCCTGAAAATAACCACAGACAAGGGGGCGGTTATCTATCTCACCGATTTCGACCCGGGGGAACACCTCACCGGATACCTTGCCCAGGCCGTGGGCGTGATGGTTGTAAGCTATTGATTGTAAAAGCTATTTCACTATTTTCCGGCGGGCTAGACAGTATGCTCGCCGTGAAGGTCGTTCAGGAGCAGGGAATTTCCGTCCAGGGGATAACCTTCGAAACCCCCTTCTTCAATGCCCGCAAAGCGCAGGCGTCTGCCCAGCACCTCCGGATGCCGCTCCGCGTCATCGATATCACCGATGAGCATCTGGAGATGCTCAAGGCCCCCCGCTACGGCTACGGGAAGAACATGAATCCGTGTATCGACTGCCACACCCTCATGTTACACGTCGCCGGGAGGATGATGGAGGAATACGGTGCTGATTTCCTCTTTACCGGCGAGGTGCTGGGGCAGCGCCCCATGTCCCAGACCAGACAATCCCTGCACATGGTGGCAAAGAATTCCGGATACGGGGAGTTGATCGTGCGCCCCCTGAGTGCCCGCCTGCTTCCGGAAAGCGTTCCGGAGCGGGAAGGCAAAGTCGACCGGGCCCTGCTGCTGGATATCCAGGGACGAAGTCGACGACGCCAAATGGAGCTGGCGGAAAAATTCGGGCTCCATCGCTTCCCCCCGCCGGCGGGAGGGTGTCTGCTTACCGATCCGATGTTTTCCGTCCGCCTCCGGGATCTCTTCTCCCACCATCCGGAGCATGACCGCCGCGACCTCGAACTTCTCAAATACGGACGACATTTCCGGATCAGCCCCACCGCCCGGGTCATCGTCGGGAGAAACGAAAAGGACAATTCGGCCTTGCAGACATTGATCCGTGCCGGCGACACCGTTTTGCGGATGGCATCGGTTCCGGGGCCCCTGGTGCTCATTCCCGGCGGCGGGACAGAGGCGGAGACCGCGACGGCGGCCCGGCTTTGTGTCCTCTACAGCGACGCCGTGAAGGGCGAGGCGGCCGACATCCTCATCGTCAAAGGAAACGAAAGCCGGCGGGGCTCTTTCGCCGCCGCCGACCGTGAAGAGGCCCGCGCCTGGATCATTCAGCAGACCCGGGCCTCACAGAGGTAAAGATATGCTGCCTATGGCAGAAATGAAGATTCTCGATTTGGCGCCGGTGCTGCCGGGAGGTCTATGCACCCAGATCTTGGCCGATTTGGGCGCCGAGGTGATCAAAATAGAAAACCCCGGCAGCGGCGACGGCTTTCGCAGCACCCCGCCGCTCCTCGGCGGCAACGGCAGTTATTTCCACATCCTCAACCGCAACAAAAAGAGTGTAACACTGAATATCAAGGTTGAGGAAGGCCGGGAGATCTTCCGCCGCTTGGCCGCCGCGTCCGACGTCATCGTCGAAAACACCCGCCCGGGAACCATGGAAAGCCTCGGGCTGGGCTACGAAGACATGGGGCGTTTCAATCCCCGCCTGATCTATTGCTCCCTGACCGGCTTCGGGCAGACGGGCCCCTATCGCCATCGCCCCGCCCACGATATCAATATTCTGGCCATATCAGGCATCCTCGACCTCTTGGGCGAGAAGGGGAGACCGCCCATCGTCCCCGCGGTGATGATCGCCGGGGCAGGAGGCGGCGGGCTCAATGCCGCCCTGGGCATCCTGGCCGCCCTCCTCCGCCGGGAACGGACAGGAAAGGGACAATACCTGGATGTCGCGCTCCTTGACGGCCTCAGCCCTTTTCTGGCCCTATTGATGTCCGAGTATCTCGCCCGGGGAGAAACGCCGGGGCGGGGGGAAACGCGCCTGGGCGGCGGCTATGCCTGTTACAACGTTTATGAAACCCGGGACGGAAAATTCATCGCCATCGGCTGTCTGGAGGAGAAATTCTGGCAGGAGCTCTGCAAATGCCTGGAGCGGGAGGATCTGATCGGGGAGCTGCATGCCCCCCCCGCCCGTCAGGCCGGACTGATCGCCGAACTCCGGGAGGCCTTCCGGCAGAAGGATCGCAGGGAATGGATGGAGATCCTCGCCTGCCGCGAGGTCTGTTTTTCCCCGGTCAACTCCCTCCCGGAGGTGTTGGGGGACCCGCAGATCCGGGAGCGCGGGCTGTGGTATCAGCTTTCGCACCCCACGGACGGACAAATCCCCCAGCAGGCCTTCCCGATACGATTTTCCACGGATAATCCCGAAGCCCAGGTCCCACCCCCTAACCTGGGACAGCATACCGGCGAGGTCCTGGCGGAGCTGGGCTACAACGCCGGGGATATCGCCGAACTGCGATCCCGGGGTGTGGTCTGACCGGTCGTCAGCGCTCCGGTCAGAATGCGAGATCGGTGCGGTCTATCTGCCGAGGGGGCAACTCCCGCAGGGCGTAATCCAGATATATCTTCTCCTCCATGAACAGGGAGAAGAGGTCTGCATCGATATGCCCCGTCTCCGCCATCTGCCGGAGGATCTTCACGGCCTCGGAAAGGGTGTTGGCCTGTTTGTAAGGCCGATCCTTGGCCGTCAGGGCCTCGAAGACGTCGGCAAGGGCGATGATCCTCGTCTGGAGGGAAATCGCTTCTCCTTTCAACCCCCGGGGATAGCCGGAACCGTCCAGTTTTTCATGATGACTCCCGGCGTAAGCGGGGATGTTTTTCAACCGCTTGGGAAAGGGCAGTTGCCCGAGGAGTTTCTCGGTGACCAGGGCGTGATTGTCGACGATCTCCCGCTCCGCGGCGTTCAGGGTACCCCGGCTGATACAGAGATTATGGTATTCATCGTCGTGGAGCAGCGGTTCCTCCCGTCCGTCCCGCATCCATTTGTAGGTGTGTATCTGTTGCAAACGGGCCCTTTCCTCTTCGCTCAGGCTCTTTGAACCCCGATTTACCGCCTCCAGAAACGCCATGTCATCATGGAGCCGCCGGGCAAATGCATCATCGTTCCGCGGCGTTTCATCATGCTTACAAGCATGTGAAGGTCCCACAGCACGGAGGAGGGCCAGCTCATGATCACGGATCATGATCTCCCCCCGGAGCCGAATCACCTCCAGTCGGTCATAGATCGTCTCCAACTTGGTCGCCTTGTCAACCACATGTTCGGGCGTGGCGATCTTCCCCAGATCGTGAAGCCAGGCCGCCATACGGAGTTCCTGGAGCTGGTCGGCGCTGAAACGGAAATGGGCAAACGGCCCCTCTGTCGCGTGGTTGATTTTCTCCGCAATGGCCATGGTGATGTCGGCCACCCGCCTGATATGCCCGCCGGTATATGGCGACTTCTCGTCGATGGCCAGGGCGATGGTCTTTACGAAGGCCTCCAGGAGTTCCTCGAGGTTCTTGATCAGCCGGTTCTGGGAGAGGGCGACGGCGGCCTGAGAGGCGAAGGACTCGGTTATCATAACGCTTTCCGGTGAAAAAGGGATCACCCGGCCCGTCTTTGCCCCCTTGGCGTTGAGCAGTTGGAGAACGCCGATGACATCTCCCTCGTGATTCCGCATGGGCACCACCAGCATCGATCGGGAACGATAGCCCGTACGGGCATCAAACTCCCTGGTCCCCCGGAAATTGAATCCCGCTGCATTATAGACATCGGGAATGTTGACCACCCGGCCGGTGTGGACGGCATAGGCGGAAACATTGGCCATATTACGCCTTGCGGCGCTCTTCATCAGCCGAACAGGCGGCCAGTCGATCTTCTCCCCCGCCCCGCCCCGGTGGATGCCCAATGTTTTATTTAAGACGATGGCGAATTCCAGGGCATTCCCATCGGGCGACATGGTGTACAAGGTGCCCCCATCCGCCTTGGTGAGATCGCAGGCCTCGTCGATGATCATCTCCAAGAGGCGGTTGATGTCTCGCTGCGCCGACAGGGCGACGCCGATCTTCGTCAAATGCTCTATGTATTTCGTGGAAGAATGGGAAGGCTCGGTCTTCATGCCCCCATCATATCATCGGACCACCACGCAGGGAAGCCTTTTTTCCAGCAGGACCTTGAGACCGGCGATCTCCTCTTCGGAAAAACAATCATTCTCTCCCAGCCGAGGATCGAGGAGTTTGGAAGGAACGAAGCGCTGCAGGACATACCGGGGGGCGGCGGGGATCCTCTCCACCAGGGAAACTATCTCCTCAACGGTAAGCAGGGAGGCCACCAGGGTCGTCCGGAATTCATGGGGAAGACCCGCATCGCCCAACAGGGCGATGCTCTCCTCCAGATCCCGACGGTTCACCGCGGCACCGACGAGGGTAGGATACCTTTCCAGGGGCCCCTTCAGATCCATGGCGACATAATCCACCAGCCCCCCCGCCAGCAGCCTCGCCAACATTGTCGGCATGGAGCCGTTCGTGTCGATCTTCACAAGAAAGCCCATATCTTTGATTTCTTTTATGAATACAGGTAGATCCCCCTGGAGGGTTGGCTCGCCGCCGGTAATGGTGACGGCGTCCAGCTTTCCCCGCCGGTCTTCCAGGAAGCCCAGGATATCCTCTGCGGGTATCGAGCCGACGAAGCGGCGTGGGTCCACGAGTTCGGGATTGTGGCAGTACGGACAGCGGAAATTGCAGCCCTGGGTGAACACCACCCCGCTCACCCCTCCCGGGTAATCGATCAGGGAGAACTTCTGGAAACCAGCTATTTTCATACTGCGAAACGGTAGGTTTTCCGGAGCCGATACTCTTCCTGTTTGCCCTTGTTCCACTGCTTGACAGGCCGGAGGTAGCCCACGACCCGGGAATACACCTCACAATCGGCACCGCATTCCGGGCAGACATGCCGCTCGCCCTTGACATAACCGTGGGCGGGACAGACGCTGAAGGTGGGGGTGAAGGTGATATAGGGCAGTCGATACCGGCTGCACACCTTGCGGAGGAGACTGCGCACCGCCGCCGGATCGTCGATCCTCTCCCCGGCAAAGGCGTGAAACACCGTACCGCCGGTATACTTGGTCTGGATGCCGTCTTGAAGATCCAAGGCGGCAAAGATGTCGTCAGTGTAATTCACGGGCAGTTGCGTGGAGTTGGTATAAAAGGGATCCGCCCGGCGGGTTCGATAGGCCTCCTCGTTGGCGCACCGCGCCTCGGGGTATTTCTGTTTGTCAAGACGGGCAAGCCTGTAGGAGGTCCCTTCCGCGGGCGTGGATTCCAAGTTGTAGTTGTTTCCCGTGGCCTTCTGGAAGGCAATGAGCCTTCCCCGCATGAACTCCAGGGTTCTTTTCGTAAAATCCTGGCCGGCAGGTGACCCGATGTCCTGCCCCAAAAGGTTTTCGCAGGCCTCATTCATCCCCACGAGCCCGATGGTGGAAAAATGGTTCTTCCAGTATTCGCCGAAACGTTCCTTGATCTTCCGGAGGTAGTATTTGGTATAGGGATAGAGGTTGCCGTCGGTATACTTCTCCAGAACCTTGCGTTTTGTCTCCAGGGCCTCCCGGGCAATGACCATCAATCTCTCCAGACGCTGAAAGAAGTCATTCTCCGAATTCGCCAGGAAACCGATCCGCGGCATGTTGATGGTGATGACGCCGATGGAACCGGTGAGGGGATGAGACCCGAACAGTCCGCCCCCTCTTTTTTCCAGCTCCCGGTTGTCGATCCGCAGGCGGCAGCACATGCTCCGGGCATCCTCGGGGCTCATGTCGGAGTTGATGAAATTGGAAAAATACGGCACGCCGTATTTGGCGGTCATTTCCCAGAGTCCCTGCAGATTGGGATTCTCCCAGTCGAAATCCCTGGTGATGTTATAAGTCGGGATGGGAAAGGTGAAGACCCGCCCCTTGGCATCCCCCGCCTCCATAACCTCCAGAAATGCCCGGTTGAAGAGGGTCATCTCTTTCTGGAAATCGCCGTAAGTCTCCGGTTGCGGTACGCCACCCACGATGACATGTTGTCCCGCCAGGTGCCTGGGAACGGTGACATCGAGGGTGACATTGGTGAAGGGCGTCTGGAAACCAACCCGGGTGGGGACGTTGATGTTGAAGATGAACTCCTGGAGGACCTGCCTTATCTCTTTGTAGGTTAGGTTATCGTAGTGGATGAACGGAGCCAGGAGGGTGTCGAAATTGGAAAAGGCCTGGGCGCCCGCCGCCTCCCCCTGGAGGGTGTAGAAAAAATTCACCACCTGTCCCAGGATGCTCCGGAGATGGCGTGCCGGCTTGCTCTCCACCTTGCCGGAAACCCCCTTGAATCCCTCCAGGAGCAGATCGTAAAGGTCCCAGCCCACGCAATAGACGGACAGGAGACTCAGGTCATGGATATGAAAATCACCTTCCACATGGGCCTTCCTGATCTCCGGCGAGTAGATCTCGTTCAGCCAGTAAACCTTGCTCACCTCCGAGGATATGTAGTTGTTCAAACCCTGGAGGGAATAGTCCATATTGCTGTTCTCGTGGACCTTCCAGTCCAGCTTCTTGAGATATTGATCCACGAGATCCACCTCCATCCTGTTGGCTATCTCCCGGAGGCGGGCATGCTGATCCCGATAGATGATATAGGCCTTGGCGGTACGCCGGTAGGGCGAATCCAGGAGCACCTCCTCGACGATGTCCTGGACCTCTTCCACGGTCATGATCTTACTGTCGAAGAGCCGTTCCGCGAGGTTCAGGACCTTGATGGTCATCTTCCTGGCGATATTTTCGTCAAACTCCCCGGTGGCGGCGCCGGCCTTGGCAATGGCGTTGGTGATCTTTTCGGCCCGGAACTTGACCAGACGCCCGTCGCGTTTGCGGATCTTCGTGTGCATTTATCCCTCCCTGTGTAACGGTTGATCGCAATATATTGGGGCATGCTGCTCCAGTAGCACTACATATTGTTATATGCAAGCAAAAAAAGCAGCTTCTCGGCTGGGGTGCGGATTTTTGAACACCGCGGCAACGGGCGGATAAGTTGCACAACGGTCCCTCGGCACCTCGAAAACCGCTTTCGTTTTCTCAGTAGCAGGAACATTTATCCACCTCTGCCAATCGATTGCGGAACCGGAATGTTTTCTCGGGATGATTTGTAGGCCGGCAAAACGGCGACCTTCGTCACCGTGCCCGCCCACCGGACAAGGATCCGTCAGGCGCCGAATTTATCGAGACGCCGGGCATGGGCCAGGGCCTGGGCCATGAGATACATCATGGGCATGCGGCCCAGACCGCCGCGGATGCAATCCCGCTCGGAAAAATAGCCGACCAGGTCGGGTCGGCAGGTTGACGCGGCCAGGATTACGGGCACGGGGTGCCAAGAATGAGACGCCAGGACCGCCGGGGTGGAATGGTCGCCGGTGACGACCAGGACATCCGGTTTGAGGGCGGTTATCTCCGGAAGTAGGGCATCCACTTCCTCGATAACCTTGACCTTCTCTGCGAAGTTACCGTCCTCGCCCCGGGAATCCGTGGCTTTGACATGGACGAAGAAAAAATCGTACTTGTGATATTCCGCTTGGAGCAGGGCGATCTCTTGCGCCACCGTCTCCGTCGGGGCGGCGATGTTCATGCCCAGGAGCCGGGCGATGCCTCGGTACATGGGATAGCTGGCGATGGCCAGGGCATTCAGGCCATAGCGCTCGGTAAGAGAGGGGTACCGGCGGTACTTGGCATAACCCCGCAGGAGCATCATGTTCGCTTTGGGTTCATCGGCAAGGATTCGTCCGGCCTGGGCGATGACGTCCGACAGGATCTTCTCCGTGGCCGCCGCCGGGGGTGTCAGGGCCCGGGGTGCCAGGGGCGGCCGGCCCAGTTGCTGGGGATCCGTCTCCTGTATCTCCTCGGCCAGTCCTTCCCCCCGCAAGACGAGGACGGCCCGGTGTTCCTTCACCGGTTGAAAAATCACCTCCACGTTATCCGGTGCCTTCATTCCCTCCTGGAGTTTCCGGCAGATCCGCCGGTTCGTTTCGTTGTCGATGCGCCCGGCCCGCCGGTCCACGATCAGACCTTCGCCATCCACGGTGGCGAAATTGATCCTGATCAGCAGATCCCGGGGTGTCATGGGGAAATCGATGCCGGCACCCTCCAGGATTCCCCGTCCGATATTGTTTTTCACGGGATCATAACCGAAAAGGGCGAAATGAGCCGGACCGCTGCCGGGGGTAATACCGTAGCCCACGGGGTCCAGAAGCCCGCAGATGTTCTTTTTGGCCAAGGTGTCCAGATTGGGCGTCAGCGCCGTCTCCAGTTCCGTCTGGCCTTCGGGACCGGGGAGACCTCCCAGGCCGTCCATGACGAGAAAGACGATCTTGGTGTTGTTGGAAACAACCAAAGTGTCAATCAATTCCGGATGCATAAGTCTTTCCTTTTTCCTTCAAGGATGAAAAGGGGCGGGTAGTGATCCACCCGCCCCCGATCGTTCTTCCATCCCGATTCCCTGGTTCAGCGGAGGCTCAGGAGCTTACGGGCGATAACGACCCGCTGGATTTCGTTGGTGCCTTCATAGATCTGACATATCTTGGCATCACGCATATGGCGTTCCGCCGGGTATTCCTTGCAGTAGCCGTAGCCGCCGAAGATCTGGACCCCTTCGATGGCCGCCTTCATGGCCACGTCGGAGGCGTACATCTTCGCCATGGCCGATTCCTTCTCGTAGTCCATATGATGGTCTTCCATCCAGGCGGCCCGGAGGAGGAGGAGTTCCGCCGCTTCCAGTTCCGTGGCCATGTCGGCCAGTTTGAACTGGATGGCCTGGAAGGTGGAGATGGGTTTGCCGAACTGGACCCTCTCCTTGGCGTAGTTCAGGGCGTCTTCCAAAGCGGCCTTGCCGATGCCGCAGGCCTGGGAACCGATGCCGATGCGGCCGGCGTCGAGGCCGGAGAGCATCTGCCGGAAGCCCTGGCCCGGTTTTCCCAGGAGGTTTTCCGCCGGCACTTCCGCATCTTCGAATACCAGTTCCGCCGTGCCGGAGGCCAGAATGCCCATCTTCTCCTCAATCTTGCCGATGGAGAAGCCCTTGGTGTTTTTCAGATCCACGATGAGATTCAAAACACCCTTGTAGCCCTTCGCCGGATCCTCCGTCGCCGCCAGGACGCAGTAATGGGCTACGTTCCCGTTGGTGATGAATCTCTTGGTGCCGTTGACGATATACTTATCGCCCTTGAGCTCCGCCCGGCAGGCCAGGGACGCCGCATCCGACCCGGCGCCCGCTTCGGTCAGGGCATAACAGCCCTCCACCTTGCCTCCGGCAACTGGGGGGAGAAACTTTTTCTTCTGTTCTTCCGAGCCGTAGGTCTTCACGGGGAAGCCATAGAGGGAGTTGTTGACGGAAACGATGACGCCGGTGCTGGCACAGGCCTTGGAAATGGCGATCATGCAGAGGACGTAGGTGACGGTGTCCATTCCGGCCCCGCCGTATTCCGTGGGCACGGCCACGCCCATGATGCCCATTTCGCCCAGCTTTCGGCATATCTCTTCGGGATGACGATGGGTCCGATCGAGTTCCGCGGCAATGGGTTTGATCTCCGTCTCGGCAAACTTGGTTACCTGATCCCTTACCATTTGTTGTTCTTCAGTCAGTCCAAAATTCATGCTTATTACCCCCCTTAGATGAATTAAAAATGGTTAAAATGCCATTCCCTCTGATCAGGCGCCGTGCCGTCCTTAACGACGGTTCGGCACCCTCCCCCAACCTCTTTTTCAACAACCCTTGAAATTCGGCTTCCGTTTCTCCAGAAATGCCTTCATCCCCTCCTTCTGGTCGTCGGTGCTGAAGCACTGGGCACAGCATTCGACTTCCAGCTTGTTGGCGTTGTCCAGGGCCAGATCATAGCCGTAGACGATGGCATGTTTCGCCATTTTCAGGGCAAAACCGGGCAGCCCGGCCAGTTTGGCGGCAAATTTCTTCGTCTCCTCCATGAGCTGATCCGCCGGGATCACCCTGTTGACCAGGCCGATTTCATAGGCCCGCTGGGCATCGAGCTGCCCGCCGCCCATGATGATTTCCTTGGCCCGGCCCACACCGATGAGTCTGGACAAACGCTGGGTCCCCCCCCAGCCCGGAATGAGGCCGATGAGGATCTCGGGCTGACCGAAACGGGCCTTATCGGAGGCGAAGCGCATGTCGCAGGCCATGGAGATCTCCGTCCCACCCCCCAGGGCGAAGCCGTTGACCGCAGCGATGGACGGCTTGGACATGGTTTCGATGAGGCGCAGGGTGGCATGACCCAGTTCCATGAATTCCATGGCCTCCTGGGGTCGCATGTTCTGCATCTCTGAGATGTCCGCCCCGGCCACGAAGGCCTTGTCGCCCGCGCCGGTGAGGATGATCGCCTTCACGGCGGGATCGGTCTGGCAGCGCATGGCCGCATCGTAGAGTTCCTTCATCGTCACGGAGTTCATGGCGTTGAGGGCCTTGGGACGGTTGAAGGTGATGGTGGCCACCCCGTCCGCTACTTCAAAGATCAGATTCTGATACTCCATAAACATACCCCCTTTTATCTTAGGCATCCCGCGGGATGCGGATTCCCCCTACTTCTTGCTGTAATCGTAAACGCCCCGGCCGACCTTGCGGCCCACCCAACCGGCATCCACATACTTCTTCAGCAGCGGTGAGGGACGATACTTGGAATCGCCGAAACCTTTGTACAGCACATCCATGATCGCCCAGCAGGTATCCAGGCCGATGAGGTCGGCCAGGGCCAGGGGCCCCATGGGATGGTTCATTCCCAGCATCATGA